>CAIRHD010000432.1 GCA_903878265.1 uncultured Bacteroidales bacterium | reverse complement strand
GTCGCCCATTTTGATGCTGGAAACAGCAACTGTTCGGGTTCGGAGGTAATTTTTACCAATTTCAGCAATACACCATCAGGAATAATTGTTCGGTGGAATTACGATTTTGGCGACGGCAGCACACAAACTGTTCTTTATCCAAACAATCCGACCGTTTCCCATACTTATTTATTATCAGGAAGCTATCCGGTTTTACTTTCTGTACAATCATCCGACAGTTGCTGGAATACCGAAATCCAACAATTGGTCATTAATCCCGGTGCTGTTGCAAATTTCGATTTCACCACAATTCCATGTTCCAACGAACCTGTTTTGTTTACAGATATTACGCAACTTAATGGTGGTGGTTCAATTGCGCAATGGCTATGGGATTTTGGCGATCCCAATTCAGCCGGGGGAAACCAATCAACAGTTCAAAACCCAACACATCAGTTTAGTGCATCTGGCACTTACACTGTGATTCTGCATGTGGCATTAGCGAATGGATGCGAATCCGAAATACAAAAAACAATCATTATCCTGCCCGATGTTCCTGTAGATTTTTTAGTTGAGTACAGGTGTGAAGATTATCCAGCCTTGTTTGAGCCGAACGCTTCGGTGATTAATGTTCCGGCTGTAAATTCCTGGTTTTGGGATTTTGGCGATGGAGTAACTTCTCCTTTGGCTACACCGCAACATGTTTACACCAATTCAGGAAATTATCAGGTAACACTCAACATTACAGATGTTTCAGGATGTAGCAATTCAATTACTAAAGTGATAAATATAATTCCAAAACCGAGTGCTGAGTACAGCATTTCCTCACCTATATGCTCGCAAGCGGCTTCAGTATTCACAAGCATGGCCTCTGCAGCGTATGGTTATATTGTAAAATGGCAATGGGATTTTGGCGATGGCAGTACTACCACAGTTTTGTTTCCTAATCTTCCTGATGTTTCCCATCAATACACAAACTATGGAAATTACATTACTAGCCTGACTGTTACAACCAACGACAGTTGTGTAAACACTGTTTCGAAACCGATTCTAGTTGCCCCTAATCCTTTAGCCGATTTTAATTATGATGTAACTTGCCGTAACCAAGCGGTGGAATTTGCAGATTTATCGCAAAGTGGCGCAGGAGGTTTGATTTCTTGGAAATGGGATTTTGGCGATCCGGCTTCCGGCTCCAACAATATTTCAACGTTGCAGGATGCTTTGCATATTTTTGCGGCAGCAGGTATTTACACTGTGAAACTTATTGCTTTTAACACTGGAGGTTGTTCCGATACTGTTAACAAGCAAGTTACAATACACGAATTACCGGCAGTCAATTTCACATCTGCTGCCGGTTGCGAGAATGATTCGACCCATTTTATCAGTTCCACATTTGTAAATGAAAATGCAACAGTGAGTCGTCTGTGGGATTTCGGCGATGGATATTCATCGCCAGAGATTGACCCATTTCATATTTATGCTTCCACAGGTTTATACACCGTTACGCTAACTGTTACAGATACTGCAGGTTGTGTAAATTCAAAAATAGACGTAGTTGCCATTTTGCCACCACCAACAGCTTTCTTCCAGGCTTCGGCATTAAACTGCGCCAATTATCCAATGCTTTTCACTGATTTATCAACATTGGCTAATGGACAGTTTATTTCCTGGTATTGGGATTTCGGCGATGGTTCTGATACTTTGATAAATGCGCCATTAAATCCTAACATTGCGCACAGCTATTTGGTTGCAGATTTTTATCCTGTTTCGTTAAAAGTCGTAACCTCTCAAGGTTGTGAAGCAAATTTCACACAAACCGTTAATATTTTGTCAAGCCCGTTGGCTGAATTCAGTTTTTCAAATACATGCTTAAATGCGTCTGTTAGTTTTTCAAACCTTACTTCGCCAAACAATGGAACATCAGTTGTTGGCAGTCTATGGGATTTTGGTGACCCTGCATCTGGATCAAACAACACCTCCAATTTGCTGAACCCATTACATATTTATTCCACAACAGGTTCATATACTGTGCTTTTGCAATCATTCAACGCCAATGGTTGCCCTGATACCATCTCGCATGTTGTTACGATTCAGCCAAAACCACCAGTTGATTTTTCGTGGGCAAATAACTGCATCAGGACTTCTACCGAGTTCTTGGTTGATGCCGCCGTTACCAACTTATCTACAGTTCAATCCTTCGACTGGAATTTTGGTGATGGAACTTCTCATTCATCTCAACAAGATCCTACTCATACATACGAAACTGTTGGCATTTATACTGCTATACTTACTATTTCGGATACTACCGGTTGCGAAAATTCTATTTCGCATAACATCAATATATTGCCTAAGCCCAATGCCCAATTTAGTTTTTCAAGTGCTTGCCAGAGCGCGACCACCCATTTTACTGATTTGTCGTTTACCTCAAGTGGTGAACAAATTACAGATTGGCATTGGGATTTTGGGGTTACCACAACTGATAATGACACTTCCAATTTACAAAACCCAGCGTGGATATTCCCAACATCAGGAACTTATAATGTGGTTTTGATTGTTACTTCACTTAGCGGGTGTCAGGATACTAGCATGGTTTCTATTCAGGTTTTCGGAAAGCCAACAGCAGCATTCACCTATACCACAGCACCATGTAACGACGGAGCCGTTTACTTTCAGGATTCTTCCTACAACCAACAAATAGCTATTGTTGGCTGGAACTGGGAGTTTGAACCCAATCATTACTCAACCTTACAGAATCCGGTTTATGTTTTCAACGTTTCCGATTCGTGTTACAACGTGCGCTTGATTGCTACTGATGTTCGTGGGTGTGTTGATACACTAGTGGAAGAAGTTTGTGTGCCGCTGGGATTTAATTTCACATTTGTAGCCTCAATAACCTGTTTCCGCGACACCACGCATTTTACACCACAGTTGCTTGCACCGTCAACCGATTCTCTCCTAGTCTTCAACTGGAATTTTGGAGAAAATAATTCGGGAATCAACAATTCTTCTTCATTAAAAAACCCATCGCATTCTTACGCACAACCTGGCACATATACAGTAAGCCTACAATCGATAGATATCAATAATTGTTCGAAAACCATTCACAAGGAAGTTGTTGTATTGCCTTTGCCAGTTCCTTTGTTCACTTATTCTAATGGTGTTTGCGACAGCACTGTTTATTTTAATGATTCATCCTTTGGAAGTGGAAGCATCGTAAACAAATGGGTTTGGAATTTTGGTGATGGTACGGTGAAAACTATTTTCCGACCCAATTCGCCCAATTTATTCCACCATTATCCTTCAGCGGGTGTTTTTACAACAAGCCTCACCGTAACCAATACTAAGGGTTGCAGCAATTCCATTGTTGACAGTAATTTGTTTGTAAAACCTTGTATAAAAGCTGTGGCCGAAGTAATTGACACTTTGATTTGCCAAAATAATATACTCGCATTTTCCGACAGTAGTTACAGCGGATTGCCTACAAATCAATGGTACTGGAATTTTGGTGATGGTAGCGACACAACATATAACGTTTATTCCGACACGGTTAACCATATTTTTAGATCACCAGGAGTGTTTACCGTTAAAATGAAGGTTTCTTCAGCATTGGCTGGACATCAGGTCAGTGATTCAGTTCAAATACTGGTTTCGGTTAACCCAAGCCCAATACCGGAATTCACAAGTACAGCGGTGTGTTACGAACAAGAAACTGTTTTCACCAACATGACTTCCGGAAACGGGACATTAATCAGCGATTTTGCATGGAACTTCGGGGAGCCGACAATTCCATTGACGGATACTTCAACAATGAGGAATCCTTCCCATATTTACGGTGCGCCAGGAAGTTACGATGTGCAGCTTTCGGCAGTAAACACATTAGGCTGCAAGGATTCAATCCAAAAAACACTAATAGTCTTTGGCCTTCCCGATGCAAATTATCTTTATACATTATCCTGCGCTGGCGACAATACCAAGTTTACTGACATGTCGGTTCTATCAGTTGCCCCACTCGTTGATTGGAAATGGGAATTTTCGGATACCACAGGTCTGTTGGGGAAAAGGGATGTGCAAAACCCTGATTTTATTTTCAGTGTTCCCGGCAATTATCTGGTAAATCTAATGGTAACTGATACCAATGGATGTTACGACACTATAAACCAGCACATTAAAACATGGAATATCCCAACCAGTATTTATACTTACACTGATAATTTCAACGATGTTCAGGGTCAACTCCAATTCGCAAACCTCTCGATTGATGGTGAACAGTATTATTGGGATTTCGGCAATGGCAATGAGTCTTATACGCAAAACCCAGTAGCATTTTTCCAAAACGATGGCACATATAATATTTCTTTGGTAACATGGAACGATAAAGGCTGCACCGATACGCTTACCATGAAGTACGAATTTATGGTAAAAGGCTTGTATGTTCCCAATGCTTTTTCGCCCGAAAACCCAGAAGAATCTGTCCACTTGTTGAAACCGGTTGGAATCAACCTAAAGGAATACCGGTTCGAAGTTTTCGACAGGTGGGATAATCTGTTGTGGTGGTCTGATAAACTCGATGATTTGGGACGGCCAACCGAAGGCTGGGATGGCACGTACAATGGTATTCTTCTTCAAGAAGGCGTTTTTGTTTGGAAGGCATCGGCTATTTTTAGAGATGATACAATTTGGGAAGCAAATAACATTGGTAATACGGAACATTTATCGAAGAGAAAATCGGGTACTGCGTTAATGATCAGGTAGTATCTGGAGAACTTACACGTTTACACTAAAATAAATACATGGCAAAAACTATTTTTATAACAGGAGCTTCAACGGGGATTGGCAAACTCACCTCAATATATTTTGCCGAAAAAGGCTGGAATGTATCAGCAACCATGCGTACTCCCGAAAAAAGAACCGAACTTCAGAAATACAAAAACATCAGGATTTTCAAGCTTGATGTCATGGATGAAGAAAGTATAAAACTGGCAATTGCCGAAACGATCCAAGTTTTTGGCGGCATTGATGTTGTTTTCAATAATGCTGGTTATGCTCTGGTTGGGGCATTTGAAGCAATGACTCAAGAACAAATCAAAAAACAATTCGATACCAATGTATTTGGTGTTATGAATGTTACCAGAGCGATATTGCCTTATTTCAGGGAAAAGAAAAATGGCACTATTATTACCACTTCATCTATGGGCGGGCTGATAACATTTCCTTTGTATAGTAGTTACCATGGCACTAAATGGGCCATCGAGGGTTTTATGGAATCATTACATTACGAATTGAAGCCTTTTAATATTAAAATCAAAAATATTGAGCCAGGAGCGATAAAGACCGATTTCGAAAATGCTATTGAGTTTGTAACCAGCGATGTTTACAAAAGCTATGTTCCCAAAGTGCATCAGAATATGCTCGATAGCTACAAAAACGCTCCAACTGCTGAGGTTGTCGCTCAAAAAGTATTTCAGGCAGCCAATGATTCTTCTTTTAGGTTGCGATATCCGGTTGGTGGGCAGTCGCCATTGCTGTTGTTATTAAGGCGGATTCTTCCCAATAGCTGGTTCTTTGCCATAGTTCGTGCTGTTGTCGAAAAAGGGATCAAGAAACCATAGCCTGAAAATAGCCTAATCTTTACAGTCATTTTCCCTTTGTTCATTTCAGCCTTTCGCTAAACAGGTTGCTTGCCTAAAACATTGATCATTTTCGTGTTTTATCATGAGTTTTCTGGTTTAAAAGCTGTCAACACTAAATTCTCAGAACATTATGATCAACAACCAGTGGTACGTTATCCTTGAATCAAAGGAATTGAAAAAACATAAACCGTTAAGGATAAAGCGGTTTAACGAACATTTAGCTTTGTGGCGCGGCAATAATGGCGAGGTTTGCTGCATTGCCGATTCATGCTGCCATCGAGGGGTTTCGCTTTCGTGTGGCAAAATTGTCAATGGCGAACTTGAATGTCCATTTCATGGGTTTGTGTACGATAAAACCGGTAAGATCAATCTGATTCCAGCTAATGGAAAACTAAAACCGGTTCCCGAAACAATGAAGGTACAATCCTATAAATCGCATGAAGCTTATGGACTTATATGGCTTTGGTATGGCGAAGCCGAAAAAGCCACGGAAAAGCCCTTTTTCTTTGAAGAACTTGGCGATTTTTCCTATTCGACTTTCAAAGATCATTGGAACGTACACTATTCCAGGTCAATAGAAAACCAACTCGATGTTGTACACCTGCCGTTTGTACACCGTACAACTATTGGTAGTGGCAAAAAAACTTTAGTAAATGGGCCTGTTGTGGTAAGGGAAGGCGAATTGATTACCTTTTATGTCAACAATATCAAGGATGACGGTAAAACAATCTCCCTGAAACCTGACGAAATTGTTGATTACAAACAGCTATTTCAACTTCGGTTTCATTTTCCCAACATTTGGCAGAATTTCATTTCCAATAAAATAAGGGCTTTTGCAGCATTTGTTCCAGTGGATGACGAAAATTCCATTGTATATATAAGGTACTACCAAAAAATGATCCGTATTCCGATTTTACGGGGACTTTTCAACTATATTGGTAAAATTTCCAGCATCGTTATCCTTCGTCAGGACAAAAGAGTTGTTGAAACCCAGTTGCCTAAAAAAAGTGAGTTTAAGATGAATGAGAGGCTGATAATGGGCGACAAACCAATAATCGAATACCGCAAACACCGGCACGAACTTATAGAGGAAGGCCAATAATAGATAGTAGCGGATAGATAACTCACAATGTAATGAGGTTTAAATTATTGAAAATGAATTTGTAATGAAAAATATTCTGATTTGCTTACTGTTTTTATCAGGTATGATAAATGCCTATTCTCAGGACGAAACCATTTATCTTTATCCAAATGGCGTACCCGGTTCAAAAGGAGTGCAGATTCAGGAGGAATCAATAACTACTGATGGGATTACACGGGTTAAAAATGTTACCAATCCGGCACTTTATATGTACCAGCCTAAGGATAAAACTTCAGATGCCTCTGTAATAATCTGTCCTGGTGGTGGGTACAGCATTTTAGCCATCGATCATGAAGGTTATGAAATTGCAGGATGGTTTGCCTCAAGGGGCATAACTGCTTTTGTGCTAAAATATCGACTACCACAAACCAATTTGTTCGAGGATGCCGAAATCAGGCCTTTGCAGGATGCCCAGCAAGCAATAAGGGTTGTACGGAAAAATGCTGCCAAATATGGGGTTTCACCTAATAAAATCGGTATTATGGGATTTTCAGCTGGTGGCCACCTGGCTTCAACTGCTTCAACGCATTTTAATACCCAGATTGGAGAAATTACTGACACTGGAATAAGTGTGCGACCCGATTTTTCAATTCTTATTTACCCCGTTATTACTTTTGACGAAACGGTAACTCATTCAGGTTCCCGGGGGAATCTTTTAGGTGAAAACCCTTCATCGGGAAAAATCGAATTTTATTCCAATGATTTACAAGTTACAGGTACTACCCCTCCAACATTTCTGATAAGTACCACAGATGATGGCGTTTCTCCCGAAAACAGCATTTTGTATTATCAGGCTTGCCGTAAATATAAAGTACCTGTCGAAATGCACATCTACGAAAAAGGTGGGCATGGTTATGCACTCAAGAAAAAAGGATTGGGGCCAGTTGAATCATGGCATGATAGGTTGGAAGACTGGATGAAGGAACGTAAGTTGATGAAGTGAACTTTATGGTACAATTCTTGTTGGCGAAAAAGAAAAATGAACCTATCAGGAAACCTGAAATAGACAAAAATACTCCTGTCAGAAAGGATCTTTTTAGTGTTTTTGATACGATTACATTATATGACTGATAAAACCAATGATTGGATAGAAATATCAGATTACGATATAGATTCTTCTGAGTATAAGCTCCTTATTAAGAGGTATTTACATGATGGATTTATGAGACATCAAACAATAGAAAAGATTTTACGCTTATAATATGAAGACACATTCGAAAACAGTTCCTTTTCCGCACAGAATGCCATACATAGCAAGGAAAAGTGGCTTTTATAATGAATGTAATCCAGAATTCTGGCTTCCTTATTATTTTTGCTGGATTTGTGCGATTTTCGAATTGTAAAACTGGGTGCTGTCCTTGTTTCCCATATTTTTATAAGTCATTGCAAGCAAAGATAAAACTTGTGCATTGTTGGGTTCAAGTTTCTCCGCATTGCGAAAACTCTTGATAGCATTGGCCAGATCGCCTTTGGAGCCATAAACACTTCCAAGATTGGTGTGGAGTTCTACATTTTTCGGATCCAATTCAATTGCTTTTATATAAGAGGCGACTGCATTTGGAAAATCACCGGTAGCAAAATAAGAACCACCTAGAAAGTTATAGGTTTCGGATGAGGTGAAGTTAAGTTCGATGCACTTTTTGAGGTTGATAATTGAATTATTGTAATCGTGAATCCTGTAATACGCATTCCCTAAAGTACTATATGGTTTTGGTTCAGATGGATCCAAACTGATCGAGGTTTTTAGGGCTTCGATAGCATCATTATATTCGTTTTTCTGATACAAAGCAGCTCCCAAATTCATATAAGCCATAGGGTGATTTGGGTCAATTTTTATAGCTGCTTTAAATTCAACAATTGATTTGTCGAGATATGCAGTATTTTTTTCATTCTCTGGACTGGTTTTATCGAATTTTTGCAAAAGTACAACTCCGTAATTGGTCCGGACCCGAGAACTTCCAGTAGCAGAATGGGCATCGGCCACAAACAGTGTTGTGTTGTCGTACCAATCACGGTTCCGCGCAACAGTTTCGACGGAATAAGGAATCAGGATAGCGACAGTTAGCAACAACGCCCATTTATTTCGGTTAAAAAGCGAATTAGTTGTCATCTTTACATTCTTTCCGACTTTTTCTGGAAAGAGGCGCATCAAGCCAAAGCCAACAATAAAACAAAACCCTAACGATGGAATATAAAGGAATCGGTCGGCCATGGTAGCCCCAATCAGAATAAAAACATTGGCAACCACTGCAAGCGAAAGCAGGTAAAACAGTATCCCAAATGCAAAAATACTTTTGTCATTTTTCAAAAAGCATCGAACAGCAAAAATGAATCCAGCGGCATAAGTCATTAAAGGCAGAAATGCCTGAAAATTGCCCCAACTATAAAAAGGGATTTCCTGAAATGAATAATCATAAGATAAAGGATAAGGGATCAACAAAATCTTCAAATACTTGCCCAACATATAAAATGCTGTCGCAAACCTCGACATTAGATCAGGAGCGGCAACCAAGGAATTGTCGAGGTAAGTGTATGCCTTACCGGTAACGTTAGTTCCAAGAATCATCATTCTGATAATGAAGTAAACTGCCACAGTGGCAGCAAAAGGCCAAGTTTTGCTTAATATTGCTTTAAAACTAAAATCCCTAAAAAACCAAAGGATAACAGGAAAAATCAGAATAAATGCTATTCCACTTTCCTTCGCAAAAAGGCATAAAAAGTAGCTTCCTACAGCCACAACCAGCCTCCATTTGCTACCGGAATCCGTATAAATGAGCAAATTATCTATCGACAAAATGAAAAACAGCAAACACAGTATTTCGTCTCGGCTCTTAATATTGGCAACCACTTCGGTGTGTATTGGATGGGCAATAAACAAAAGTGAAATTATAAATGGCAGTAAAACGTTGTGTTTCGGCATCATACGCCTTAACATCCTGAATAATAGGAAACCAGTAAGCGCATAAAGTAGCAGGTTTGTAACATGCCCAACATGAGGATTGTTTGGGGAAAACTGCCATTCCATTGCAAAAGTAACCATAGATAATGGGCGGTACAAACCAGCATTTTCGCCCCAAAAACCAGCCCAATAAAATGTAGTGAGCAAGGTTGGAATCCCTGCAATGCCTTGCTTTGTGAACTTGTTTTCCTGGATTACTGCACGGTCATCGAGTGCGTAATCATTAAAAATCGTATTGAAATACAGCAAAAAACCAATTACTGCCACAAACAAAGAAAAATACAACTCCAAGCGCTTGGGCGGAATGGTAGTCTGCAAAAGTTCCGAAGATGTAATCTCCTTTACTTTAAGTGCATTTGAGACTGTTTCTTTATCAATATTTCCTTTTCGCATATCAAAAATATTTCTATTGGTTTTGCTGAGCTTGAATGGCTTGTGCCCTAATTATTGCAGCTTCCTGACTTTTTCCTATCCTATCATAAGCGTTGGCAAGTTCGTAATAAGCAGGGATAAAACCTGGATTTAACTGAATGGCTCGTTGGTAAAGATCGATGCTCTTTGCTGCTTGCCCTAAGTAGCTATATGTGAGGCCAAGGTTAAATAACAAATCTGCATTATTTGGATCAACCTGAAAAGCTCGGTTAAAAATTTCGAGCGATTTATCAAGCTGTTTCTTGAAACCATAAGCCTTTCCCAATAAAATCAAGGTTTCCAGGTTTTCGCCGCCAAGTAATAGATTTTTTTCAAGACAAATTATTGCTTCATCAAATTTGCCAATTCCACCATACGCATTGCCAATGAAATAATAAATTTGTGGCATTTCGGGCTTGTACATAGCATATTTCCCAAGCATAGGAATGGCATCGGCATACCGGCCCATCGTATAATAGTTGATGCCCAGATTGTAATATCCTTTCATGTAGCCACTGTCCATTTTGAGCGTATGCGCATAATAATAAACCGCCGAATCCTTGTTTCCCATATCCGAATACAAATTGCCTAGGTTGTTATACGCATCAAGATAATTAGGGTAAATTAAAAGAGCCTTTTTTAGTTCCATAATTGCAATTTTCAGCATTTGTACCTTTTTTTCACCAGTTTCACCACTTTCTATCTTACCCATTAAAGCACTGCCATAATTATAATGTGCTCTGGCACTGTTTGTCGAACGATTTACATCGGTTGCGTATAGACTTAGGTTATCTTTCCAATCGAAGTTCCGGCTTATAGTTGTAGCTGAATAAACAATCAATACGAAAAACAGAATGGCTGCGAACCCTTTGTTCCCAGAAATAACTTGTTGAAATGAGTCTTTTGCTTTCACATTTTTTAAAAGCAACAACAGTAACGAACCTGTTACAATCGCAAAGCCTAATGATGGTGTAAAAAGAAAACGTTCGGCCATGGTTGCTCCAATATATAGCACAATATTCGAAACTGTGGCCAAAGTAAGGAAATAGAAAAGTACGCCAAAGAAAATGAGTTTGTTTCGCTTGTAAGTAATGATTAATGTTGCAATTGCACCAAAAACTACTATCAGTGCAAGCACGAACTTGAGACTAACAAGCCCAATAACAGGGACTTGGTTGTAGGAATAATCGTGCGAAAGCCAGAAAGGTGCAACAAGCTTTGATAAATAAAGGAATTGCAAGTAAATCCCTGTTGCCGTACGAGATACGATATCACTGGTTGAAAGTATCGAATTATTAAGATCAGAAAACACGCCTTTATCAATAGGATTTGGCATGGAATGAACAATCAAATACCGAATAACGAGCCAACTAATTGTAATAACTGATAATGAAGCAATCAGCTTCCATTGGCTTTTGTTCGGAGCTTTTGCAAAAAGGAAAATCATGGTTGGTATTACAAACAGGAACATGAGCGAGCTTTCTTTCGATAGCAACGAAAGCACATAGAATCCTATCCCCAACGCTAAAGCGAGTTTTGATTTTCCCTCCGCATTGCGAAAAAAATAATACATGGCAAGTATCCCAAAAAGGAAAGCAAGCAGGTCGTCGCGGCCTTTGATATTGCCAACCACTTCGGTATGGATGGGATGTGCAACAAATAACAACGTGATGGCAAGTGCAAAAATGACATGTTTTTCACTGGACAATTTCCTCATCAAGAGAAAAAGAACAAAAGCTGCCAATGCAAACAGTAGCATGTTTACTGTATGGCTGACGGCAGGATTCATTCCAAAAATGCCGTATTCAATTGCATAAGTTACCATCGGAACCGGTCGGTATAACCCATCATTAAACCCGTTCATGCCGTTGAAAAAATTGGTGGAAAGAAGTTTTGGTATGCCCGAAAACCCACTTTGCACATACGTATTATTGACAATCACACAATAATCATCCAAACAATATTTATTGGGAATGGTGTTAGCATACAATACGATAGCCAGTATCGCCGGCAAAAGGGCGAACATCCATTCTGAATACTTTTGTTCTGGTTTTTTCATCTTTAAAACCTGCTAATTAAAATTAGGAACCAAGACATTTGCATTTTTTTGCCACTTTGTTAAAAGAGCAGGTTCAATGCCATAACCAAGAGTTTGCGCCTTCGATCCAAACTCATAGGCTTTTGCGAAATCCTGTTTTATATCATACAAAAGTGCACTTATGTAATAAGCACCTGCATAGTCGTTAGCCAACTCAATTGTTTTGTTACAATAATACAACGAGCTATCATAAACTTGCTGCTTATAATAGGCTACTGCCAAGTTGTAATTTCCATTTTTATTTTCCGGCCTGAATTTCAGGAAAAACCGGAAATCTGAAATGCCTTTTCGGACTTGGTTTAAATTGTCGGTATAAATTATCCCTCGGTCAAGGTAAGTATCGTAGCTTTGGGGGTTTATACGAATGGTTGTTGTAAATTCCTTAACGGCTTCCTCGTACATCCCCAAATGGCGAAAAGCTGTTCCCTTATTTATATACAACTTATAATGAGTCGAATCAATCGCTAAACCTTTATCACAGTCTGCAATTACCTTTTCATAATTTTTATACTGAATATTCATGTAACTCCGATTTACGTAAGCAGCCAAACATTTCGGGTTTTTATTCATCACGTCAGTCCACAAGGAAACGCTATCGGCCCATACTTTGGTCCTGTTAAAAGTAAGGATGCATAGCAAAAGGATGGCACCAACACCCGCATAATTCAAGGTGTTTTTTTTGTCGGATGTTTTTAGGCTATCGCGGAATTGAACAAAAAGTACCCCCACCACAACAAACAAACCGATATATGGAATATAGGAATACCGTTCGGCAACAATCGCCTGCCCAACAGGTAAGAACTGTAGGACTGGGAAAATTACTACAAGAAAAAAAAGTGAGCCGAAAAATATCGCTTTATGATTTTTATAGGTTTTATAAAGCACAAAAGCCAGGAGTATCAAGATGGAAGGCGAAAGATAAATATAGAATGGTATCCCACCATTGTCAGTAAACGGATAATTATAAAGGCAAGTGAGCTTTACCGGAAGCAACAATTTGTATAAATAAACCCATATACTGTATTGCGCATAGAACAAACTGTTTACCAACGAAATACCGACCGGATTAATAGAGTCGTCGGCCTTTTGGGCCAAAATGGCCACGATTCCAAAAATAAGGGACAGTGCAAAAAAAGGAGCTTTTTCCAAAAAAAGCTTAACACTTGGCTTCCGTTCGAAATAATAGTCAATCAGCAAAAGCACTACTGGCAAAGTTACTGCCTGCGCTTTCGATAAAAGTGAAAACACAAATCCAACCAAAGACATCAACAAATATTTGTTTCTGCCTGTCTTGTTATAAAAAATATAAGCAAGCATCGAAAGCAAGAAATACATGGTGTAGATCAAATCCTTACGCTCCGAAACCCAAGCCACAGATTCGACATGCATTGGATGTATTGCAAAAAGCATGGAGACAATGAATGCGATAAGGTTGTTCTTTTTGAACAAATGCCAGGTTACAAAATACACAAATACAGCGTTTACAAGGTGAATAATCAAATTGTGAAAATGGTAACCGCCGGAATTCAAATTAAACACAGAATAATCGAAAGCAAAGCTCAATAGAGTAAAAGGATGGTAATTCCCCATAAAAAAAGAGGAAAATATTTTGATAATGTTGTCGAAACTTAATTTCCTGATCATATCGTTGTTCATGATGTAAACAACATCGTCCCAGTTTACAAAGTCGTTCCCAAGGGATGGGTAGAACGCAACAAAAGTGGCTGCAACTACTAAAATAAGGCTCAGATGTGGATTCCGAGGTTCTGCCTTCTTGATTTTTTTCTTTTCAGCCATTTTATTCATTACGTTTCAGTGAAGGTGAAGCCAATCATGACTTAAACTTATTTATTTATTATCTTTAGCCTTAACTTTAGGTTACTGATTTTCTCAAATTAAAAACCCTTTTTAAAAAAGTATTGAAATTTTTGAGCTTTTAAACTTATATTATTCTATCTTTTTAGTTCATACTGCCAATTATTACTGCAAAAAAGTCATTCAATTTAGTTTTGGTTTTGTCATGTAGAATAAACAAATCCAAAGTCATGGAGCAATCTATTTATGAACAAAAGTACAAAATTTGCAATTTATAATTTATGGCTTGTCGAAAAAAAGAAAGGCAACTGATTTCAGGTGCCAAAATGAAGACAAGCTTGAAATTATAATCCATGAACTATGGTTTGATTCGATCATGGAACATAAAAATTATAATGACTATAATGCTTTGATTTTAAATAACACAACCAAAAATATATACGGTTATGAACAGAAAATATATACGGAAAGTATAGCTTTTAGAGTATTGCAGAAAATTTTGCAATAGATATTTTATACATTTGCTAAATTAATCGATATACTTATGGCAAAGAAACAAAATATCAGCTTTTTGCAGTCGAAGCTTTTCTGGGGTGCTGTAATAGCTGCAGTTACGTTTATTGTATTTTTCCCGACACTTTTCAACAACCTTACCAACTGGGACGACCGTGTATATGTTAACGAAAACGATTACATCAAAACTCTGTCGTGGGAAAACTTGAAATGGATTTTTGGCAATGCCTACATGGGCAATTACCACCCTTTGACAAT
Source organism: uncultured Bacteroidales bacterium (assembly GCA_903878265.1). Taxonomy (GTDB): domain Bacteria; phylum Bacteroidota; class Bacteroidia; order Bacteroidales; family UBA4417; genus UBA4417. The sequence continues at coordinate 8,118 of CAIRHD010000432.1, read as the reverse complement.
GCTCTCATTATACATTGATTATCAAATAGATAAAATAAACCCTTTTGTTTATCATTTTACCAACCTTCTGTTTCATTCTGGAAATGCCGTACTCGTTTTTCTTGTTGTTTTCGCTTTAACGGGCAAGACAAATATTTCGGCAATCGCTGGTCTGTTGTTCGGGGTTCATACCCTACATGTGGAATCTGTTTCCTGGGTTTCGGAGCGCAAGGATGTTTTATATGCTTTCTTCTTCCTTTTGGCACTATACTCTTATATTAGATTCAACAATGAAAAGCAACGACAGTGGTATTGGTTGAGTATCGGGTTTTTTGTGTTGTCTCTCCTTTCTAAGGGACAGGCTGTTACTTTGGCAGTTACATTGTTCATAGTCGATTATTTTCAAGAAAAAAAGCTTGTCGATAAGAAAAAACTGATTGACAAAGTTCCATATCTTGTACTGGCTGTTATTTTTGGTATCATAGCCATCAAGGCCCAACAAGGAGTTGCAGCCACCGAAATGGTGAAAACCGATGGGCAGCAGCGGATTTTCTTTTCGTCGTATGGCTTTCTGATGTACATTGGAAAACTTATTTTCCCGGTTTCACTTTCAGCCTATTATCCTTATCCTAATCTGGCTAAAAATGTTGGCTTGCCATTCTATTATTACCTTGCTCCTCTGGGAGTTGCTGGTTTTTTCACCGCTCTGTACTTGAGCTTTAAAAAATCAAAAGCAGTCTTTTTCGGATTGAGTTTTTTTCTGGCCAACATTTTTCTGCTGTTGCAATTACTTCCGGTTGGAGGGGCTATTATGGCCGATAGGTATGCCTATATTCCTTCGTTTGGGTATTGTTTTATTTTTGGTTACCTGATAGTCAAGAAAGAATATATCCCGAATGTAAATGTTGCTTATGCCATTGTAGCAGCATATTTATTGTTCCTTGGGGTGATGACATTCGAGAGGACGAAGGTTTGGAAGAATAATTTCACACTATGGACCGATGTTATCGAAAAAAGCAGTGAGGTGAACATTGCCTGGTATAACCGGGGAAATGCGTTTAGCGATACCTCAAATTTCAAAGCTGCAATTGCTGATTACAATCAGGCAATCAGGGTTTTGCCCCATTATTATAATGCCTTTATCAACAGGGCAAATGCAAAAACCAAAGTTAACGATTATGTTGGCGCAATCGAAGATTTGAATTTCGTTATCGGAAATGATTCAAGCCTTGTAAATGCATACATAAATAGGGCAATGGCCCGACGGGAACTAAAGGATTTTACCGGGGCATTGAAAGATTATGAAATTGCTTTGCGTATGAAACCTACACAGCCTGAACTATATATGAGCAGGGGAAATGCGCTTTTTGATATTAAAGACTACACTGGCGCAATCAATGATTTTAAGAAGGCACTTGAAATCAATCCCAAAATGATTGAAGCATTTACAAACATGGCAACAGTGAAAAAAGCCATGGGCGAGTTGGAAGCTGCAATTGCTGATTACGACAGGGCAATTGAAATACAACCAACCAATAGCGAGCTTTACAACAACCGGGGAAATATCAGGTTTCAACAAGGCCGGACAAAAGAAGCAATTGACGATTACGGAAAGAGTGTAAATGCAGATCCAAAGAATTTCCTTTCGTATAAAAACCGTGGATCAGCATTTTTTCTGATAAAAGATTATCCGGCAGCATTAAATGATTTTTCAGAAAGCATCAGGTTAAACCCAAAAGTGGCAGATCTCTGGTACACTAGGGCTTTGATAAAAAAAGAAATGGGCGATATGGGCGGCGCAGCTACCGATTACAAACAAGCTGTAAGTGTTGATCCGAATTTTGGTGACGAAGGCTACAGCAAAAATTTGGGAATGAAACCCATTTTAACGGTTCCTCCTTTTGAAAAATACAATTCTGAAGCCATGGCACTGGACAATCAGGGAAATTATGCCGAAGCAATTGCATCGTTCAAAAAAGCAATAGATTTAAAATCCGATTATGCCGATGCTTGGTTCAACTTAGGAAATACGTATGGAAAAACCGGCAAGTTTGGCGATGCGATAAATGCATTTAACCGTGCAATAGCTTCGAGAAAGGGTTTTGCAGAAGCGTATGCCAGCCGAGGGATTGCAAATGCCAGCCAAGGAAAATTCCCCGATGCATTGAAGGATATGAGTGAGGCAATAAAATTAAAACCTGATTATGCAATGGTTTATTTTAACCGAGCCATGGTTTATCTCAATTCAGGAAAGAAAGATTTAGCTTGTAGCGACCTCCAAAAAGCAGTTCAATTAGGCTATAAAGAGGCTTATGGGATTTACCAGAAAGAATGTCAGGGAAAATAAAAGTGCCTTAAGTGCCTAAAATGTCTTAAGTGCCTAAAATACCTTAAGTTGCTGATTAACTGAATTGTAACTATTCACCCCCTAAATTTGCCGTTTTTGCCACAGATTTCACAGATTAGCACAGATTTATAGCTATTTGTGATAGCTCTTTTGTTAAAACTGACTGAATTGCTATAATTTTAATCTGCGAAATCCGCGAAATCTGTGGCAAATATTTGTTTTTCAACACTTTATAAGGGCTGAATAGTTACACTGAATTTATTCATTATCAGATGCAAACCATTCGGCATAAGATGTAACCGTTTCGCGGAGAAGAAGGTGATGGAGTTTCAGGTTTTCGGGGAGTTGGTTTTTTAGTCTATAAACAAAATCAATAATCATATTTTCGCTGGTTGGCTGGTAATCCACCAATATTGTACGGCCAAAAAACTCAGCATCCAAAGAGCCAAAATCATTAACCGACTCACGGTTGAGCACCAAGGCATGATCAAATTCGTCAACAATACAATTCCTTACAATTTTTTTCAAATCTCCAAAATCCATAACCATCCCAAGTTTGGTAGAGGTTCTATCGCTGATCGGCACACCAATAACGGTAACCAATAGTTCATACGAGTGGCCATGTATATTCTTACAAAGCCCATCGTAGCCTTTGAGCGCATGAGCCATTTCAAATTTGAATTCTTTTGTAAGTCGTATGGTTTGCAAGGGAAGTTGTTTTATGTATTTAGCCAGAAAAAAAAATCGGTCAAGAGTTCAATGCTTTGCATTCAAAGTTCAAAAAATTGATTCCGGTGAAGGTTTTTGAGCGAAATCCGGAACAGGTCGGAGTTCTAAGTTAACTGTTTATTTGTTCAATTATTCGCAAGCTCAACTGTTTGCATTCTTAATTGACAAACCTTTAGGAGTTCAATAGTTATCCACCAACAGCCTAATAAACAATCACTTCCCATTAACCATTTTCAAATAACGATTAACCTTCAACCACTCCCCTATTTCTTAATTATCCTTGCCTGATAAATTGTATTGTAATCGTTAATCGCAAGCCTTACCTGATAAAAACCAGCAGGTAAACCTTTAAAATCCAGAATTGCCTTGTCGCCATTAACAGTAAAAGGCGCGTTCACAGAAACACCACTCGACGAAAAAACAGCAAATACATTGTTTTGTTGGTTGAATTCGGGGGGCAAAGTAACGGTACAACTTCCTGAAACTGGGTTAGGATAAACCTGCAAAGCAACCTGAACCGGGTTATCACTCATACCTGCATTGGTTCCCCATACGCTATTGGCATATTCCGGATGGTCGATATAAGGGTTTCGATTATGCTGGTATGTATAAACAGCATTGTTCCTGTCAATTTCTTTTTGCGAAACCGGATCTTGTTGCGCCCAAACCAGAAGCATGGCTTTGGCCCAAGGTTTAAATTGCGATCCTGTAACCATATCGCTTCCCGGCCAGCCGCTATCTTCGTTATAATAACGGGTTGCCATGTAAAAATAGTTACGCGCAAAGTCGCCTTTGTAATCATCGCGGGGTTCAAAAACAATCCCCGAATAGCCTGGGGTTGAACAGGTACCAAGTTTTGATCCGTTTAACGAAGTCCAGGAAGCTGTTCCTACTGCTCCATAAGGATAATTGGACCTCTGGCCATTAACATAACCATCGGTAGCCACAATGTGGAACAAATCGGTGTACATAGGATTACCATCGTTAAACCAGCTTTTTGGCCAGGAATGTTCGCGGTTGTAACAATCGCCTTCGCCACCGTAATTGCCACATTGATCAGTAACAAAAGTAAATTCGTAAGGAGGTGTTCCGCCCGGTATATCGGAATACATATCCCACACTTTACCATTTGATTTTTTGTCTGTAGTTTTAAAAGCAGTCCAAATAGTTGAATAAGAAATTGCCGTGTGGTTATCAATTATGTCGTGAAGGGCTTGCTGGAGTTGGGTACCAATTTTTCCGGAAGCATTATCGTAATAACCAGCAGGCGGTTGGGTTTTTGCAATTAAAACTATTGTAATCAGTAAGATGGAGAGAAAAGTTTGTTTCATTTTTTATTATTAGGTTTTTATTGAATCAAGAGTAGCAATTAAATATTAATTTTTGTTTTAAGGTTTGTATTTTGGCGGCATATAACTGTTAACAAGTCCTTTACATACCATGCTATGGATAATTTGCAGTAAGCCTGATTATCAGCTCTTTTGCTGTGCAAACACAAAAGCTGTAATGATTTCGAGATATTTTCGGTCGGTTTCATCGAAAGAGCCAAACGAGATGCTGTCAACATCCAAAACAGCTTTTATATTTCCATCGGCATCACGCACAGGAACAACAATTTCGGAATTGGAACGCGAATCACAGGCAATATGTCCAGGAAACTTATGTACATCTGCAACAACAATACTTTTGTTCGTTGTTACAGCCGCAAGGCAAACGCCAGAACCCTGCAAAACCTGGCAAGCCACCGGACCCTGATATGGACCAACAATCAATTTATCGCCATGAACAATGTAAAAGCCACACCAGAAAAAATCATCGAACTTATGGCTCAAAACAGCAGCTATTGTTGCCATCCTTGCCACAACATCGTCCGTTTTTGTCAACAATCCTTCCAACTGAGTGATTATCCGTTGATAACGGCCTTCTTTTTTCGATTCGTCCATTGTTGAAAAATAGCCGACAAAAGTACGGACTTTTATTGAAAATTTTGGTTTTGTTTTTAGGTAGCAGGAGGTTTGGAAAAGCATTATGGGGATTCGCGCAATCGACAGAAGAAACAGTTAGGATATGGCCTCCTTGAAACTTGGTATCAGGTTGCACCAAAATTACGTATATTCTAAAATAGAAAATAAAAGTATGAAAACCGCAAAATGGAAAAACTTGAATTGCCTTCAATAACAGCAATATAAGCAAGTATAATATGGCACCGCTTCAATTTTGGATATAAATCAATTTGTAAAACATTAGCTGCAAAATCGTGTTTTTCAACCTCTTCTCGCTGGTTGTGCATACATTTTTACATCTTCCACAGTAATTATCTGATCGCAGAGTATCACCAACCTCTCGACAACATTGCGGAGTTCGCGGATGTTGCCTGTCCATTTAATGGATTTTAGTTCTTCGAGAGCTTCTTCGCTAAACTCGATTAATGGCCTTCCGTTATTTTCACAAATTTGTCCCACAAAATAATTTGCCAGCATAGGAATATCGTCTTCGCGCTCGTTTAGCGATGGAACTTTTATAAGGATTACGCTCAGTCGGTGATATAAGTCTTCGCGGAAGGTTTTGTTTTGTATTTCGTCCAGGAGGTTTTTGTTGGTTGCTGCCAACACCCTCACATTTACTGGGATTTCCTTTTCGCCTCCAACACGCATTATTTTATTTTCCTGCAAGGCACGCAACACTTTTGCTTGGGCCGAAAGGCTCATATCGCCGATTTCGTCGAGAAAAATAGTGCCGTTGTTTGCTTGTTCAAAATCGCCTTTTCGTTGTTTGATAGCTGAGGTAAATGAGCCTTTCTCATGTCCAAAAAGCACACTTTCAATCAATTCCGAAGGAATAGCAGCACAGTTTACTTCAACAAATGGCCCATCGGCACGGTTACTTTTTTCGTGCAGCCAACGTGCAACCAACTCTTTTCCTGTACCGCTTTCGCCGATAATCAGCACGCGTGCATCAGTGGTCGCCACACGTTCAATCATATCTTTAATTTTAGCAATAGCAGGCGATTCACCAACCATTTCGTACTGCTTGCTTACTTTCCGTTTTAGTGCTTTGGTTTCGGTTACTAACCGAGATTTGTCCAATGCATTCCGCAAAGTTATTAGCAACCTATTCAAATCCAATGGTTTGGCAATAAAATCATAAGCTCCTTTACGGATTGCTTCAACAGCAGTTTCGATGGTTCCATGCCCAGAAATCATCACTACTGGTGCATCAGTTGTTTTTTGGATAATCTCCAGGACTTCAATGCCATCCATTTTTGGCATTTTTATGTCGCAGAGTATTACATCATAGCTTTCTTTGCCTACAAATTCAATTCCTGCTTGGCCATCCTCCGCTTCATCAACCTGATATTTTTCATATTCCAGAATTTCGCGTAAAGCATTTCGTATTGCACGTTCATCATCAATTACAAGGATTCTTGCCATTTGTGGTTTTGGGGTTAAAGAATTGTCATTCGGTGGTCAATCGGTGGTTGATTCGGTGGTCATTCGTTGTCATTCGGTTGTCATTCGATGGTTGATTCGGTGGTTGATTAGATTTATTTTGAATACGTTCTTAAAATTGGAAGGATGAAGAGCGAAACAATATTTGTGGACACATTTTGCATTCTACTATACCAATTCAATCTCATAAAAGCCTATCTGCCAACCCTAAAAACCGCTTCGCGGGTTGGTAAAAACCACTCGAAGGGTCAATTATCAAATTTTCACATTACCCCATTTTCACATTAACCTTTATATCGGATCCACTTCCAAAGTTCTTTATAATTCGATTTTTTGCCATACATCAAAATACCGGTACGATATATTTTGGCTGCCAGCCATGTAGCACCAAGGAAACCAAGTATCAGCAGCCCAATTGAAAGCGCAATTTCCCAGGTTGGAACACCGAATGGAATCCTCACCATCATAATTACCGGAGAAGTTAAAGGAATCATCGACATCCAAAATGCCAAAGGGCTTTCGGGGTTTTGGATAACTGTTTGTGCTACAACAATAGAAAGTATTAGCGGCACAGTTACTGGAAGCATAAATTGCTGGGTATCCGTTTCGTTGTCAACAGCGGAGCCAATAGCTGCAAACAATGCGCCATAAAGCAAGTATCCGAAAAGGAAGTAGAAAAAGAAAGCCATGATCATAACCGGAAGGTTGATAGATGAAAACGCTTCGAATACTTCGTTTACTTTTTCGTTTCCAGTATCGGCGGTTATCGAATTTTGAGCTACCGGAGCAGCTTCATTGGGCAATGCAACACTGTTGCCTGAGATTTTAATCTGATCGGTCTGAGTTTTCTTAAACTGCTGGGGAAAAGCAGTTTGTACCGCAGTAATTATGATAAAAGTAAAGGCAATCCATAGCAAAAACTGGGTAAGCCCAACCAAAGCAACCCCAATTATTTTACCCATCATCAATTGGAAAGGCTTTACTGACGAAACTATTACTTCGATTATCCTATTTGTTTTTTCTTCAATAACACCACGCATCACCTGGGCACCAAACATAAAGATGAACATGTAAATCATTATACTAGAAACCAATCCCACAACCATCGTAACCTCGGTGTAGCTTTTCTGTTCGGTTCCACCTTCATCGGTTTTGTAGGTAGTAATTTTTACATCGGTTCGGATGTTTTTCAAAATCGTTTCGCTCATCAAATCTTCGGCAGAAGTATCGTTACCAGGCTGATAATTAGGTGTATTTTTCAATATTTCCTTTCGGATTTCGGCTGAAAGCTTTTGCTTTTCTAACACGCGGCTCATTATACCCGAAATATATCCTTTCAGGTTGAGCGTAGGTTGTTTATCTGAGTAAATTATGGCATTGTCGGGTATATTAAGTTGCGTGGCCGGAATGTGCAACAACATATAATTGCCCTGCTTCATAAGAGTATCTTTCGATTCTTGAATCCCGCCAGTTAAGGAAATGAAAGTATAATTCTCGTTGTTTTCGAATTTACTGAAAAACAAACCTGTCTCGTCCAAAACACTAATAAGTTGTTTGTCGTCCTGTCGGCTTGCAAGATAAACAGGCATTATAAACAGGGATGCCATCAATATT
>CAIRHD010000431.1 GCA_903878265.1 uncultured Bacteroidales bacterium | reverse complement strand
GCCTTGTCGCCCCTAAATGCTTCGCGCCTAAGCTGTATATATTCCTCGGGCGAAAAAACCGTAAAATGCGGCCTTACATTCTGCACACTAACATAGCCATCGTATTTTACATTAATCTTACCTTTCGTATCCGAACCTCTTTTGGTGGTTATTAGTATTACACCGTTTGATGCGCGTGCACCATATATAGCCTGTGAAGAAGCGTCTTTCAGTACACTAAGTGATTCAATATCCTCAACATTTATTTCGTTTATTGATGTTACCGGGATACCATCAACAATATACAGCGGGCTGGTATTGGCCAGGAGTGAATTGTTGCCACGCAACAGCACATTGGAACTTCCACCCGGACGGGCGCTACCAACAGTTACGGCAAGTCCGGCAACCTGACCCCTAAGCATGCCTTGTATGTCGGAAGATGGCCTTGCAACCATATTGGTAGGTTTAACCGTGGAAACCGAACCAACCAAATCAGTTCTTTTTTTTGTGCCATAACCAATTACCACTATTTCGTCCAGTTCTTTAGCCTGGAGTTGCAGCACAATGTTGATAACGGCTTGTTTGCCAACTTGCACATCAACCGCTCTGTATCCTATATAAGAGAATACAAGAACATCATCGGGCTTTGACGAAATAGAGTAAAACCCATTGATATCAGATAAAACGCCGTTTGTGGTCCCTTTCACAACAATACTTACTCCCGGTAGCGAGTTACCATCGTCGCCGGAAGTAATTTTACCGGTTACCTGCACGTTTTGGGCTAAAAGCCTTTCGCTAAACACCAGTGCCAGTAGAAGATAAAACACAGCGTAAATTTTTGGTTTCATAAGCTCTGCTATTAGAAGAATTAATGAGGATTATCAAAGGTCAAATGTATATCCGGAAATTTGCAAGCGGGTTTCTGAATTGCCCAACAAAGTTGCTAAATTGCCCGAAAGTAATAGTAATTGAAATGAAATTTCGATGCTAAGTCGTTTTCATTTCACTACAATGACAATATGAAAGGATTTCAATGTATCAACTTCCTGGCTTGCAAAGAATTCGATTTGCATCTTGCTGAAATTGTGTTTATTGCAAAAGCAAAATATAAAATCAATAAGCAACACAGAAAAATTAATGAGAGTAGCTTTCATCAAAATTTAAGTTGTCACGATATTGAAAGGGAATTGGATAAAAAGCACAAGTAGCATTAAAGCCCATTTGTATAAATACCAATCTGCTTAAGATGGGATTGGGATGTCCGTTTTGCCCTCTATTAATTGCTTTATGATTCTTGTTGAAAGTAAATTTTGTAAAACTTCCTGCCGTCCTTTTCAACTCCTTGTTCGATCAATTCGCTATCGCCATGAATATAGATATGAAAGTTTTTATCCAATTTTAAGACACTTTTAAAAACCTTTGCCTGTTTCTTCACAGCTTGTGCGGAAATTTCAAAATTGTCCGCCAACTCAATTTCATTGTCTAGTCGGTATGTTGAGTCAAAGTTTTTGAACGAATTGATTATTTCGGTATTTTGAAATATTTCATCCTCAAATTCCTTCTTGTCAAAGTTTTCGTGTGTTTTAAAATACTCAACGGAACGATTTAGCAAATCAATTTTTTCGGCTTTGCTCACCTCAAATTCTTCCGAAAGCTGTTTGGTTACAAAAGTCTTGGCAATTCCTAAAAACTGGTTTGTCTGATGGAACTCATTGTTGATAGGTTTTACTTTTAGAAAATCGTCTTTCCAATATTGTGCTTCTACCGATTTACTGGTATTGTCGATAATCAGTATTTTGTATCCATTCTGTTTATCAGTATCGAAAATTATACAACCTTTATCCATTCCATTTATTTCAAAACCATACTCGTGATTGATAATGAATTTTGATTTTTGGTTCTTCATTTTAAGGAATGGGACATCGGTTTCCGATTTAAAAATTCCAATCGCATCAACTATCTCTTCATCCAAAACCACATTTGAAAAAAAGGCGATGTTCAGCTCACCTTCTTTTATTTTAGGATGCATCGATTGTTCGTAAAGAAGCTTGGCAATATTTTGAGAGGCATCAATAAATCCCTCTGGTTTTGAGAACATTTTCCCGGCTACAGAAAAAATATCATTCGATTCCAATTCTATCGGATGTGTGAATGAATAAAACTCCTCAGCTTTAAAAGGCAAAAGAAAATATTTTAAAAGTAAAACCTTGGTTTCTTCTTCGATAATAGTAGCTTCATTTGAAAGGATATATTTTTCATCCTTCAACTTATTCCCAACGTGATGGGTGATCAAATACTGAAGTTCTACCCGTATAAAATCTAAAGTCGTCATATAATTAGGGTGTTTCGTTAGGTTTTGGCGATTGCGTTATTGATGTTTTTCGGTTTTGAGCTTTCCAAACTCGCCAGTCATTAAGCGTTAAGTTCCAAGAGGCAAATATTGTGTTACTTAACGAGCAAGAATATAATCATTGTCAGGCAAAATTAAAAAAAAGCTCTGCCAATAGGTGGCAAAAAGTTCGGTATTTCATTTGCGTTACCCAAACAGGCTGAGAAACCAACTTCAAATCGTACGGCTATTACCAGTAAAATCCAATTCATTTTGCTCTTTAAACTAATGCTTAACACTTACAATTCTTCAAAAAGGAACTTCAAGCCATCTTTTGAAAAGCAAGTCAAAAGTACAGATAACTATCAATTGAGACTTCGTATATTTTATTGCTGATTCTACTTTTTTACTAAAACAAACCTGTAAATAGTTGCCAACCACTATTGACGCAATTGGGAACATGTGGGAAGAATAGCTCCTGTCTGTATTAATACGGCAAAAAAAAATCCATTTCATTCTCTATGTTCGTATTTATCCTATATTTGCCGCAAATTTTTTCCGGAAAATTTGGATTTCACCCTCTCAAATAATCCCACCATAATCCCAACCTAACTTTCATGATTTTTAGAACATTACTCATTGCTACACTTTTAAGTGTTTTGGCATGGCCTTTATTGGCTCAAAACGATGTTGTGCATCCATCCATTCTTGGACAGGGCACTTTTATCGGAATTTCGCAACCTTTAAAAGATATCCCGCCATTGACAGCCACGGAGATAGAGGATGTAAAAGTGAGAGCCGAAAAGAAAATGCTAAACAAAAAATTGCGAAACCGCGAATATCCGTTTGCCGAAACCGCTTTGCCTAAAGGCGAAGACGCCGCATGGCAGAAAACCATGGGAAATATGGTTAGCCCCAAAGCTCCTATCTTAAATTTCGACGGACAAACATCACCTTATTATCCACCTGATTGCAATGGTACGGCTGGGCCAAATCATTATATGCAGACCGTTAATTGCACTTACGCTATTTATAACAAAACAGGTGCTTTGGTTGCAGGCCCTACAAATATGAACCTGCTCTTTGGCAGCGTTACAGGGGCAAATTATAACGATGGCGACCCACTTATACTATATGATGAACAAGCCGATCGTTGGTTGGCCGTAGAATTTTCGATAAGCGGAGCCAACAATTATATGTTGATTGCTGTTTCGACAACAAATAACCCAACTGGAACCTGGTATCAATATTCGTTTGATGTTGCCGATATGCCAGATTATGAAAAATTCGGGATTTGGCAGGATGGATATTATATGGGCGACAATAATGGTGGCGCTAACGATACGTATGTTTTTGAACGTTCGGCCATGCTTACTGGTGCTGCTGCCCCCAAAATGGTGGGCTTTTCAAATTCTTGGTTGCCAACAACCATTGATGGGTTTATTTGCGTGCCGCCTGTTGATAACGACGGAGCATTTGCGCCCGCAGGTTCACCAGGATTGTTTATTGCAATGAACGACGATGCCATTGGTGGCGGAGCCGACCAATTGTGGATTTATGAACTTGCCGTAAACTGGACTACAACAGCCTCCTCAACTTTTTCGCGCACACAGCAATTAAATGTACCCGCTTTCGATAGCAACTTTGGGAATAACTGGAACAATATCAGCCAGCAAGGCACTACCCAAAAAGTAGATGCCATCCCACAGGTAATCATGAATGTGCCTCAATACCGAAATTTCGGGACTTATCAAACCATTGTATGTTGCCATACCGTGGATGTTGATGCTACAAACCATGCCGGTGTGCGGTGGTACGAATTACGCAAAACCCCTCCATCAACTACTTGGGTAGTGCGCCAATCAGGTACTTATGCCCCCGATGCTAACTCGCGTTGGATGGGAAGCATCATGTTAAATGCTAACAATAAAATAGGACTTGGCTATTCGATTTCCAATACCACGATGTTCCCAAGCATCCGCTACACTGGACAAACTGCCGGTGCTTATGCCAATGGTTTGGGCGTTATGGATGTTCCAGAAGAAATAATACAAACAGGGGCCAATTCGCAAACCGGGTATAACCGTTGGGGCGATTACGCCCAGATGTCAGTTGATCCTGCTGATAATGAAACATTTTGGTTTACAACCGAATATATTGGAACCGGCGGTTCGCGCAAAACGAAAATCGCTTCGTTTAAAATTGGCAATGCACCTGTAGCTACCACTCTTCCTGCAACTGCTATTACTGGCAATTCGGCAACTATAAACGGCACTATAAATCCTAATTCATTACCAACGAACTATCATTTTGAATGGGGAACTACAGTTGCTTATGGTACTAATACTGCTACTATTTCTGCAGGTACCGGTTCAACAAACGTTACGGTTTTTGAGAACCTTTCCGCGCTTGTAGGTGGTACAACCTATCATTTCAGGGTAGTGGCAACCAATTCGGATGGCACAACCAATGGAGCTGACCTCACCTTCACACCTGGAGGTGCAGTAGTTACTACCACAGCAGTTACCGGAATTACACTTACTGGAGCAACTTCGGGCGGAAGCGTTACAACCGATGGTGGTTCGGCGGTTACTGCACGCGGTGTATGCTGGGCAGCAACGGCTAACCCTGTTGCTACCGGAAACCATACCACTGATGGAACGGGAACAGGAACTTTTGTTAGCACTATAACTGGTTTGTCGGCCAATTCAACTTACCATGTAAGAGCCTATGCTACAAATGCAAACGGCACATATTATGGAGCTGACCTTACTTTTACCACACTTTGTGGTGTTTATACCCTACCATTTACCGAATCTTTTCCAGGTGCAACAATCCCAACCTGTTGGTCGCAGCTAGATAACCAAGGCGGAGGACAGATTTGGCAATTTGGCACCATTACCGGTCAAACCCCAAACCCAGCCCTCACTGGCAATTATGCTTATTTGAACAGCGATGCTTATGGAACCGGATTTTCGCAGAATGCCGATTTGATTACCCCAACAATTGATATGAGTGGTTTTTCGGCTGTCAATTTGCAATTCAAACATTATTTCAAAAGTTATGCTGGATCATCTGCAACGCTTTCGTACAGTATCAACAACGGTACTTCCTGGACTGTTATTCAAACTATTACGGCTACATCGGCCACAAATCCTGTAACATTTAATCAGGCGATTGCAGCTGTTGTGGGTCAATCAGCAGTTAAATTCAAATGGAATTATACTGGTAGCTGGGGCTATTCCTGGGCAATCGACGATATTAATATTACAGGCACAGGTGTTGTTACCCTTGCCGTTACGCCTCCAAACCAAAATGTAACATCACCAGCCGGAACCACACCTTTTGCCGTTACAACAACTGCAAACTGGACTGCCACAAGCGATGCTGCCTGGTGTACAGTTACACCTTTAGGAACCGGAAATGGAACATTGACAGCTACTTATACCCAAAATACAGGTGCCGCTTCACGGGTTGCCAATATTACTGTTGCCGCTCCTGGGGCTGCTTCGGTTATCGTAACCGTTACCCAAGGAGGAACATCACCAACTTTAACTGTAACGCCTCCTAATCAGAATGTAACATCGCCTGCTGGCAATACCACTTTTACTGTAACATCCAACTCTGCATGGATTGTTGTCAGCAATGCGGCTTGGTGTACTGTTACCCTTTCTGGAACAGGAAATGGGACAATAACCGCAACCTACACCTCGAACGCTTTTTTGGTTAGCCGTGTTGCAAATGTTACTGTTACTGTTACAGGGCTTGCTCCTGTAGTTGTTACCGTTACGCAAGCTGCCGGTTCGCCAGTATTAACAGTTACCCCTGCCAACCAGAATGTTAGTTCACCGGCTGGAAACACTTCCTTTGCTGTAACTTCCAACATCGCCTGGACTACCTCAAGCAATGCTGCCTGGTGTACCGTTACACCTTCAGGAACTGGTGATGGAACTATTTTGGCAACTTATACCGCCAATGTAGCAACAAGTTCGAGGGTTGCGACCATAACCGTTTCAGGCCCGGGCGCAACGCCGGTAAATGTTACTGTAACACAATCAGGAACAACTCCTACACTTTCTGTTACCCCAGCTAACCAAAATGTAAGCTTCCCAGCAGGGAATACAAATTTTACAGTAACTTCCAACTCAGCTTGGACTGCTTTGAGCAATGCGGCATGGTGTACCGTTACAGCTTCGGGATCCGGCAATGGAACTCTTGTTGCAACTTATCTGGAAAACACTACGCTTTCGGCCCGCGTTGCAAATATCACAGTTACCGTTGCGGGAATTGGACCAGTAGTGGTAACCGTTACGCAAGCTGCTACATCGCCAACTTTAACTGTTTCACCCATCAATCAAACAGTTCCGGCCACGGCAGGTATAGCCAACTATTCGGTAATTACCAATTCGACCTGGACAGCTACCAGCAATACATTCTGGTGTAATTTAACACCTTCGGGTAGCGGCAATGGTACTTTGGTTGCTACTTATGAAGCAAACCCAACCACCGATGAACGCATCAGCTACATAACCGTTTCTGTTCCTGGTGTCCCCAATGCTAATTTAACTCTCACACAAGTTGGTTCTGCGCCTTTCCTTTCGGTGGATCCGCACGTTCAAAATGTTGGCGACGGAGCAGGTACTACCAACTTTGCAGTCAGTACCAATATGCCTTGGACAGCAGTAAGCAATTCGCCTTGGTGTACCATCACAGGGTCGGGTACTGGAAATGGGACTATTGTTGCTACTTTTACCGATAACACTTTTGCTTCAGGCCGCACTGCCAGTATTACAGTTACTGCTGCGGGAATTGCACCGGTTATGGTTACAGTTGTTCAATCTGGCCCAGCAGCCATGCTGAACGTAACCCCTGCCACACGCACAGTTACCGATCCTGCCGGAAGCACCACTTTTAATGTTTCGTCCAATACCAACTGGAGTTGCAGCAGCGATCAGTTATGGTGCCAACCAACCCCATCGGGCACAGGTATCGGCCTTATGACTGCAACTTATTCGCAAAACCTCACTCAAGTGATACGCACGGCAAACATCCAAATAAACGGTACTGGTGCAACTACGGTTTGGGTTCAGCTTGTTCAACTTCCTTCATTTGTTTCTTTGGATGAGAATCCCGAAAATGAGCTTGAAGTATTCCCAAATCCAACAACGGGGCTATTTGTAATCAGCAGTGCTTCTAACCAAATGCTCGAAATGAAAGTTTCCATCCTCAATGCAAAAGGAAAAACCATTCTGACAAGGCAATGCAAAGGATCCAACAATTATACTTTCGACCTCTCTCAGGCAGCCAGTGGCAATTACTTTATAAAGGTTGAAACCGATGGTAAAACCCATGTATTGAAGTTGGTAGTCCAATAACATTTCATCGGAAACAAGACCGATCCTTCTTTTTCACAAAACGCTTACCCCAAATAGGTAGGCGTTTTTTGTTGTAGAAACATCAAAATAAAATATGTAAATATATCTGTTGTAATTATAGTATTGTTTATATATTTGGCGAACCAATTTTAACCAAATAAATCCTAAAAATCCTTACAGCCAATGGACTTTAATTTCACCGAAGAGCAGTTGATGATTCGTGATGCAGCCCGCGATTTTGCACAGCGGGAATTGATTACCGATGTAATCGAGCGCGATGCAGGCGCCATTTATCCAACAAAACATGTACAACGCCTTGCCGAACTTGGATTTCTGGGAATGCTTGTCGATCCCAAGTATGATGGCGGCGGCATGGATACCGTTTCTTATGTTTTGGCAATGGAAGAAATCTCGAAAATAGATTCGTCGGTGAGCGTGATAATGAGTGTTAACAACTCGTTGGTTTGCTATGGGATAGAGAAATTTGCCAGCGAAGAGCAGAAAGAAAAATTCCTGAAACCTTTGGCGAGGGGCGAGAAAATAGGCGCATTCCTGCTTTCGGAACCCGATGCCGGTTCGGATGCTACTTCTCAGCGCACTACCGCCATTGATATGGGCGATCATTATTTAGTGAACGGCACAAAAAACTGGATCACCAATGGAAACTCTGCCGGCACATACCTGGTAATTGCACAAACAGATCCTGAAAAGAAACATAAAGGCATCAATTGCCTTATTGTCGATCGCCATGCACCCGGTATCAGCGTTGGGCCACACGAGGACAAAATGGGGATGCGCAGCAGCGATACACATTCGGTGATGTTCAACGACGTAAAAGTGCCAAAAGAGAACCGCATCGGGGCCGATGGCTTTGGGTTTACATTTGCCATGAAAACCCTCGAAGGTGGCCGCATTGGCATAGCATCACAGGCACTTGGCATTGCCAGCGGTGCGTTTGAACGTGCCGTTCAATATTCCAAAGAACGCAAAGCGTTTGGATCATACATCTCGAACCATCAGTCGATAGCATTCAAATTGGCCGACATGGCTGTTAAAATTGAAAATGCGCGCAACCTTTGCCTGAAAGCTGCATGGCTCAAAGATCAGGGGCAACCGTATGGATATGCCAGTGCCATGGCCAAATACTATGCCGCCGAAATAGCAATGGAAGTAACAACCCAAGCTGTTCAAATACATGGCGGCTATGGTTATGTGAAAGAATACCATGTTGAACGCCTGATGCGCGAAGCCAAACTGACACAGATTTACGAAGGAACTTCAGAAATACAACAGATCATAATTTCGAGGGAGGTGTTGAAATAAGGGGTTGGGGGTTAGGGATTGGGCTTTCGGTAGCGGAAGATTAGCGGAAATCCTATCAAAATAGTTCAAAAGGTAAAGGTTAAAATGCAAAAGCCGATGTTTCAACATATCGCTTTTGCATTTTTTATGCTGATTGTAGCTATTTCACGCTGCTTTTATCCGACACGGCATCTTGCGTAAATTTTTAATACCGCATGAGATCCCACTCTGGCAAGTCCTATTTGCTATTAGATATTTCCAATGAATCCCGTTCGGCAGCAGGTGGATTTTTTAACTTTAAACCTGATGCGGTCATGACAAACTGATTACCGTCCCTATTATATTCTATGAAATCACTGGATTGGATTTGCCATTTAAGATAGTCATCAATTTTAACTTCCGTGTTTATTGGAATCCCGATTATTACATCTAATTTCTGATAGCGCATACCATCGGAATGTGGAAACATAAAGAAAGGGTTAATTGTAATAAGTGTATCGTGTGGGATTAAATTGTAAGAAATCGCGCCTGCATATCCGGCTGCCTGTGCTTCCTGCCAGGCCGATGCCGACTGTATGCGTGTAACAAACAGGCTGTCAGCCGGTACAGGGCGAATGCTTAGGTTGATGGTTCCTAATACATACGAAACAGAACTTGGAACTGTATCGCCTGCCAAAGGCGTAAAATACTGGTAATGTTCGGAAGGGCCTTTTGCCAAATGGATGTGTTTGGAATGCATTGCAATGCTTTGGCGTTTGGTAACCGAGGCAACTTTGTCGGCGGATCGTGCATTTTGAAATATTGCACCTACTCCGGTTAAAATCCCAGCCACCAGCAACAAAACAAAAACAATTACGACCTGCCACTTAAGCGGAGGCCATTTTAGCAATAGGCGAAGACCGGTATAAATAAGCAAACCAGT
>CAIRHD010000430.1 GCA_903878265.1 uncultured Bacteroidales bacterium | reverse complement strand
TAATTGCCATGTGCGGGATGCACCACCATTCCGGGCGCTTTGTTTATCACAAGCACATCGTCATCTTCATAAACCACTTGCAATGGGATATTTTCGGGCAGTATTTCCGTTTCCCTCGGCGGATAAGCCAACACAATGGAAATTACATCAAGAGGCTTAACCCTGTAATTGGGCTTAACGGGTTTGTTGTTAACCAAAATATTATCGGCGTGGGCGGCATTCTGTATTTTGTTGCGCGAAGCATTTTGTATGCGCCCCATCAGGAATTTATCAATCCTAAGCATGGCCTGGCCTCTATCCACTTCAAACCTGAAATGCTCATAAAGGTCATTTTCTTCTGCCGAAACCGAAGCCTCGTCCAAACCATCGGTCAAAGGTAGGGAATCATCAAATTCTTCTGTCATAGTAATTATTTGTATTTTTGAAACTATTCATGCTAAGGCAATTGTAAAGTTTTAAAAGTGCCTAAAGTACTTAGAGTGCCTAAAGTACTTAAAGTGCCTAGAGTACTTAAAGTACTTAAAGTGCCTAAAGTTAATGCCACTAATGCCATTTTTCCTTTAAATGCAGAAAAATGTCGCGTTCATTAATCTGCAATTCTAATAAACTATTTGAGTGTAAGTGCTTGGTTAATAAAGCGATTAAAATTAGCAAGGAACTTTTGGCATTTTAGGCACTCACCACTTTAGGCACTGAATAGTTACAACTATTTGAGTGTAAGTGCTTGGTTAATAAAGCGATTAAAATTAGCAAGGAACTTTAGGCATTTTAGGCACTCACCACTTTAGGCACTGAATAGTTACAACTATTTGAGCGTAAGTGCGTGGTTAATAAAGGGATTAAAATCAGCAAGGAACTTTAGGCATTTTAGGCACTCACCACTTTAGGCACTCACCACTTTAGGCACTGAAGAGTTACGACATTTTGAGTGTAAGTACTTGGTTAATAAAGCGATTAAAATTAGCAAGGAACTTTAGGCATTTTAGGCACTCACCACTTTAGGCACTGTATAGTTACAACTTTTTGAATATAAGTGCTTGAGCAATACAACAAATACAATTAGCAAGGAACTTTAGGCATTTTAGGCACTCAAAACTTTAGGCATTAAGTAGGTACAATCTGTTTATTTGCTTATGTGTGGGAAACACCGGAAGCAATATTTATCTGATAACCAATTTGCCGGTAGCTTTTCGCCCGTTATGGGTGTCGGTGAGCAGTACCAAATAAAAGCCTGCCGCCAAAGCTGACACATCAACCGGATTAGAAAACGCACCCGAAAGCACACGGCTTCCGCTTGCCGAAATAATCGAAACATCCAATTTGTTCTCCGATATATCCTTCCATTGCGTAGGCAATTTTATAATCAGGTTGCCATCGCTGACAGGGTTTGGCTCAATCCTTAGCTGTTCGGCAGCAAGTGGTTTTTCAATCTTGAGTGGATTTATGGGGCCAACAATCGGGCGCATCATTACCGAACCATAGTTCTTTGCATCGCTGCTCATTTCCCAATTGCCATCCACATTGTAAAAGCGCTTTTCGTGGCTGTCGTTGTACCTGTCAAGCCCAATATTTACGTTGTCGCCCGACGATTGGGTCCATCCAATATAAAATATCAAGCCCGGGAAGGATGTGCCATCAATCCTGTTTGGCGTTTCGAACCAGTATGTATTAAACTCATTCAGGTTGCCGCTGTATGTAGGCAATATTCCAAGCGTATCCATCATTTGGCCCGGCTTTCCGTGTGAATCGTTCCACACATGTAGATCGATCAATTTCAAATTCGCGCCATTTATAACCGGGTTAAAATAAATCTGCATCCCACGCAAGGTATCAGCTTCGTTTAGTTTAAACTGCACGGCATACGAACCGGCATTGCCATTTATCCCAATGCCACTTTCGGCAGTACCGTTATCGTAAGCATAGTAATTACTAAAAACCTGATCAAACTGTATGGAATCGTTGCTCCTGAACAAAGGGTTCGGGTCAGGGGTAAGTGTATGGATAATATGAAAAACTATTTTTTCGTCATTGGAAATGGGAAACAGGAAGTTTACCGGAGGCTTGGCAAAAGGAGCATAAGTTGTGTATCCACTGGTTTCGAAAGGGCTAATGGTATAACTCCCGCCATCATACGTCTTAAAAGAGCCGAGGGAGTTTTTTCTCACATCATATTTATACGAAACGTTCTGGTTTTTATCGTAAAGGTTTGCAATTGCCACATCCAAGGTATCTTTAACCTCGTTTATAAAATTTTTCTTGTATTGGCTTAAAGGCATCGACTGGTAATTTCGAAGCATGGAAGGGGCGGGGGCGGCAAAAGCCATATCCTTTTGCACGGTTTTACCGGCATTGAGCCACACAACATCAATATTCCAATGGCTGCCATTGTTGCGCCAATCGGGTTGGGAGTTGCCGGCCAATGCAGCTATGTTTCTAAACCTGAACTGGAAACCATTTTTAAAATAGTGTGTGCTATCCAAAATTGGGATCACAACATGCTTGAAATATGAATTTTCCTGTTTGGCAAAAGTATCTACCTGAGTGCCGCCTTCAGTAAACCAAATTAATCTCCAATGGGGCGTAATTACAGTATCGGTTGCTGATGGAATGGTATCGTATTCGCCTGGCGAATGGAATTCAAGCAGTAAGGATGCCTCTTTTGAAGGTGGGCTGATGGTGCGCCCCTGGGGCTGATAATAAAAACTCAGGAAAATCGAATCCGATCTGGATATTGCTTTTTTGGTTGGCGAAAACAACGAATCGAGCCTGATAGGTAGCGAGGTGAGGTTGTCGGCATTAAAAGCATGTGGCCCAGCGTCAGGGTAAAGTGCGCCTTTATCGTCGAGTGCATCCAAGGTTGCCACACCAATACTTGGTGGAAACTTGGCATAATCGGTATTCACGAAAGTAAACGCATCGGCCCAGCGCAAGGGTGATGGGATTACCGAGATTACTGAAAAATCATCGTAAAATGGCAAATGTAAAGCCTGGCTCGATGATTTCACCGATTTCTTGTTCTTATAACTTTCTGTTACCGAGGGGTTAAAAGCTGGGGTGGTAATAACTTCCTGGGCTAAAGCTGAAAAGCTTAACAAGGATATAAATAGTATGGCAAAAATGTTTTTTGTCATTCAAGGTCAAAATTTAAGGTAAAGGTGTTTCGGTTGGAATGGTGTCAATTACCATGTTGTTAATATACGCATCGAAATCGAAATCAGTTCCCGACTTATAAGTGAGCGAAAAACTGCTCCCATTTTCAATTCGTTTTCCATAAACATACAGGGGATCTTGTTCAAAAACTTGTGCATTGGTGCTGTCGCAATCGCCCGAATAAGTTTCGTTGCCTACAAAAAAGCCTAACCTGCTCAATTCGAGCCTGGCAGCTTCGAGGGTTTTCCCAATAAGGAAAGGCACTGTTGGCAAGCCGTTCCCAGAACCTGAGCCAATCACGAGGTCAACAATCGAGCCTTTAAGTATCAAGGTGCCAGGTTTTACATATTTGCCACCAACGCTCACTTTTAAAACAGCATTTTCGGCCATATCAGGAACAATGCGGATACTGCCAAGTTTGAGGCCATACGTTTGCAACAAAGCTTTGGCACGGCGCAGCGACAAATCAATCAATTCGGGCATACTAACCTGTTCCGGCTTAAACGAGACCAGAGACAAATAGATGGATCTTCCAGGTTTTACTTTGGTATCAGGAACCGGATCTTGCGAAATCACCGTGCCGGGTTTGCGGGTATAATCATAAATGGAGTCAACAATCACCAATTCAAAATCCTTGCTCGATTCGAGGCTGTTTACCTGATCCATCGAAAGCCCAACATATTTTGGCGTAACAGCCACTTGATTATGACGGGTATATACTTTTAAAATCATAAGCGTAACCCAGGCAATTACTATAAAAAGCAATATTGAATATGCCCAATGCTTTAAAAACTGCCGCGTTGTGATGAATTGGATAAAATTCATAAACCTATGGATGCACTTATTTATTGGTGGTTAAGCCCTTGCTCAAATAAACTGCAAGAGCGTTTAAATATTGTTTCTTTTTTGCAAAGATATAAATTTACATGGCAGGGAAGGTAAATGTTGATTTATGGATGAAGAGTCTGTGTGCAAGATCACTTTTAAAATAATGATTTCAAGGTCATAGTTCAATGTTCAAAAATCCGAATTCCGTAATCTCGTTCAAGGTTCAATCCCCGCATTTCACATCCTCACATCCTCAAATCCCCTCATCCCCTCATCCTCAAATCCTCACATTTCCACATTCTCAAATCCCCACATTCTCAAATTAACACATTCCAAAATCTCCCCAAGTTATTTAACTTTGCAAATCAATAAACGTAAAAAATTTGTTTATGCAAAAGCTCAATATTGTGTTGTTTATGGGTGGCGATTCCGGCGAGTACGAAGTTTCGATTGGCAGTGCCTCGCAGGTTAAGAACTATCTTGATGATGAAAAATACAATGTTTTTCCGGTTTTGATCAGGGATGGAAAATGGACTTATACCACCGAAAAAGGTCCACAAATTCCTTTCGACAGGAACCAACATTGCCTTAATATATCTAGTGAAACT
Organism: uncultured Bacteroidales bacterium; assembly: GCA_903878265.1. Classification (GTDB taxonomy): domain Bacteria; phylum Bacteroidota; class Bacteroidia; order Bacteroidales; family UBA4417; genus UBA4417. Next base: position 6,742 of record CAIRHD010000430.1, on the reverse strand, counting down.
GTAAAATTTGATTGCGCTTTTATTGCAATCCATGGCACTCCTGGCGAGGATGGCAAGCTTCAAGGTTATTTGGATATTGCCGGAATCCCTTATACCACTTGCGATGTAACAACATCGGCAATAACTTTTAATAAATATTTCTGCAACGATTTGGCTACTCAATATGGTGTAAAAGTTGCATCCACCATAATTATCCGAAAAGGAGAAGCGTGGGATGCGGAAATGCTCTCGAATGCAGTTGGTTTGCCTTGTTTTATCAAGCCAAACAAATCAGGTTCAAGTGTGGGTGTTTCAAAAGTTTACGATACTGCTGGAATTCCAGCTGCGATTGAACAAGCCTTTGCCGAGGACGATGAAGTACTTGTACAACAATTCGTTAAAGGGCGTGAAATGGCTTGTGGGGTTTTTACGCTCAAAGGCAAGGTACAAGTTCTGCCCATCACAGAGGTTATTTCGAAAAACGATTTTTTTGATTATAAAGCCAAATATACCGAAGGGCTTGCCATCGAAATTACACCTGCTGCAATCACTGATTCACAGTCGCTTGAATGCAGAAAGCTTACGGAACACCTCTATAAAAAATTCAATTGCAAGGGAGTTGTCAGGTTCGATTATTTCCTTTCGGGCGACGAATGGTGGTTTTTGGAAGTTAATACCGTTCCAGGTTTTTCGTCAGGTAGTATAGTGCCGAAACAGGCAAAAGCTGCAGGTTTTGATTTAAAAGATTTCTTCGGTTTCCTGATTGAAGAAGCTATATCGAATCGCTAAAAATCTATTTCAACGAATTTAGAAAATCCACCAATTTGTTCACAGCCAATGCTCTGTGGCTTATTTTGTTCTTTTCCAAAAGTGGCATCTCGGCAAAAGTATTTTCATATCCTAAAGGTTTAAAAACAGGATCGTAGCCAAAGCCCTTGCTCCCTTTGCGTTCGGAAATTATTTCGCCATTGACTATACCTTCAAAATAATGCACTGAACTGTTGAGGATTAATGCAATAACAGTCCTGAACCGAGCTTTTCGGTTATTAACACCTTCAAGTTCATTGAGTATTTTATCAATATTTGCTTCAAAATCATGACCATCGCTTGCGTAACGGGCTGAGTAAACCCCAGGCCGGCCATCAAGGGCTTCCACTTCAAGTCCTGTATCATCGGCAAAACAGTTTTTACCGTATTTTTCAAAAATATATTGAGCCTTTAGCAAAGCATTTCCTTCGAGTGTTGGGGCTGTTTCGGGAATATCGTCGAAGCAGCCGATTTGTTGCAGGCTTCTTAAGCTAAATGAATCACCTATAATATGTTGTATTTCAGTTAGTTTATGCAGGTTGTTGGTTGCAAAAATCAGTTCGTTTGTCATAAAATTATTCGTTGTGGTAAGGTTCGTTCCTAAGTATGGTCATTGCACGGTATAATTGCTCGGCAAATAGTAAACGTATAAACTGATGGGTAAATGTCATTCGCGACAGCGAAATCGTGAAATCCACTTTTTGTTTTACACTTTCGGCCACGCCATAAGCGCCCCCGATTATAAAAAGCAATTCCTTGGTTCCGGCATTCATTGTTTTTTGTAAAAAACCGGCAAATTCAACTGAACTAAATTCTTTACCGTGTTCGTCCAATAATACTGAAAAATTGGCAGTGTTGATTTTTTCGAGTATTGCAATTGCCTCTCTATCTTTCACTTGATCAGGATTAAGGTGTTTACGGTCTTTTATATCCGCAAGTATTACCTCTTTAACCTTTATGTAATGTTTCAATCGTTTTATGAATAAAGTATAACCATCGTTGACAAAAGTTTCAGATGTACTGCCAACCATTAGTATCGTAATATTCATACAATTAGTTAGTTATGATTTATTTAGCGTTAAACTCCATAACGAACATCGGTTATTCGGAGGTGTGCCAAAGATACGGCTACTCTTTTAGAATGCGTTTATAAATGGAATAGATTTTTTTGGTTTGATTTTTGTATCTTTACCGTGTTGATAAAAATGAAAAATGAAAAATACATTTAGACTTATAACCTTCTGTTTGTCAGTATTTTTAATGACGAGCACCTCTGCAATAGCCACCGAGCCTCCCGGATTGAACGAAAATATCGCGGCTGCCATAAAAGCAGGCAATTCAAAAGAACTCGCGGCATTTTTTGGTTCTACGGTTGAAATCATACTCCCGGGTAGCGATGGTGCCTTCAGCAAAGCGCAGGCAGAAATGATCATGAAGAACTTTTTTTCCAAAACACCGCCCCTTTCATTTACAGTGAACCAAAAAGGCAATTCGGCTGGTGGCGCTCAATTTATAATTGGAACCTACAAAAGCAAATCGGAAACGCTAAATGTTTATATACTCATGAAGCCGGTTTCAAACCAGTTGATGATTCAACAAATCCATTTCGAAGCAGACTGACAAATCTTAAAAACCATTTCCGTGACCATCGACGAGATAATTGTTAAAGCACTCCGCGAAGATATAGGCGAAGGCGACCATACCTCATTGTCAACAATTCCTGCCAATTTGTTGGGCAAAGCCCGTTTGCTGATAAAGGAAGATGGCATTTTGGCAGGGGTTGATATTGCCCGCAAGGTTTTTTACCACACCGACGACCGTATTGTGATGGAACAGTTTATCAAGGACGGCAGCCGGGTAAAGAAAGGCGATGTGGCTTTCGAAGTTTCAGGGCCATCCATAGATTTGCTTACAGCCGAGCGCACCGCCCTGAATTTTATGCAGCGTATGAGCGGGATTGCAACCCAAACACGCCAATTGGTGGATGCCATTGATGGATTGCCGACCAAAATCCTCGATACCCGAAAAACTACCCCGTTACTCCGTGAAATCGAAAAAATGGCAGTTAGGATTGGCGGTGGGTTTAACCATAGGTTTGGCCTTTTTGATATGATGCTGATTAAAGACAATCATGTTGATTTTGCTGGAGGTATTACAAAAGCTATAAAAGCTTGTCACGAATATATGCACCACAAGGGCTTACTGCTAAAAATAGAAATCGAGACTCGCAATCTCGATGAAGTAAGGCAGGTATTGGATTATGGAGGCGTTAACCGGATTATGCTCGACAATTTTTCGTTCGAAATGCTGCGGCAAGCTGTTGCGATTATTGATGGCAAATATGAAACCGAAGCTTCGGGTGGCATCAATTTGCAAACCATACGCCAATATGCCGAATGTGGCGTTGATTTTATCTCAATTGGATCCCTCACTCACCATATCAATAGCCTTGATATGAGTTTGAAAGCAGTTAAGTAGCAACTGATAGTGAAAAACAGATGTTCGATTGCTTGTGAAAGTTTAGGATTATTGGGTTGGCCAGTTAAAATCACTTTGCTATTTTGGGGTTATTGTTAGCTTTTTGAATGAAATTTTTGTTTTACAGATGGGTAAATATTGGTTTCTGATAACTCATCGCATTTTGAAAATTATCCCTAAATTCATGCCTAAAACACCGATTAATTTTACAAATTACATACTCTTTAGGCGTAACCGGCTGTTAAAAAGCAATTTTGTTACTTCCACGGAAGCATTTTTGCGAAAGCTTATCATACCTGGCTTTGATGGGATGCCGGTTTACGATGTTGCCGCATTTTTCATCAAAGGACTGCAAAAAGGGGCTTTGAGCATGCGGGCGGCAGCTTTCTCATACAATTTTTTTCTGGCACTTTTCCCTGCTATTATTTTCTTTTTTACAATAATCCCTTACATCCCAATTGCTGGTTTTCAGGACAATTTGCTCGAATTGATGCAGGATTTTATCCCGAAGAAAGCATATCTCGCCGTTGAAGAAACCTTATTCGATATTGTGAAACGCCCCAGAGGTGGCTTGTTGTCGCTTGGGTTTGTAATGGCCGTGTATTTTTCGACCAATGGAATCCATAGCCTTATAGTTGCATTTAACCAAACCAGGCACACTGTCGAAACTCGGTCGTGGATCAAACAACGGTTTATTTCGATTGTGCTGGTGTTCATTCTTTCACTGTTGGTAATTATCGCAATCATTCTTATTGCTTTAGGGCCAGTAGCCCTGGATTTCTTGGTGAAACACAATATGTTACGCGATAGCTTTAGTTACTATTTGCTTATTGCTGGTAAATGGGTTGTTTCTTCCGCCTTGTTGTTTTTCGCATTTTCATTCCTATACTATTTGGCCCCGGCCGCAAATTCGCGTTTCAGGTTCATTTCGGCAGGTAGCACGCTCTCCACTGTGCTGACTATATTGGCTTCGGTTGCCTTTAATTATTATGTGAATAGTTTTTCGCAATACAATACACTATATGGATCAATCGGTACTTTGATTATCCTCATGGTTTGGATATTTTTCAATGCCATGATTGTGCTTATAGGTTTTGAACTGAACGTTAGTATCAGGAATGCAAAAATGAAATATAAATTGATTTCACCCCAAAGGAAAAGGAAAAACTCAAAAGGGAGTTAAATGTTCTGTAATGCCAGTGGATTATCCAGTATTGCTGTTTGTCTTGAAATCCGCAATCCCAAATTCAATATCCCACATCGCACATCCCGATACTGTTCATGAAACTATGTCTGGCAAGGATGAAAAACTAAATATAACCTCCGTCAACCTCTGTGAACTCCGTGTCTCCGTGGTAAATTTTGAAACCTACACGCAACAATTTGCCCCGTTTTAAGTAAAATAATTGTAAGCCAGATTACAATAGCTGAACCCCGAAAAATCCACTTCGGAATGTACCCACCCAATTGAACCTCGAACCATTGAACCTTGAACGGCGCAGCCATTAAACTTTTAAACCTTCCTTCCATATTCCTTTTATAACCAATCGTTCAAAATCCTTACTTTTGCAGCCCGAAACGCACATCAGGGTTAACCGGTGCGGAACAAAATGAACTACATTACCGAATATGAAATTCAATAAAACAGTTTTTACAGGGGCAATGGCCATCTGCATTGCCGCTACATTGTGGGGGCTTGACGGCGTGGTGCTTACCCCTCGCTTATACAGCATCAATATTGGTTTGGTTGTATTTATTTTTCATGCTTTGCCCTTCGTGCTGATGAACTTATTCATGTATAAAGAATACAGGCATCTGAAACAATTTACCGGAAACGATTTGCTAATGTTCTTTCTTCTTTCGCTGTTCGGTGGGGCAGTAGGCACCCTGGCAATAGTAAAAGCCTTATTCCTTGTCAATTTCCAAGCCTTGACTATTGTGGTGCTGTTGCAAAAGCTACAACCCGTGTTTGCTATTACCCTTGCCGCTTTGTTGCTTGGCGAAAAACTGAAAAGGAATTTTTTGCTCTGGTCAGCATTGGCAATAACCGCTGGGTATTTCCTTACCTTTGGGTTCCAACTCCCTCATGTTATCATTGGTAGCCCTACGGCACTGGCCGCAGGATATTCGTTGTTGGCAGCTTTTGCTTTTGGGAGTTCAACTGTTTTCAGTAAAAAAGTCCTTCGCAGGTATAGCTTTTTCACGGCTACTTTTTATAGGTATGCTTTCACAAGCGTAATTATGCTCCTGTTTGTGCTTTCAACAGGAGTTGTCAAATCAATGCCCGAAATCACAGGTTTTCAGTGGGGAATCTATGTTATAATAGGCATAACCACAGGTTCAGGAGCCATTTTCCTTTACTATTTCGGGCTTACCAAAATCAGAGCCATGCTTGCCACAATTTGCGAATTGTGTTTCCCTGTTTCTGCCATATTGTTCGATTATCTGGTAAACGATAAAATACTCTCGCTTACGCAATGGGTAAGTGCTTTGGTTCTTATTTTTGCTATCCTAAAGCTTAGTTTGGAGAAAGAGTAATTGGTGAAGGGTTATTAGTTGATTAGTGAATGGTGATTAGTGAATGGATATTGGTAGATAGTTGCTGATAGAACTATGTGAAAGTGATGGTAGCTTAGATTTTGAAAAATAAAATGTTATGCATAAAAAAAAGCCACAATTCCAATTAAGGGTTGTGGCTTTTGTTGAAGGTTAAACGGCTTTAATCTGCAAAATCTTTTAGCGTATCCATTAGCTTCCGGCGAGTGAAAAAAATACGGCTCTTCACTGTTCCAATAGAAATGTTTAAATGATCTGCTATTTCCTTGTACTTGTAGCCTTGATGATGCATTTCGAAAGGCATACGTTGGGAAACGTCCAATTTCGAGATGCTTTTATTGATTTCTTTTTCCGAATACCGCGATTCGGGCGATGGGAAATCTGATTTACGGGGAATATTGAGGTAAAACAAATCCTCGGTGCTGTCAATAATCGTGTTCGCCTTTTGGTTCCGACGATAATTATTAATGAAAGTATTTTTCATTATGGTGTAAGTCCACGCTTTTAAATTAGTATCGGCAGCAAATTTTTCACGGTTTGCAAGTGCCTTCAAGTATGTATCCTGAATCAAATCCTTAGCCTCTTCGCGATTGGAAGTAAGCAAGTTAGCATAATATTCAAGGTTTTGGTACAAACTTATCAACTTATGATCGAATTCTATATGTGTCATGGCTCTGAGTGTTGAATTATTACGAAGCAAAGTTAAACAATATTATTTATATTCATTCTAAATAAAGTTAAATATTTGTTAAATAATCCTGCTGTGGGAAGCACTGTTTTAAGGCGTTTTTAACACTTAATTTAGATGTGATAAAAACTGTATGCAATATACGACAAAAAGTTAAACAAAGGCGGAAAAATTTTGTTAAAATTCGCTATGGCTTTTCTAAAACACAGTTATCTATTTGATAATTAATAATAT
>CAIRHD010000429.1 GCA_903878265.1 uncultured Bacteroidales bacterium | reverse complement strand
ACTTACACGATTTGGGAAAGTCGAGCTGATTAATTGGAACGATAACGGGGACGAAATTGTTGATGCTGGCGAGTTAGACACCTACTTGCCTAAAATTACAGTAGATTTATCACTTGGGTATAATCTGAAAAAATTTACTTTCACGGTTGGTGGTGTCAATATCATGAACACCTATCCCGACAAGCACGACCCTGCCCTAACCGAATCGGGCGGAATATGGGATAGTGTACAAATGGGATTTAGCGGCGCATTGTACTTTGCCAAGGTTGGCGTAAAATTCTAACGCGTGCTAATTTTCATTTGTTTTGAAATTTATTGCTGTAAGTAACGGTGTATAATGCTGAATTATAATTAATTAACCCAAATAACCTGACAGGTATATTGCCTGTCAGGTTTTTAAGTTGTTCAGCTTTAGTTTCATTTCTAATTTGTAACGATAGGGAAGTTCTTGGCATCCACTAATTAGAGTTTGTTTTTAAACTTGGATTATCCTAAAATGTACGAATTGCGATGTACGATTTGTTTTCTGCGGGTTCTACTCGTAAATCGTCATTCGTACATCGTAAATAAAAATAAAACTCGACATTATGGACAAACTCTAATCATAATCGCCTATAAAATCTTTCGGTTAGCGGTGCTTTGCAACTTTTAATTACATTTACACCGGAAAATATATTTTATGCAAAACCTTTTCAGGAAAAAATCTATTGAGATGATCCTCCATCATGCCGATGAGAGCAATCCTGATTTGATGAAGCGCAGGCTCGGTGTTCGCGATTTAACCGCCATGGGAATTGCCGCCATTATAGGTGCCGGAATTTTCAGTACCATTGGTAATGCTGCTGCCAGCGGAGGCCCGGCAGTTTCGTTGCTTTTCGTGTTTACAGCAATTGCCTGTGGTTTGTCGGCTATGTGTTATGCCGAATTTGCATCGGCCATTCCTATCAGCGGAAGCGCCTACACGTATGCTTATGCCAGTTTTGGCGAACTGATTGCTTGGATAATCGGGTGGGATTTGATAATGGAATATGCCATTGGCAATATCGCTGTGGCTATTTCGTGGTCGGGATATTTTACAGGACTGCTGAATGGGCTTCATATTTATATCCCCGATTTTTTAACCATCGACTATTTAAGTGCATCTAAAGGTTTTGCGCTTGCAACACAGCAGCTCCGATCGGGAATTGCATTGGCTGACATTGATTCCAACATTCGTGAAGCATACAATGCGTGGATAAGCGCACCTAAAATCGGAAATATCCGGTTTATTGCCGATATTCCTGCTTTAGGCATAGTCTTTTTCATTACCTGGCTGGTTTACAAGGGTATTTACGAAACTAAAATGGCCGGTAATATCATGGTACTGATAAAAATCGGGATTTTACTGCTTATTATCGCGGTTGGCTCTTTTTATGTTGACCCTGAAAATTGGAGCCCATTTGCTCCTAACGGAATTGGCGGAGTGTTGAAAGGCGTTTCAGGGGTGTTCTTCGCTTACATTGGCTTCGATGCAATTTCTACCACTGCTGAAGAATGTAAAAATCCGCGCCGCGACCTTCCCCGATCCATGATTTACGCATTAATTATAACCACCTTGCTGTATGTAGCTATCAGTTTGGTGCTTACCGGAATGATTCCATTTGGCGAATTAGGAGTTTCGGATCCTCTGGCTTTTGCTTTTGAAAAGCTTCACCTTACAAAACTTTCAGGTATTATTGCCCTTGGTGCGGTAATTGCCATGTCGGGTGTGCTGTTGGTTTTTCAGGTCGGCCAGCCGCGTATCTGGATGAGCATGAGCCGCGATGGGCTTTTGCCTCCAAGGTTTTCTAAGCTGCATAAAAAGTACAAAACCCCTGCTTTTGCAACTATTGTAACTGGTTTTCTGGTAGCTATTCCTGCTTTGTTTTTAAACCTAACCGAAGTTACCGACCTCACAAGTATCGGGACTTTATTTGCATTTATCCTCGTCTCGGGCGGTGTGCTCATACTTCATCCAAGAGGGAATATAAGTGCGGATAAGAAAGGGTTTAATGTGCCTTATGCCAACTGCCGCAGATATTTATTGCCAATCTGGGCAGTAATCATGATTACAATCTGGATTTCGAATCCGGGATTTTTTGCTGGTATTTTTAATGGCAGCAACCATATCTCGAAAGGGTTTCATAATCAGTTGCCTATGTTTGTTTTTATCGTTGTTGCTGTAATCACAACTGTTTACGCGGTCATACGGCAATGGTCGCTTATTCCGGTACTGGGGTTACTGACCAATCTGTACCTGATGAGCGAACTGGGGATTACCAATTGGATGCGTTTCCTGATATGGCTTGTGATTGGTTTGGTGTTGTACTTCCTTTACGGGATGAGGCACAGCAAACTGAGGTTTCATAAATATGAATAGCTTCAATCATTTTAATAGGATTTGTGACTCAACAGTTTTTGAATTGCTTTTAATAGTTATTCAAATTCATTTTTACACCACTTTTTGCTTGCCACCTAAATCGGTTACAATATGACATGGCTTACAGTTATCGCACTTATAGTTTCAGGAGTGGTTGTAGGGTTTATTAATACCCTGGCAGGCGGTGGGACGGCAATTAGTATTGCGGTGCTTATGATGTTGGGCCTGCCCGCGAACGTGGCAAATGGCACCAACCGGATTGCAGTAATTTTTCAGAATATCACTTCGGTGCAAGCTTTCCATCAGAAAAACCTTCTGCCTTTGCGCAAAGCTACCCTACTTGCATTGCCTACAATCATTGGTTCCATCATTGGCGCCTGGATTGCGGTTGATATTAATGAGGTAATCTTCCGCAAAGCACTGGCTGTAATTATGTTGGTGATGCTTTTTTTTGTTGTTGTGAAACCCTCGGTATGGTTAAAGGAAAGAAAACATCTTACCGAAAAACCTGTTTCGGTTTCGGAAGTTATCATTTTTTTCCTCATCGGTATTTATGGTGGTTTTATCCAGATTGGCGTTGGGTATTACCTGCTTGCTGCCATTGTGCTGGGCTCGGGCTTTGAGTTGGTAAAAGCTAATGCAATAAAAGTGTGGATTGTGTTGCTCTATACTCTGGCGGCCTTGGTTGTATTTATATATAACAAACAGGTTCACTGGCAGTTCGGGTTAATTCATTCCATTGGAAATATTATAGGTGCTTGGATTGCAACCCGGCTCGCCATTAAAAAAGGTGTCGAATTTGTTAGGTGGGTAATTATACTTATTATCCTCGTGTTTTCTGCCGATTTACTTGGGATAATCAGCATTAAAGGAATTGTACAAAGCATGTAAATTGTAAATATTCAGGGGTTGGGAGTTAGGGTTTGGGGGTTAGGGTATAAAACCAAATTCCATTTACGGGGAGGTTGAACTAAAACCTATAATGCTGCGTTCATTTCTAAACCGTATTGCAATATCTTTCATATCGTTTCAATACTTTTGTAGAAAATTAATTTATGCTGCTGAGAGCGACTTCATTCAAATTTCTTTCTATCGGTTTCTTATTCTTTCTAATGGCTTCTTTTTCAGTCTTCAGTCAAGGAAGCAAGCAATTAACAGGTGACTTGATTATTTTCCATGCGGGGAGTTTATCGGTACCTTTTAAAGAAATTGTAGCCGAATTCAAAAAATTGAACCCACAGGT
>CAIRHD010000428.1 GCA_903878265.1 uncultured Bacteroidales bacterium | reverse complement strand
TCGATAGCAACTTTCATGCTTGTGGGGTTGGCATTGTAAGCATCGAGCACAATTGAGTTCTTTTCCGTTTTCATCGACTGCGAACGGCTGTTTGAGGGATAATAGGAGCCAATTGCCTCTTTGATTTTTTCAGGTTCCACATCGAAATCGAACCCAATGCAAATGGCAGCCATCACATTTTCAAAATTATAATCACCGATAAGGTTGGTTTTGATTTTAACGATACCTTTAGACGAAATCCAATCAAGTTCAAGGTTTGTTGTGTTTCCCTTGAGTTTACCAGGGGCGAATACGTTTTCGTCTGTGCCGTAAAGTGTCGTTACCATTCCCTCAGAAAGTTTCATCAACAATGGGTTATCGTTGTTTACATACGCAACCGAATCCCACGGACGAAGAAAATCATACAATTCGCTTTTTGCTTTTATCACCCCTTCATAACCACCAAAACCACCTAAATGCGCTTTCCCAATATTGGTGATCAAACCATGAGTAGGTTCCGCAATTTCGCAAAGTGCTGCAATTTCGCCCTGATGGTTGGCACCCATCTCGATTATTGCGAATTCGGTTTCAGAAGTTATGCTCAACAATGTTAGTGGCACACCAATATGGTTGTTTAAATTCCCTTTGGTGGCTGTAACACGGAATTTTTGGCTCAAAACAGCGTTTGTTAGTTCCTTTGTTGTTGTTTTTCCATTGCTTCCTGTGATGGCCAGCACAGGGATATCTAATTCACGGCGGTGCATTTTTGCCAATATTTGCAAAGTTTCGAGCACATTTTTAACCAGAAGTGTCTGTTTGCCTTTATATAAAGGGTCGTCGATTACTGCGTATGCGGCACCTGCATCGATAGCACTATTTGCAAATTTGTTGCCATCGAAATTATCGCCCTTAAGCGCAAAGAAAATACAACCTGGCTCAATTTGGCGCGAATCGGTGGCAATAATCCTATTCTCCATAAATATGGAAAATAATTTCTTTTTGGAAGTCAACATTTTATTGTCTTTTTAGAAAATGCAAAGTACTGAAAATTAAAAACCCATCCGTGCTTGGGATGGGTTTTTAATTAAATAAAATACTATTATCTGCCTTTTGGGGATGAACCGCCTACCCGGGCCATGGCACACCGGAAACCGATGTAGTTCGTGGACTTATCTTGGGCGAGGTAACGGCGGGCTGCGGGGCTTAAGTAGAAAGCTGGATCGCGCCAGGAACCACCTTTAAAAACACGCGCTTTATCGTCAATTAATGATGTTGCGCCATAATCGTACATGGTTTTTGTGGTATTTACACCTGCCTCGGCTGGAGTAGCCCAATCAACACCAACTAAAGATTGATGATCGCCATCCAAGTAATTGATATTGTCGGCTTTACGGTAGTTGAACCTGTTGGATGCGTCCTCTGCGGTAACATCCTTGTATTTTATACGGCCTAAACTGTCTTTAGGCACCAGAAATTTCTGTGCATCAAGTTCTTTAGTTTGAAAAACATTTCCACGGAAAGGGGCAAAATCGCTAACATCTTCAAAACTCAGTGGACGATATACATCCATTACCCACTCGGCAACATTACCGGCCATATTGTACAAACCGTAGTCGTTTGGCCACAAGGAACCAACTTCTTGCGGAATATCGGAACCATCGTTAAGGTTGCCTGCAACACCCATATAATCGCCGCGGCCACGTTTAAAGTTGGCTACATAACTACCATAAAATTTCTTGTCGTCGGTACGGAGAATTGTCCCGTTCCAAGGATACATCCTACGTTCGACAACCCTTTCAAAATGTGTGTTCCCAATAAGTCCATAAGCGGCAAATTCCCATTCAGCTTCCGTTGGGAGCCGGTATTTGGGCAGGAGTAGCCCATCTTCGAGGCGCACCCTGCGCTCGCCGGTGCCATTGGGGTTAAGGTCAACTTTAGGTTTGTTCACAATGCCTGTATATTGCCCTGCAAGGTAAGCTTCGGAATTAAAATTGTTTTCGTCTTTTTGGGCTGGATCCAATTCCAAGGTGCCTTCCTGCACCAGCAACATTTCATTCACCCTATCGGTACGCCACAAACAGTAATCGCTGGCTTGAAGCCAATTTACGCCTACCACCGGATATGCCTTATAAGCTGGATGGCGGAGATACGTTTCGACCAAAGGTTCGTTATAACCAAGTTTCTCGCGCCAAACGAGGGTGTCGGGCAATGCTTTCTGATATACCATAGGGTAACTGGTGCCAAAAACACGGCTTAACCAGTATAAATACTCAATATAATCGATGTTTGAGACCTCAGTTTCGTCCATATAAAAACTGGGGATAGTAACCCTACGAGGGATATTGTTCCACTCGTACATGGGGTCGTCGCTCATACGTCCCATTGTAAAGGTCCCCCCTTCGATAAACACAAGCCCCGGGCCAGTAATTGGTTCCCTATAATCTGCTACTTCAAAACCGCCGTTCTTAGGGTTGTTATAATCCCAACCTGTAGTGCGCGATTGTTCTTTACTTTTGCAAGAAACCAGTGTTGCAATTGTGGCTGCAAAAATTACTTTTGCTGCTAATTTGCCGTATTTAGCCATCATTTTTAATGGTTTTGTTTTGGTATTAACTAAAAACTTGGACATTTTATTGCCTTGTACTTAAATTCTTTTTTCGCGCAGGGCAGAAACCATGCAAATGCGATTTCGTGTGCTCCCCCAGCAGGTATCCCCATCTTTGAAAGGGTGTAATCGAAACTGTATCCTATTTTAAACTCAGGTTGTTGAAACCCCAGCATGACAATTAAAGCGTCTGGGTTTTCGAGGTTGTGTCGAAACCATAATCCTCCAACGAAAGGATAAACATTTACATACATCCCTGCATTGAGTTGGTGAAATTTGCCTTGCTGCATATAGACAATATTCGGCGAGAAAGACAACTTCTCATTTTCGCTGCCTTGCAAGCCTTCCTGCAACCCGATCAATGCCCCGGCATGAATGGTAATGCGCATATCCAACTTGCTGGAACCATTGGCATAAAATGACAAATCGGGCATGGTAACATGGTGGACCGCACCTCCTAGAAACAACCTTTCGTTGTACCCAAAAACGATACCTGAAGAAAAATCCATATCGCCAACATTGAGATTATCAGGTTGTTTTTCATTTCCTGCAATTATTTCGCCGGTTCCCGTCACAATCATATCTTCAAAAACGAGTTTATCCCAGTTAAGCTTGTACTGGATGTAGCCAGCCTGCAAAGCGGCGTTCATGGTAATGCTTTTACTGATATTGAGGTGGTAAGAATAAACTGCACTGCCTGTATAGGAGCCTAACAGCCCCGTCATATCGGCAGAAGCCATAACAGCCACGCCACCTGATATTGCGCTTAAATAAGTATCGGCACCCGCACAATAGGAAACATAATGGTTGCCCATTCCAGGGTATTGGTTGCGATAATTGAGCGTTACGCGCGGGCAAATCCTGTTGCCAGCCAAGGCCGGATTGAGATATACAGGGTTGGAATAAAATTGCGAGAACGCCAAATCCTGCCCCGAAACGCTTGAAAACGTGAGGATTGAACTTATAAAAAACAATATGTGGATGGCTTGTTTACGCATGTGTTTGTGAGTACAATATTACAAAATATATTCCTGATATATTAGTAACCGCCCTAATTTTTGATTTTCAAAGGTATTTATGGTTGCGTAATCCAGATTGCTAAGCGTTGATTTGCCGTTCCTTGGCGGTGATTGCAACATTTTTTCGATTTTTTCAACCGAAAGCTAACTTTCTATTTTTACTTTTTAAGGAATTGTGTGGGCGTTTTTTTGAAGGTGGGTTCGCCGGATCATTCAATTACACTCCACCACGCGAAAGGATTTGCACGGTAGCGGAGGGACTAATTTCGTTGTATTAAGCTATAGGCAAAGAATTATTTCTGCAAAACAGGCTCCATATAACAATCCAAAAACTCCTCTGTAATTCCTCTTAAATTTCTTTTCAAGCAGAGTGCATATAACTCTTCGACAGCAGAATATGGAAAAAAACGAGTGTTCAAGTCGAGGAACTGAGGTTTATTTGCTTCTTTTATAACCTTATCTCTGGTTTCGTCAGGAGCAACAATCACATACCGAGTAGGATAAGGTGGGTATTTATCTTTAAAGTTTTTCATTCTGGATAAACCACTTGTTACGCCTGTTGAGTGTTCAATTTCCATAACGGCTGGCATGAGCGAACCATTTTTAAACCAAATACAGTCGATTAATAAGGCTGCGCGAATAGCATCGTCAAATGCTAACATAAGTTGTTCGTCTTTCAACGAAACAATGACACCTTCGGTTTCACCAAGTTTTTTGTTTTGATATATTATCCCCTTGTCGTTTTGAGCTATCCAAGTCCTAAATTTTAATTGACGGGAAATAAAAAACAAGACCAATAGCATTTGTGCGAGACGTCGTTGGATATTAATTACAATATCTGGTGTTTTACAAACAGTAGGCCGAACCATTGCTTCACAATAAACTTCAGTTATTGGCAGTTTGGAAATCATTAGTTGGGGTTATTTTTAACAAGTCCATTAAGTCAGATCTGCTTCAATCAATTCAGAGTTTTTCAGGATAATAATTCCTGATTTGCAAAATGTAGGTTTTGACAATTCTGAAAGAGCGGTCTGATAATTAGAATCATCAACTATTAAAAAGTACTTTGAATAATATGGTGGGATTAATTCTTTCAAATTATTAAGTGTAAATAGACCTTCTATAATATTGGCTTTACAAATTTTGAAGAGCGATGGCATTCTTTTGTCGCCATCAAACCAAATGCAATCAATGTTATTTGCCTCTAATATTGCGTCATCAAAGGCAGTTACCATTCTTTCTTTTTTTAATGAATAGTTAGGAAATGAACTTGATGTTTTTGAAAACCAAGCTCTATAACCGTAATTTTCCGCTTTTTTGAGTAGAATTAGATTTTCATCCATTGCTTAAATTTTAGATGCCTTCAAACCATTTTTCATCAATAGAAATTTTTTCTATTAATTCAACATTCACCCCAAGGTTCAATTCTTTTAGCTTTTCAACCAGTTTCTCGCCATCAATTAAATCAATCGTTGGTGTCCCATCTCTACTGGCTTCCTTTATAGCATCCCTTGTAAAATAACCTGTAGTGATAAACAGCCCCTTGTCTGTTCTACCAATCATTGCTCCTCTGAAATCCCGGATATGACTCGCGGAAACCGCTCCTTGATATTTCTTGCATTGAAATACGATGTGAAAACTTAATATCCCGTTTATTTTAGCAATGCCTTTACCGTCAATTCCACCATCACCAGTTCTTCCTGTGACTTCAACTTGTGAGAATCCCTTTTCTCTCAGAAATCGCTGAATTAACCTTTCAAATGCATCGGGAGTTAGTTTTTCAATCAATATTTTGAGAAGTTTGGTTTTCCACTTCTCATCAACTTCTTCTTTTTGCTCAGCCAAGAATTGGATTGAAGGCAAGTTGATTTCAGCTACTTTAATTTTTGAATTATCAACTAAAGCCCAAACCCCTCTTTTAGAGCTATAAATATATCCGTTACCACGAAGCATTGTTCTAGCCCAGGCTAACTGATACTCAATTTCTGTTTGACCACCCTCTTTACCCTTGCCATGAGGGATAATTGCCAACTCTTCAGGAATTTGCAGATTCAATATTACTCTGTTATTGATTTCTTCAATTGAACCAGAATTTCCTAGTTCAATCAAAGCTTGTAATATGGGATTTAGTAATTGTTCTCGAGTTGGCAGTTTTTTCATAATATTGTATATAAATGGATATGCGGCTATTTTAACCTATAGTTTTCAAGCGTTTCAAGATTTTCCTATAACCAACAAGTATTTAAATTACTAAGGTTTTCGGTTATATCAGTTACTTGATAACCAAATTTAGGGGGCATAATGCCTAACGTTTTTCGAGCAGCAACGTAAATATTTGCAAAAGATTTATGGTATTCATTTACAAATAAGGTCTCAAAGCGATCGGTTTTTTCAAAGCCTAAATCTAAAAAACCAGCTCCTGCAAAAAAAGAAAAGATGCCTATTTTGTCGCTCATTATTGCTATGTTATTAATACTAAATTTATTCCAAAAGTACTGAAAAGGGTGATATGAAATTGCGATAACTCGAATTTTATGTTTTGTTTAAAAAAAAAGGTGCTACTTATATTTTTAGTTTCACTTTAAACCCTCTACATTCCACCTATTACCCTCCCTACTTCGCCTTTTACCCGAACCACTTCGCCTTTTAACCGAACTACTTCGCCGTTTAACCGAACTACTTCGCCTTTTAACCGAACTACTTCGCCTTTTACCCGAACTACTTCGCCTTTTACCCGAACTACTTCACCTTTTGACCGAACTACTTCACCTTTTACCCGAACTACTTCGCCTTTTACCCGAACTACTTCGCCTTTTACCCGAACTACTTCACCTTTTACCCGAACTACTTCGCCTTTTACCCGAAGTAGTTCGGGTTTGAGGGGGGGGGGAGGGGGGCCTCCCCCCCCCCCTCCGGGGTATTAGTGCCCTGTTCTAATATTCCCTACTTTATTTGGCAGGCTTGCTTTTGCCTTGCCCCACAAAGCGTTGGGCCAAATCGTCAGCAACAATTTTAGCTCCTGGGCGGTTGTCGCGGGCTTGCATTTTTACGTTGCGGTAGTAGCTAAGTGCCGAGGAATAGGCTTCGGAGCCAGAAAGCATGGCAATGTCCTCAAGCATACGGAATATTTCGGCAGCAGGCGTAAGCAGGCGGCTGCTCAGCTTGTAGCCGTTTACATCGGCGGCAAGTTCGTCGGCATCCACATAGTCGGGCTTAAACTGGGCGTGTGTTACCACATACGAAGCCGATTTTTCGATAAAGGGCAAAGTGCGGTCGGCCGAGCGGATTAGCGTTTTGCGTTCGTCGTCCGAAAGCACTACGGCGTGTGGTTTCAAGGTGTTGAAAATTGTTTGCAACGAAGTCTTTATTGTGTTTTCTTCGTCAACGGTAAGCACAAAGTTGATCCTGTTTTCTGTCATGATGGTTGGGGTTTAAGTGTGAGTTAATAACGGATTGGGTTTATTTGGAAGTTCTATATTCAGGGTTAAATTAATGTTTGGTAAATGCTGATACAAAAATAGTGTTTATTTCGTTGATTGGAAATATTTATTTTATTAGCCTTTATTGGCAATTATGCTTTTTCCGACAAGTTTGGAAGTCCTGTATTTTTTAATACCTCATTTGCTTTTGCCAACTTTTCAGGAAATAGGTTTTTCCCTTTGTATTGTTCCAATCGTTTGTCGATAATAACAATTGGCGTTTTTCGCTCATTTAGTTCTTCTGTTGCCATAACGCAAAACTACTAATCTTTTCGTTCACCTTCATAACGAAAAGGCCGCGCCAAAAACACAACAATGAAGGAACGCCACTAAGACTCCAAGACGCAAAGTTTCACAAAGTTTTAATAATCTACTTTATCAACTTATTGTAAATAGGAGGCTTTGTGTTATTGTGGCAAATAAGACTTATCGGTATGCACTCAACTTGTAAAATACCTCTTCTTAAAATAAAAAGCCACATTTACCAAACCAATCATTACCGGAACTTCTACCAATGGACCAATTACGGCGGCAAAGGCTTCGCCGGAATTCATCCCGAAAATGGCTATGGCTACAGCTATGGCCAGTTCAAAATTGTTGCTGGCTGCGGTAAACGATAGGGTAACGGATTGGCCGTAATTTGCACCCACTTTGCGGCTCATAAAGAACGAAAGCACAAACATTACCACAAAGTAAATCAGCAATGGCGCGGCTATTAGCAACACATCGAGCGGGATTTTTACAATGTATTCGCCCTTGAGCGAAAACATAACCACAATGGTAAACAGCAAGGCTATCAGCGTTATGGGGCTTATTTTCGGGATGAATTTATTGTGGTACCATTCCTTGCTCTTTAACCGGATTAGTATAAACCTTGTGAGGAAACCTGCAATAAACGGGATGCCGAGGTAAATAAATACGCTTTCGGCAATTTGGCCGATGGTGATTTTATCAACTGCATCGCTGGTTGGTATGCCAAACCATCCGGGAAGCACCGCGATAAAAAAGTAGGCATACACCGAGAAAAACAGGACCTGGAAAATGCTGTTGAAAGCCACCAATCCGGCGGCATATTGCGTGTCGCCTTTGGCAAGGTCGTTCCACACAATTACCATGGCTATGCAGCGGGCAAGGCCGATCATTATGATGCCGTACATGTAGGGGAGGTTGGCATTGTTTTCGCCGGGAAACAGTTTGAAAAGCACAACCGCCAAAGCAAACATCAAAACCGGGCCGATTATCCAGTTTTGTACCAACGAAAGCGTGAGGATTTTATAGTTTCGGAAAACATCGCCGAGTTCTTCGTATTTAACTTTGGCCAAAGGCGGGTACATCATCAAAATCAGCCCAATGGCAATAGGGATATTGGTTGTACTTTCGGGCGATGATTTTAGCGATTCCCAGAATTGTGCAATTGCCGGGAATAAATAACCCGACATAACGCCAATAAACATGGCCAGGAAAATCCAGAGGGTTAAATACCGGTCGAGGAATTTTAAACGGGGTTGGGAGGGCATGACGAATTTACGATTTACGATTTTTGATTTACGATTTTTGATTTGAGGATTTGAGGATATGGAGATTTGGCGGAATTTGAAAATTTGAAAATGTGGGAATTTGAAAATGAGAGTACTTGAGGATGGAAGAAAGACTAACGAAGTTCAATGATTATATTGCTTGTCTTGTATAATTTTCACATCCTCAAATCCCCAAATTCCCACATCATTTCCCTAAACGCCTAAACAACTCAACAACTCAACCCATCAACCCATCAACCTTACGAACAAGAACACCCACAACCACAGCCTTCGGGTTTGTTGCCGGTTACGGTTATGCTAAAAATGCCTGTTTCGCCTGTTTTGAATTTTGTGAGGTCGCTGTCGGAAATGTACTGAAGCAAAAGCTCATCAGGAAGCTCAATTTTCTTTTCCTTTTTTACTTCCACATTTTTGAAACCTGCTTCTTCAATTATTTTCAAATATTCTTCGCGGAGCAATGCCCCCGAAACGCATCCGGCATACATTACGGCATCTTCTTTCAAGCCTTTTGGCAACTCTCCCTGCAACACCACATCCGAAATGCAAAAATGCCCGCCTTGTTTCAATACACGGTTTATTTCGCTGAAAGCCTTTGTTTTATCTGGCACCAGGTTTAATACACAATTGCTGATCACTACATCAACAACACCCCATTTTACAGGTATATTTTCGATATCGCCCTGAATAAAATCCACATTTGTGAAACCAAGTTTTCGGGCATTTTCTCGTGCTTTATTAATCATGGCCTCGGTAAAATCCAAACCTGCCACATACCCCGATTCGCCCACCAGCGCACGCGCAACAAAACAATCGTTACCGGCACCCGAACCTAAATCGAG
>CAIRHD010000427.1 GCA_903878265.1 uncultured Bacteroidales bacterium | reverse complement strand
AACTGGAATTTTGGTGATCCGGCCAGTGGGACTTCAAACAATTCAAATTTGGTCAATCCTACACATATTTACACACTTGCAGGTACTTATACCGTTCAGTTGATTGTAACCACAGCAGCGGGTTGCAGCGATACAGTTACACAATCCATAAACATTGTATCGCCACCTACCGTGAGTTTCACAAGTGTAGCCGGTTGCAATGACGATACAACCCAATTTAACAGCAGTGCTTTGGTAAATATGGCAACCACGGCAAGCTGGTTGTGGCAGTTTGGCGATGGGGTAACATCAACCTTGCCTGATCCTGTGCATATTTATGCTTCAAGCGGAACCTATACGGTAAGCCTCACTATTGTTGATACTGCTGGTTGCTCGGCAACTATTTCGGCACCGATAATTGTTACACCGGGGCCGGTGGCTGCTTTTGCCGCATCGTCGCCATCCTGTGCCGGGACAGCGATACTATTTACTGATTTAAGTTCCTATCCAACGGGTTCCATCACTCTATGGCACTGGACTTTTGGCGATGGGCACGACACTACCTATACAGTCGCCACATCAACCATCAGCCATAATTATAGCCAACCTGGCAATTTCTCTGTTACACTTACCGTGAATTCACAGAATGGCTGTCAGAACACCTATCAACAAACTATTTCCATTTCGGCAAGCCCAGTTGCCGGTTTTGCCTGGCTGAACACTTGCGAAGGATTGCCAACCCAGTTCAGCGATCAGTCAGTGGCTTCGTCGGGAGTTCCGATTACAGTCAGGAACTGGAATTTTGGCGACCCAACCACAGGAACAGCCAATACAAGTGTGCTCACAAATCCGGTTCATACCTTCTCGGCCGCCGGAACTTACCAGGTTACTTTAATTGCTACCAATGCTTTAGGTTGTACCGATACCATTCAACACCAGCTGATTATAATTCCTAAACCAGGCGTTGATTTCTATCACGATACCATTCGCTGCGTTGGCACTCCGCTGGCATTCTTCACTGATACTATTGCTACTTTGATTCCACAAATGCAATCCTTTACCTGGAATTTTGGTGACGGAACAGCAAACAGCACATTACAAAATCCAGTGCATAGTTTTGCTAATGTCGGAACTTATACTGCTACACTCACCGTTGTAAACATAAGCGGTTGCAGCAATTCCATAAGCCATGAGGTAACTATTGGAGGTTTGCCGGTAACTTCGTTCAGTTATGCAAATGCATGCCAGGGAAGCCCGACACAATTCACCGATTTGTCGTACTCACCAACTAATGGAACTATAGTTAGCTGGTACTGGGATTTTGGTGTAAATGGCTTAACAACCGACACTTCCACCCTTTTAAACCCATCGTTTGCTTACACTTTACCGGGAACTTATACTGTTTCGCTGACAACTGTTTCCGAAACAGGTTGTTCAAGCACCAAAACTCAGCCGGTACAGGTATTTAACAAGCCAACTGCAGCATTCAGCTATTCAGCATCGCCATGCGAAAATGGTTCAGTTCATTTTGCCGATTCGTCCTACAGCTACCAATCCGGAATTGTATCCTGGAATTGGGAGTTTGAACCTTTCCAGTACAGCACACAACAAAATCCGGTTTATCAGTATTATGCAGTGGATTCGTGCTACGATGTCAGGTTGATTATCAGTGATTTCCGCGGATGTTCCGATACGGTTACACGTCAAATATGTGTTCCTGCACCATTGGATATTGCGTTTACCTATCAAATGGATTGTTTTGGCAACCCAACCAGGTTTGCACCTCAGCTGCTAACACCTTCCGGCGATTCGCTGATAACTTTCAACTGGAATTTTGGCGATCCGCAATCGGGAACAGCCAATACTTCGGGCATCAAAAAACCTGCCCATACATTTACGAAACCGGGGTTCTATACGATTAGCCTCACAGCTGGCGATAAATTCGGATGCCAGGCTACACATTTCCAAAGCATTGAAATAAAAGGTTTGCCATTAGCATCCTTTACTTACGCTGCCGGACAATGCGACAGTACTCTTATACTTACAAGTACTTCGGTAGATACTTCGGCAATTATTACAACCTACATCTGGAATTATGGCGATGGTACAATTGATACTCTTAACGCTCCAATAATAACCACTACCCACAAATACCTGACCGAAGGCACGTTTACGGTTAAATTGACGGTAATCAATGAAAATGGTTGTATTGATGAGCAAATAATTACCTACAAACTCAGTCCTTGTTTAGAAGCTGCCTTTATTTATATGGATCAAACATCAGGGTGTCAAAACGCTCAGCTTTCCTTTAACGACAAGAGCGTTTGCCAGGGAACAATTTCCAGCTGGGAATGGAGCTGGGGTGATCTCACACCATCAACTGTTTACACTAATTTCCTGCAAACAGTTAACCATACTTATGCACAAGCCGGGATATACGAAGTCAGGTTGAAGGTTACTACTCTTATCAGCGGCATTAATTTTGTTGACAGCACCAGTAAAATTGTTACCATACTTGCATCACCGGTTGCCGATTTCACTGCCGCCGGGGCTTGCGTTGGAAGCCGTGTTAATTTTGTGAATACAACCAATCCAAACGGAACTGCAATAGTAAGCTACCAATGGGATTTTGGCGATGTTGCAGCTACAAACGACACTTCCGAACTTAAAAATCCGTATTATACATACTCTAAAGCCGGAGATTTTGAGACAAGCTTAATTGTGACCAATCAGCTCGGTTGCAGCGACACCCTTACACAAACCGTAAATGTTCATGGTTTGCCAACGGCAGGGTTTAATTTCAGTGTGGCCTGCCTCGGGCATCCGACACATTTCTTCGACCAATCTACACCTTACATAGCACCACTTACTCATTTAGGGTGGGTAGTAAAAGATGGAAGCTTTACGCTTGGCCATTTGACCGGTGCTTCGGCAATGTTCACTTTCGACAGCCTGGGAAGTTATACCATTTTACATGCGGTTTCCGATTCCAACAATTGCACCGATACCATTACCCGCATGATTACTGTGGTGCCAGCGCCGTTCAGTGTGTTCAACGTGAATGGAAATTTCGAGAATAAACAAGGCCAGGTTCAGTTTGAAAATGGTTCTTTGGGTGCTGATGAATATTACTGGGATTTCGGGAATGGCGAAACATCCAATTTGTTTTCGCCAGTTACCATCTACAACGAGGATGGAGATTACCTGGTTCAGTTATATACAAGAAACAATTTCGATTGTGTGGATTCCACCGCGGTTGTATATAAAATGATGTACAAAGGGCTTTGGATGCCAAATGCTTTGGCTGTTGGTCCGGTTCCGTCGGTACGTTTATGGAAACCTGTTGGTGTGAACCTCGCTTTATATAATGCCGAAGTTTTTGACAGATGGGGCAACAGAATCTGGCAATCCGACAAACTTACCGACAAGGGCGCACCTGCCGAAGGTTGGGATGGTTCGTTCAAAGAAATGCCTTGTCAGGAAGGAAATTATACCTGGAAAATTACCGCAGTTTTCAAAGATGGCAGTATTTGGCACAATTCTGATATTGGCAACCACGATGGGCTGAATGGAGGGAATGTGGGGAATATTACTTTGATTAGATAATGGGTTAATGCGGTAATGTGATAATGGGTTAATGGAAAATAGTTAATGGAAAATGGGGGGATAGAAAATGGTGAAATGGGAAATGGTTAATGGGGGAATAGAAAATTGGCCAACACGTTAATTATCCCGATAATTGGAACTAAATTGGCGTAAGACAAGTGCAACCCTTCAAATGTATAGCTTCATATCCTGATATTTTTTTAGCCAAGAAAATGTAATAGGTTCTGTTGAGTTAAGTAATAATGTAAAAATTGGAGGGTTTAGGCACCTCTCTCTTTTTTCAAGGAGAGGGGACGGGGGTGAGGTGCTTGAGAAGATAAACTTACAAAATCAAAAACATGCTAACCGGAATCAACTTATCGTAAAACAAGTGCAACCCTTCAAATGTATAGCCTCATATCCTGAGATTTATTTTAATCAGGAGAAATTAATAGGTTCTGTTTGGTTGAATAATAATGTTAAAATTT
>CAIRHD010000426.1 GCA_903878265.1 uncultured Bacteroidales bacterium | reverse complement strand
ATCGGGCTTGAAATTGATTACCAAATGTAGTTTATCATCTATGTTTACCATTGAGCCAAAACCGAACGCATAATTATCGAGGTTGTCGAGCGCAATTGCCAAATCGGTATTTTTAACCACATCGAGCAGCATCGATACATTGGGGCCACCTTGTAACTGAACCATCAAAGTATCGGCTTTTTTCACATTGGTGCCTTTACGGCCTTTGTAAATTTTCACCTGATCGTTTTGGCCTGTGTTGTAAGGTGCTTTGTAAATATCCACAACGGCTTCTGAAATTGCAATGTAATCGCGTCGTTGTCTGATGGTTTCGCGGTAAAAACCGGTCATCATGTTAGGTTCTGAGCTATAATTTTTCTTGATGTTTTTCATGGCCGATTCCACTATTGCCTTTGCATTTTTGGGCAAAACGGTAAATTCCTTTAATAGCACGGATTGAGGCTCGATGAAAAAAGTTTTGTCTTTCGCCAAGGATTCACTGATCTTGAATTTGGTGGTAGTATAACTTAGGTGCGAAACCTCAAAAAATTCAACTGTTGATGTTTTGCTGATTTTGAGCGTAAATTCGCCTTCGGAGTTGGAAACAGTACCAATTCCAGTGCCTGGAACCGAAATGTTGGCGTAAATAATCTTGTCGCCGGTTTTGGCATCTTTTAAAAGCCCTGAAATGGTAACAAACGAATCGTTGCCGTTTTGCCCGAAAATTGAACCATAAGCTGAGAGGAATAGGATGATTATTCCAAATCGCAGTGCATTGTGAAGTAAGGTTTTCATGGGATTTGTGTTTTATTGGTTAAAGAATTGTATCGGTTTACATTTATATGATACTTCAGGATGAAAATACCCTATGGTTTTTCGTCTTTTTCTTTGAAACTAAATTTAGTAATCGAAAAACAAATATGCTTCACCTGCAAATATTGAAGCACTTCATGCACATTTGAAAATAAGATCTAATGTGGCCTATTGTGGTTCGAATTTAATTTTGGTAAAGTTGAACTAAACAAAACCATATAAATATTGGTTTATAGTACAAAACAAAATAAATGGAAACAGCATACTCAATCTCTCTTTTTCTTCATTCGTGGAACCGCTGGATAATACTGATAGCCGGTATTGTTGTACTCTCGGCTGCAATCAATGGTTATTCCAGAAAATTGAAATACAGTAATTTTCAGCGCATTGGGGCCATAGTGTTTATGAGCAGCCTTCACCTTCAGTTACTGGTGGGCTTGGCCATGTATTTATTCCTTAGCCCAATTACGGCGCAGGCTTTAAGCGATTTTGGTGCCGCAATGAAAGAACCAGTGCTCCGTTACTGGTCGGTAGAACATGCTTCGGTAAATTTCCTGGCAATTTGCGCGGCCCAAGTAGGGAGTTATTTTGTAAAAGACCGACTTATTGCAATCGACAAGCAAAAACACTCGATTATTTGGACAAGCATTGCGCTTGTTTTGTTACTTGCCATGATCCCAATGGGCATGATGGGCGTTGATAGACCGTGGTTTAGGTTTTGAGTGGTGATTGAGGAGTTGATGGGTTTAGTGAACTGATTTGCATTTCGGATATGGAACAATATATCGCTTTTCTGCGTGGGATAAATGTTTCGAGACAGAAAACCATTAAAATGGAGGCTTTGCGCACGGCTTTTTCTGATTATGGCTTCGAGGCTGTGAAAACATATATACAAAGTGGCAACGTGTTGTTTAAAACCGATATAAGTGATGAAAGCCAATTAGTTTATGAAATAGAAGATTTGATCGAAAAAGGATTTGGTTTCCGCACAGATGTCATACTACGTAAAACCAATGATCTGGAATTTATTTTACACTCCTCCCCTATTGGTAAACTTTCTACCAATAAGGAAGCAAAAATCTATATTACTTTTCTAAAGAACCCATTTCAACAATTTATTTCCGTTCCACTATATTCAAAAAACAAGGATATCGAAATCGTGTTTCAGAACAACCTGGATTTAATTTCTTTTTCACACGAAGTGAAAGGCTCTTATGGTTTCCCAAATAGTTTTATCGAAAAATTGACCGGAATACCTGCTACCACCCGCAACCCAAATACATTGGAGAAAATATTGGCAATGGTTTAATTGGTTGATTTAATGGTTGATGAGTTGATATGTTTATCGCTGAGAAAGACATTTACAACGGCTGGAAGGATATTGACAATAGCAGGTAAGACATTGACAGCGACAAACAGGCAGTTGACAACGGATAGCAACACATTGACAATGACAATCAGTCAGTTGACAACGGATAGCAACACATTGACAATGACAAGCAGTCAGTTGACAATGGAAAGTAACACATTGACAATGACAAGCAGGCTGTTGACAATGGATAGCAACACATTGACATCGACAAGCAGGCAGTTGACAACGACAAACAATCAGTTGACAGCTATAATTAGGTAATTGACAACGACAAATAACACATTTGCATCGAACAACATCACAAAGTAACCGCACCAATCTACGAACCCCTGCTACTTTAGGCTGGTATGGTGGTTAGGAGATTTGAAATGCTTCAAAAAAGGAAGTATGACTTAAAAGAAGTAGTTGCTTACCAAAGGAAATTATTATCGCGAATAACTTAGCGCTTTCAGCTGATTGATTTGATTAAATTAAATCTACCACTGCAGGATTGGATTGTCCGTAGCTCACAATCCTAACATCCAGTGGAGATTCCGAAAATTTGGAAATAGCTTTTCGCATTGCATCAATAATCCATTCTTCTTTGTTTCCAAAAGCTCCCCCTCCTACTAAAGTCAGATAGACTTTATTGTTTCCTGTTTTTCCAAAATTTATTAAAGCACTATAAAACGTTGCTTCGTACGTTGCTTCCAAAACCATACAGGCAAATTCACGCCAGTATTCGGCGCGGATAGACGAATATAGAACCGGTAGCGCCGAACAATAGGCTTGGGATACAAGTTGCTTATAAGTACTTATTGTTACTTCTGTATTCCATTGAATGCCAATGTTTAATTTCCCTTTTAAATCCTCATATTGCTGTTCTGTTGTTTTTTTAATTTGCGATGTTATGGTTTTCAGGCTTGGATAATCCATAACCAGGGCGTAACCGTTAATCATTTCCCAGAGTTTTAAACTATCGTTTTTTAATACTAATCCAATATCCTTCAAACAATCTATCTGATTATAAGCCGTTTGCCCAATTAGTCCGTTCACCTTTGCAAAATAATTCCTATAAATGGTTCCTGCCCCACAAGCAATTGCACAAGCAGGCCCCTGGGTATGATCATTTTCATAAATGCCAACGCCTCTTTCGGGAGTTACGTTTGGCCCAATCATTTCCAATAGATTAAATTGTGAGGCAGCCTGAAACATTGCACCTGCATTTGAAGGTTCCTTATGGAACACCTGGATATTTCCAATAACTTCCGAAATCTGGATTTTTGATTTGCTATTCGTGACTGGCAACGACATTTTTCGCAGTTCATCCAGCGAAACCAATTCGAGTTGGCCACAAATGTATTCCGATCCGTTAACCTTCGAAATCAAATTTTCACCATCAATTTCCAAATTTCTCCGGACTTGATCCGGGTTTTCTTCCTTAAACCCCATTAATTTTTCGAACCACATCTTGCAATTTATCTCTATAATGATGTTTATGGTTTTAGTATGATACAACCTGCTAATTTTGGTTAGGCATCTGGAAGGCCACTCCAAACCCCTTTTATCTTCACATCTACACCCAACTACTCACCTTCGATAAAGGGAAATACCCTATCGGCAACCACATTTTTCAAATAACACTTTACCATTAACCCTTAACTTTCCTCGTCAAATCCAATAACCCATTTATTATCGTTAGTGGATGTGCCGGGTTGCCTGGAATATAAAGGTCGACAGGGTATTTATCGAGAAAACTTCTGTTTAAAGCCTCGCTTCCTGCAAAGATTCCTCCGCTGATGGCATCGGTTCCAACCAATACAATTATTTTTGGATCGGGTGTAGCATCATAACAAATCTGCAAGGGTTCGGCCATATTTTCGGTAATTGGACCGGTAATCACAATGCCATCGGCATGGCGCGGGGAAGCCACAAATTCAATTCCGAAACGGCCCATATCGAACTGTACATTGTTGGCTGCGTTAAGTTCCCACTCGCAACTGTTGTCGCCACCTGCCGACACCTGGCGCAACTTCAGCGATTGTTTAAAAAGCTTATGAATCTCAGTCCTGACTTTTGCTGGGTTTATCCCAATGGGCGTATCATCGCCTTCGGAAACAATTAGATTATCCCTTTCGTTTGTCGAAATTTTATAGTCGGTTGAAAACTGGATTTTTTCAGGAAAACGAATGGCACACTCACCGCAGAAAGTACATTTCCCCAAGTCAATTGAAACAGGTTTAAGAGATATAGCATCCACTGGGCATAAAGCAAGCAATTTGTTTTCGTCAATTTCAACTTTACTGATTATAGGCCGCCCCCTGAAAATCCCCGGCACTTTTGCCGTGGTTACATCCGGAATAAACTGTTTGCCCTGGTGGTATAGAATTTTGAAATTGTTGTACATGGTGGGAATGGGATAATTATGTTAATGGGGTGATGGTCATTCGGTTGTTGATTCAATGGTCATTCGGTTGTTGATTCAATGGTCATTCGATTGTTGATTCAATGGTCATTCGGTTGTTGATT
>CAIRHD010000425.1 GCA_903878265.1 uncultured Bacteroidales bacterium | reverse complement strand
TTTGTAAAAGAAATGACGTTGGTTGTCGTCTAATAAAAACCCACCAAGTAATGCATCAATGCTTGACTGGTCTGCAACTACAATGGCTTCGTAGCTCAGCTGGATAGAGCAACGCACTTCTAATGCGTAGGTCGATGGTTCGAATCCATCCGAAGTCACAACAATATCGGTTGGGTGATTGAAGTGTAGCGAGTGCTACTACCGTAAGTGAGGCTGAAACCGACCTCAAAAATATTTGAAAAAAAGAGTAAGAAAAATTTGGAAATGTCAAATATCTTTCTTACCTTTGTATCAACAAAAGAGAAAACGTTCTTTAAAATACTATAGTTGAAGTTTGGTGCTCTGCACCTCAATGTAACAAGATGAGATACAGCCTCTCAGTATGTAACAGGACGACCTCTCAAGTATGTAACAGTGCAAGATACAGCCTCTGTCACCACCACCAATGTTTACGTAAGTAAAGCATGTGGTCTGAATCGTAACCCACATTAGTTTGTGGGGGCAAGATGATGTGTGATATGCGTAACTCTAATGGATGACCACTCAGATGTAACGAGTATGACCTCTCAGTATGCGTCACTCTACCATGATGACCACTTGAGGTGCACCGAGAGCCCAAACGGAAACGCTAGCCTAGCGGAAACAAAGCAGTGTGTGCACACGCTGTGAGGCAATGAAGTAGTGAGCCCTGTAGGCATATGGGGCTCGCTTCTTTTTTTAAAACATTCATATGGCGATTGCTTGGAGAGTGCCAGCAGTCATGAGCTGGTATACAGGGAGCTGGAGGTGTCATGACATCCAGCTGTAGGTTCGAATCCCCCATTCGCCACAATAGGTCCACTGGACCAGCGGCCCAGCTGCACATGCACTGGGACCATAAAGCTTTTTGTTGCATGGCTTGCAATAACCGTGGGGTGGTTCCCACATGAACTGGCTGTCTCTGATGAGGCGGCCTTTTCGCATGTATACAGTCCCCACAGCACACATTTGTGTACAGACCCCAGCGTTGACCCAGCGGCTGGGAGAACGTGGCTTAGATGAGCTTAAAATAAGTTATATTTGATTTGCGTAATGCTACACAATGTGTAGCAGATTGCGAACAGGATATACTGGGGAAAACCCACTGGATAGTTTCTGGTTCAGCTCTGGGGATACTGGTTACTGGATGTATTATACTGGTACTGGATACTGGAAGCCCAGCTGTCCCAGTTTACACTAGGTAGTTTACTGTAAACAGTCAATAGTAAAAAAAACTAGACAGGATTGCCTAGTGTATAGTAATAGAATAGTATATAAACAAAAAAACAGTGAGGCTATTTAAGCCCCACCATTTTCTTCAATTCAGCTTTAACTCGTTTGGCTGTTTCCCCACGCCATGTGTTGGCATTCGATAAGAAGTACCTAACGATGTAATCCCCTGTGTCCATCCCGTAGTTGTCACTGGTACTGGTTAAGCTTCCCATGGCATCTAAATAAGGTACAGCACCGTAGTTAACTGTCTTCCAGTCCTGTCTGATTTCATTCGCTATTATATATAGCGGTCTTCCTGTTTCCATGCTAATCTGTTTAATTGGTTACAGCGGCAAACCTAGGAATAAAAATTGACATATCCAAATAAAACAGTAAAAAAAAATAATTTAAAAATAATTGCAAAAAAGTTTGGTAGTTTAAAAAAAATGTCTATCTTTGCACTGTACCAATTAACACACACATTATGAACACTACATTATTACAGATTACAGCACAGTTACACGAGAACTACGGAGCACACTCTTGGTCGGGAGTTGGAGAGTGCCCACAGCGTTGGAAAGCGAAAGGTGGACAGGTGTTTACCTTGCGTGTTGACAGCGACAGCTTTATGTATGTGGAGGAGCAATGCGTGAAAGCGATTGAAACGCTTTTGGAGAAGCGTTGTAACGACTTCGAGCGTTACACGTACATCAGCCACGAGTTGATTTTTAGTGAGCCGATTGCGTTGGATGACGCAGAGTTTGAAGCCGAACTCGAAGCCGAATGTAAGAAAGCCTTTAACTAGGCTTTTTTTGTTGGTGGCAAAATAAAAGTATAAGGTAGGGTGGAGTCTACTCTCTCAACACTCTCGTGGCGACCCGTACCTTAATTGTACACTACAAATATAAAACAAATAAATGACATATCCAAATAAAAATGCAAAAAAAATAAAATAAAAAAAGTTGCAAAAAAATTTGGTAGTTCGGATTATTTGTCTATCTTTGTATCAACCAATTAAAACACACACATTATGAAAATCGGTAAAATCACACAAGAGCAAAACATCAAAATGCAACGCAAAATCGAAAGAGAATTGCAGATTGAGTTGGGAATGAATTTTAGTCGTCATAGAGTACATAAAACTAAAAAGGACTACAACCGAAAAGAATATAAAAAAATATCGAACTTTTATGATTAAAAGTTTGGTAGTTTAAAAAATTTGTCTATCTTTGTACCATAACCTATTAAATAAAAAAAAAATGAAAAAAGTTATTAGTTTAGAAGTTGCATTAGTGTTAGTATTTGGATTAGGGTTTGTTGCCCTAGTAACTTACAACATAATCGTACACGGAATTAGAAACTTCTAAAAAAAGAACAAAAAGATTTGGATAAGTGAAAACTTATCCTTATCTTTGTTTCAACCAATTAAAACAAAACACACTGGCAAAGAAAATCACATTTGAAGAAATTACATTAAGACTTGAAGTATCATCACGAGGTGGTGGAATTGAAATCGACTTAACACGTAAGGG
>CAIRHD010000424.1 GCA_903878265.1 uncultured Bacteroidales bacterium | reverse complement strand
TACATTTACGCCAACCGCTGGTCAGTGTGCGACTACTACAACCATGGATGTTGTTGTCAACGCCAATGTTACACCTGCATTTGCCGCTTTAGGCCCATACTGTGTCGGGGCGACCCCAGGCGCATTGGTGCTGACATCCATTAACAATATACCCGGTACATGGAGCCCATCTGCAATCAGCACTGCTTCAGCCGGAACGATCACTTATACATTTACGCCAACCGCTGGTCAGTGTGCGACTACTACAACCATGGATGTTTCAAGTATTGCAGTTTCTTCGGCAGGAACTATTACTGGATCACAATCGGTGGCACCTAATACGATTGGCCATGTTTACACAACTCCAATAATTCCTAATGCAACTTCTTACACTTGGACTGTACCAACTGGGTTTACGATTACTTCGGGTTCAGGTACCAATTCAATAACTGTAAGTGCAACTAACTCAGCCGTTTCTGGGACGGTAACTGTTATGGGTACAAACACTTGTGGCGATGGTCCGGTTGCAAGTTTAAGTGTTGAAGTTTTAAAAACACTTTCAGTAAACGTGTGGCTCGAAAGTTTGTATAATGGCCTTGGCATGAATAAAGCAAAGGACGCAATTGGCGATAAGTATTCGGGTACAATAGCCGATCAGATTACTGTTGAGCTGCATAACCCAACAAATTATGCTACAATTGTTTATTCGGTAAACAATGTAAATTTAAGTACCGCTGGGGCTGCAACATTAACTTTGCCCCTGACATATTCCGGCTCGTATTATTTAACAATAAGGCATCGCAATTCGATAGAAACTACATCTGCTTCGCCTGTTTCATTTAGTGGTGGGTCAATCAGTTATAGTTTCGATTTGCCAGCAAAAGCTTTCGGGAACAACCTCAAATTGCTTGGCAATGGTGTGTATGGGATTTTTGCAGCCGATGTTAATCAGGATGGCGTTGTTGATGCTACTGATTTGGTTGCTGTTGATAATGCCGCTGCTACATTTTCCTCAGGCTATGTAAATACCGATGTAAATGGGACTGGTCAAGTTGATGCCTCTGATATTACAATGACAGAAGCCAATTCAGCCATTTTTGTGACGGTAAAAAAACCTTGACCCCTTTTCCTTTTTCTATCGCAATGGCTTCATAACCAATAATTTATTATCGGTTTGATTGATTGTTGTTTTTCAATTCTACCTTTTGGGTATTTTGAATTTGTGTGGATTGCCAGCCCCAATCGATTTTATTGAACTCTTTTTAACAGCAATTAATTTCAGGCTAATTATTGTATTTCCATACAATTGATGTACGTTTGACACAAATAATAATACTTATGAAAATACTGATTATCAATATAAAAGAGTTAGTTGGCATTGACGAAAAATTGCTTCCTTGCGTCAGTGGAGTCGAAATGGGGAAGTTGCAGACTATAAAAAATGCTTTTCTTTTTATCGAAAAAGGCATGATTCTCGAGTTTGGAACCATGGACAGTCTTTTTATTCCTGAAGATTGGAAGCGAAAAGGCATAAAAGTAATTGATGCAACAGGGAAGCTTGTTTTTCCTTCCTTTTGCGATTCGCACACGCACCTTGTTTATGCCGGTAGTCGCGAGATAGAATATGTTGACAAAATAAAAGGCTTATCCTACGAAGAAATCGCAAAACGAGGAGGCGGGATTTTAAACTCGGCAAAACGTTTGCACGATGCTTCCGAAACGGAGTTGATAGGAGAAGCACTTGCCCGCCTCGAAGAAATAACCTGGCTGGGGACTGGAGCGGTCGAAATCAAAAGTGGTTATGGCCTCAATACCGAGGATGAACTAAAAATGCTGCGTGTAATCAGGGATTTAAAGAGTTTGTCGCCACTCACAATCAAAGCTACATTTCTTGGAGCACACGCCATTCCACTTGAATATCGGGGAAAGCAGCATGAATATGTGGATATAGTAATAAATGAAATGATACCGCAAGTTGCCGCTGAAGAATTGGCCGATTATATAGATGTTTTCTGCGACAAAGGATTTTTTACGATCGAGGACACCGAACGTATTTTGATGGCGGGAATGAAACACGGTTTAAAACCAAAAATCCATGCCAACGAACTTGATTATACAGGTGGAATTCAAGTTGGGGTAAAGTATGGCGCTCTGTCTGTTGACCACTTGGAATACACTGGTGATGATGAAATACAGGCATTAAAAGATTCAGAAACGATGCCTACCATTTTACCTGGAGCAGCATTTTTCCTTAATATGGTTCATGCACCAGCTCGAAAAATGATTGATGCCGGTCTTCCTGTTGCTTTGGCGAGTGATTTTAATCCAGGTTCCTCACCTTCTGGAAACATGCAGTTGGTGCTTTCGATGGGATGTATCCAATACCGCATGACGCCCGAAGAAGCTATAAACGCTACAACCCTGAATTCGGCTTATGCCATGGGCGTTAGCGATGAATTGGGAAGTATTGCAATTGGTAAAAAAGCCAATATCTTCATTACCAAACCCATTCCTGGAATTGAATTCATGCCTTATTCGTTTGGAAGCAATAAAGTTGATACTGTAATTTTAAATGGAAAATTGCTTTAGCTCATATCTGGTAAGCAAGCCCAAAAAATGATAAATGAAAAGCCACCGAAATTCAGTGGCTTTTACTTTTTATACGAATGGTCTGAAATGAAAATCATCCTATCAATTCATGGAAATCTACTTATTTATTTTTGATTATTTTCTGTATTTCCGTAAAACCATTTATCTGAATTTGAACAAAATACAATCCATTTTCAAGCTTATGGCCATTATCAGTGGTTCCGTCCCATTTGTAGTTTCGGATTCCTGCACTAAAAGAGTCGTTCAACAAGGTTGCAACCTTTTTTCCTGATGGATCCAACACGCTAATGTATGCTTGCGATGGTTTGTCGCAACTTAACTCTACATTGGTTTCACTATTGAATGGGTTTGGAAATATTTTTACCCTTGCCCCAGCCTTAGAAAGGTCATTGATCCCAACCCCAAGTGGCACCCAATCGGCAACAATGTTTTGATAATAAGTTGCATTAACTGGTGTTATATGCTGAATAGCAGGGCCTTTGTCGAATTCAACGGTTAAAAATGGGCCGAGGTTGCCATTTGTATTTGAGTTGGTGCTTGTGTATTCGACCCAAATCTGGTAAATACCATCAGCCACTTCCACGCCAGAAGCATTTTTTCCGTCCCAAGTAACAGTATGGGTTTGATGCGATGTGAGAGTTGAGCCAGTTATTGCTGAAACACTATTTCCAGCTGAACTTGCATTCCACTTCACCAGATGTTGTTTGCGGTTGTTAGCCATAACTTTTCGTGAAACCACAAAATTGCCTTGCGCATCTTTTATCCAGATGGCAAACACATTTTTAGGCGAATAAGTCGAATTGTTGGTAATGGTTTTTACTGTAAATGTCAGCGCGCCTGGTGTTATTCCAAGCTGGTTGTCAGTATTTTGGCTATATCCGAATGCGGAAATTGCAACGAATAAGAATAGGAAATTAAGCCGGAGGAATGAAGAATTGTATGTCATTGTTTATTGTTTTTAATGCGAAGGTAATAAACTATTTGTAAATGAACCTATGTTGGATGATTATTTTAACCATTCTTGAAACGCAAATTCATTTTCAAATAAACTAGACGAACAAGCTCAACAATTTGCTAATTTCCATTTTATCAGGTTGTTGCAGTTCATAATCCGGAATAGAAACAGAGCCGCTCATTGTTACCAACGCTTGTTTGTATTCCATTTTGCCCGGAAAAAATTTGCGGGCTGATAAATGTATTTCTTTGGATGAAGTAAAATCAACGATACGTTTGCAGTTTTCTGCATTTATACCGCTTCCCGGCATTATCGAAATGCGATTGTTTGCTTTTAGTATCAATTCTGCAATTTTGCTAATTCCTAGTTCTGCAGTCCGTTGACCGCCTGATGTGAGTATCCGGGCGCATCCTGTGCTAATTATTGCCTCAAGTGCCTCATCCATATCGTTTGACATGTCAAATGCACGATGAAAAGTTACATTCATTGGAAAAGCAGAATCAACAATAATTTTCATCCGTTTTTTATCCGCGCGGCCGTCAGGATTAAGGATGCCTGTTACAATTCCATCCATTCCAGCTATTTTAGCTGCGGCAATATCCAATAACATGGTTTCAAATTCCTTATCGGAATAGCAAAAATCACCTTCTCGGGGTCGGATCATTACATGGATTGGGATTTTGACATACTTTTTTGTAAGCCTGATGGTTCCTGCCGATGGGGTTAGTCCGCCTTCGGCAGGAGCCGAACAAAGTTCTATTCGGTGAGCACCCGCCTGATAGGCAGTAATGGCTGATTCGAGGCTGAAAACGGCAACTTCAACAAGCATTTTTGTAAGTTTTGAGAGCCAAAGATAGAGTTATTGTTGATTTTTTATCAAGAAAATGGATCCAATCTTCAATATCAAAAGTAAGGATGCGCATGGGC
Organism: uncultured Bacteroidales bacterium; assembly: GCA_903878265.1. Classification (GTDB taxonomy): domain Bacteria; phylum Bacteroidota; class Bacteroidia; order Bacteroidales; family UBA4417; genus UBA4417. The sequence continues at coordinate 5,426 of CAIRHD010000424.1, read as the reverse complement.
GGCATGTTGCAGTATTGTTGTTATTTAATCGAAAGCTGGTAAAAGGTTAGTTTTCCCAAGTATCAGCTAATAAAAAATCCGCTATCCTCGTCAGGAAGCGGATTTTTTAAATCAAGCATAAAAAATTATGCAAACAATGGATTCTGTTTGCGGATGGCATACCAATGGCTGATGCCATAAACAATTGCTAATGCAATAAGAGAATAAATTCCATCACCGATTGGTGCTCCTGCGCCAACGGATCCACCACCTGGATCGCCACCACCTGGAATCCCGCCACCACCCTGGTCAGGATTAGGTTGGGCCATTACTCTGGTCGAAATGCTGATTATTGTCAGTATGGTTACTGCAACAAAAAATTGGATCCTTGTTTTCATATTTGTAATTGGTTTATTTTAGGTTGAAATTACTCTCTGGAATTTGCATACCAGGGAGTTGAATTTGATTTACTTGATAAACACTTTCTGGTTCACAGTTGCTTTTGCAGTAATCACTTTAACTATATAGGCACCTACAGCTACCTGCATTGGGATGCTGGTTTTAGTATTGCTGCCTACGCTGAAGTGAGCCAACTCTCGACCAGTCATATCATAAATCCTAACTTCACCTGCTGTGTTTGTAGTGTTGTTAACAACTACTTCCTGTTGAAGGCTAAAAACAGATATTCCATTATTAGCTGGATCGTTTATACCTGTTGTGGATTTAAAGTGTAGCCTGAATCGTTCAGCATTTTCGGTAGCATCGTAATTGAAACTGTAAACTGGGTTTTTGCGTAAATCCTGGGTTGTGTTCAGTTTTAAATCTTCAAGTATGATTGGTGTTGAATAATCGAAGGTTTCGATACCAGTGGAGTTAAGGCTGAATGAGCCATTGGTGTTGCATTTAAAACCTATGCTAACAACTTCTTTTTCTTCAAAAGGAAGCTCATTGATAGCAAGTTCATCGCTGCTTGTTATGCTGTAAATCTGAGGTATTTCTTCTGATCCCCAAAGTTTTTTGGCGTCAAATTCATTGTCATAACCAACTGAAGCGTTTTCGTTGAAGTGAACAAACATTTGGTCTTCCGATCCGTTTCCAGAAGCCTGAAGTGTAAGAAGGTTGGTAGTTCCTTCTTTTAAGAACGGTGCTGCATTGTGGACGCGTGCTGCTAAAGGAATGGTTACAGATGATCCATTAGCCGTTGTTGTTACAAAGAACCCGTTCTGTGCTGGGATAATCCCACCTGAAAGCCCACCAGCAGTTCCGTTCCAATAAATATAATTTGTGCCGGTATAAACAGCAACTGCACCACCTACACTGCCTGCAAACGACAAGTTATCCCAGTCAATAGGGGATTGAAATGGGTTGCCAAGTAAGTTCCATGTTGGGTTCACACCACTATTGAAAACAAGTGGGGTTGTAACAGGTGTGCTATTGAGTGTGCCTGTAAAGTTAGCGGTTACTGGTGGGGCAGATGTTCCAACCGAATAGCCTTTACCAACTACAAAAGGCTGATTGCCTGTTTTATATAGCCAGTTGTTTGTCGTTGGGTTCCATTCTTTAGCCCATACAACCAATGAATTGGAGAATACCTGTCCAAATGTGTTGGAAGCCACTGGTGAAGAGAGGAAATGCCATTTGTTGTTCGTAAATGTACGCTTAATCAGAACATTGGAAGCTGTAAGGAATTCAGATCCAATAAATGAAGATCCGCTTTCTATTTTAATGCCAGCAACTGAAGCTGGGGTTGTTAAGGTTGGGAAGTTAGGCACTCCTGCAGGAATTGTTACTTCAGTGGTTGAACCCGGTGTCCTTAAAGCAACTGGGGTATTGGTCCAGTTTAAAGCATTATTCCAGTCGGAATTAACCGAACCATTCCAGTTTGAAGCAATAGGGGCTGAATTAAATGTTGCAGGATTAAAAAGTGCCAATAACTGGCCACCTTCATACACTTCGCCCGGGATTGAATAATGGGCCTGGTTAACAAGTAGGAACATGCCTTGTCCGAGGATACTTTGTGCATCTATTATGCCTGAGGATTCTTCATCCTGTGTCAGGTAACCTGGTGCTCCTGTAAGGAACCTGTATGGGTCATGCTCACCAACCAATGTAAGTGCATCGGTAGCAATAGAGTACTGCCAAACTTTGCCGATATGGGCATTGTTCCCTACATCTTCCTGCATTAAAATATGGCCATAGTTATCAATAGTTAGATTATCCAACATTTTTTGTCCTTCTGTTCCATCTAACACAGCAGTAATTGATCCACCCATTTCAGGATTTGCAATATCTGAGAATTGAACTTTCCAAAGACGGCTGGGTGCGTTGAAAGAGTTGGTAGTTGCAAAATAGAAGTCGCTAGGATGGTTTGGATCCCATGCTGCATCTTCAGGACGGAGGAAAGTAGTAACTCCTGCAGCCACGCTGTTCGAATTCAATTGGGCACCTGTCAAATTCGCCACTTGCCCCAAATCAACCATCGAAAAGGTTGTATTGGGAGCGGGAACTCCTGAACTCAATTCAGTTGGCAAGCCACTTACTGAAATTCCATATAGTTTACCGTTGGTCAGACCTGCTTTGTCAACATCGGATCCAATGGATGTTTTTGTTCCAATATAGAAGTAAACCTGTCCACCAGTACCATCATCAGTTTGCCCAACAATTGTTTTATTGCTTTGATATGGGCTGGTAACTGCATTTTCCCATGCTGATTTGCCGAGGAAGGGAAGTTCGTACGAAGTTCCTGATTCAGCACCAGTCACAATGTGTGCCATTGCCCTTCCTTCTATCCCGACTTCTTCGCCATTAAGGAAAATGCGTTCTTGTGTGCCCAAACTGCTTGTTGGGTTATAGAATGCCGTAATCCCTGGCAAGTCAGAGGAGCAAAAACGGCTGAAAGCAGCTAAAGGTGAAGGATTGCTCGAATTGTACGTGGTATAGCCTGATCCATTCCATAATTTAACATTTTGCATCAGGTCACTTCCGGAAACAACCGAAAGGTTGGATTTATTTATTACCCATTTGGAAACAAATGCACCTGTTGAACCATGAGCGCGGATTGCGCCGTTTGCGGAAGGAATTTCATGGCTTACCAATAATGTGAAAGTGTTGTTCCCATTATCAAATGCCCCTAATCCATCAGGAATACCGGCCATTTTATAGCTGTTAACAGCTTCGCCAGCAGATAGTATCGAAGTGAATTGTGCGCCTGGGATTGATGCATTTAAATAAGGGGTTTGCGATGTGCTCGGTCCGGTTTGGCCTTGTGCAAGCAAAGGCTGGGAAGCTAAGTAGTTAGATAGCTTATTACTGCCGCTCAGCCTATAAGTCAAAGCATGGGTTAAAATTCCATTTGGGGTTGCAACACCGATTTCACCTATAGATAATTGTCCGTAATCATTATCATTGCATATTACAAGGGTGCTATCGTTCACAATAGCCAAGCCTTCAGCTTTTTCAAGGGAATTTGGCCAACTGTTGGCAAGTAAATCCATGAACAACACTTTTGATACAGGAACAATCCCTTTTGCTGCAAGACCTGCCGAATTAACAAGGGCTTCAAGGGTTAAACCGACATATAAGCCTGAAGTTACAGGTGTTGCAGCACTGATGTCAATTTTATACATCTTTTTAATATCAGTAGTTCCTCTCAAAGCAGCTTCCAATACCAGAAACTCATTGTTATTTATTGCAGCCAGGTCCCCTATTTTCCAATCCCTCAGACGGATTTGGTTTGCGCCACTTGCACCAATAATACCGTCATTCAGGTATGCGAACATGCGGGTTGAGTTGTTTGAAGGATCAATTTCTAGGATTCTATGTATCATAGTTCCTTCTCCCACTGTTTTGTTAGGAAAAAGTAATGGGCTTTGTATAATGGCATAGATTTTCCCATTAGGGGTAATGGCAATTCCCTCAAATCCCCGGTTATTTTTTCGGTATTTGAAAACTGTATCAATTTGAACATCTATTGCATTAGCTCCCGTAAAATTTGCATAAGGGCTAAACCTTTGTAAAACAACCCCATTCTTGTTGAGTTTCCAAATGGTTGGACCGCCTTCTTCGCAAATCCAGAAGTTGCCATCCGCATCAACAACCAAGCCTTCGGAATCAATTCCGAATTCGTCTTTCGCTGCAATTTTCAAATTGAAATTGGCACAATTTAGCACTGTATCCGTTGAAGCTACTTCAGCGGCGGTACTGCCAAATCCGGTTGGGTTAATTATTCCGGTAACAGTTGTTCCATTCGGCCGCTTCATTGTGATTGACTGCAATATCTGGATTGAATCACCATTCAGTCTTATCCTATGAATTTTGGGTGCATAAGATGGGAAACTGTAGATCTTGTCATACGTAGGCCTGCATGCACTTGGATTTGCGTTCGCAGCATCCACATTTACGCCCCTGTCGGAGCAGGTCCAGAATTCTTTGCCATTTGTCCCAGCTATGGGGTAAAGAGCTGAAAATCCGGCTTCACGGAAGTTTATTCCCTGAAAGGTCCCGATTGGTGCAGAAGAATAATTTTGGTAATCCTGCATCAGTAAAATCTGGGCTTTTGCTGACATTCCTGATACAATCAGTAAAGTCAAACCCATTATTAACTTTAGTAATGTTGTTTTCATGTTTTAATTTTTGGATTAATGAATAATTAAGTGCAAAAATACCTGTACAAGATTTTCCTATCATTACCCAAAAATTAACTATTGGATGCCTAATATTATGTAACCATTAATAATTCAAACATTGAAAAAATGAGGGTTGTACATAAAGTTTAGATTTATTTGTGTTTACGAAGTACGAATAACGATTGATAAATAAGACCTATTGGAAACAAATCGCATCTTGTACATTCTGGTGTAAACCAATATAAATAACAAACCCTCAATAGTTTACAGTTTTATAATTTGGGCATTCGACCAATCAATATTTTTATCTGCTGTATGTAAGTCAGTAAAAAGATATTCACTAATCCAGCGTTCGAGTTTCAGTTGGGCATCATCCAATCCATAATATGCCCTGAACTTTCGAAAATGGGAGAGTCCTTTCAACACCGGCTGATCAAGATCAAAATCATGAGGATGAAAGTAACTCATTATGTATGGCGATTTTTGAGTGAAGTAACTGATAGATTTGTAAGGCCATAACCTGAAATATCCTCCGCCTGAAAATACTGTGCGTACCCCACATAAACTGGTATAATTTATTGGAAACTCTTTTAAAGTATAGCCTTTGTGTTCGACCAAACAAGGAGAATTGCAGGAGAAGGATGGTATCCCACCATGGGCATGTATGCTTGGAAAAATACTTGCATCTGTAGTGATTCCAGCCTCGGCCAAAACATCCAGAGCCCAAAGGGTTTTGCGCTTGAGCGAAAATCCGGGTGCGCGGTATTTATCAACCTTGTATCCAAGTTGGTCTTCAAGGATGCGTATATTCATAAGCAGGTC
>CAIRHD010000423.1 GCA_903878265.1 uncultured Bacteroidales bacterium | reverse complement strand
AGGTTTAGAACTTGGCTTCTTAGACCTATTGAAAAAGGAATATACTGACTTGACACCAATCTTGCTTGATAAATTTGACTATGTTGAAAAAACAGAGCAATTTACAATTAGGAAAAACACAAAGTTTGCAACACACATAGACGTAAGACTTCGTATCAAATACTATCTAATTAGCTATTTAAGGCGAATGGATAGAGAAAATAAAAGTCCGCATTTTGACGAAATTGTATTAGCAATTTTACCACTCCTAAAAAACGGTACTACTCCAGAAAGTCAAACAATTTCAAGTGTGTTAGAAGATATAGCGGAGCGGGTTGGGCAAGACGGCTGGAGGCTTAAAAGAGGAGGACAACTAACTTTATTTGAGTAATGTGCTAATGAAAGAAGCCCAGCAGCTACTTAACAGGAATATGAGCGACACGAAGTGAAGAGCGATTATTCCCTGTTGAACTACATTTCGACAAGCTCAATGTAACACATCCCATGCGTGCTTATGTGTGCTCGTCAATTCATTTGAAATCTTTACATACATTTGTGCTGGCAGGCTTTGAGCAGCAATTTATTCCCGCACTTGTCATAATCTCAGCCGTTAATTGCCTTAAAAAAACCAATAAGTAAAAAACCAATAAAAATTAAGATGAAAATAAAATCAATATTTGTTGAGAATTTTAAAGTTTTGAAAAGCTTTAAAATTGATTTTACAAATAACGCTGTAATTAACCCAATTACTATTTTGGCTGGTATTAACGGTAGCGGAAAAACAACATTGTTGGAATTTATTTATGAAACTTTTAAAAAAGAGCCTGCAATACCTAACGTAAGCAAAAACAAGAAGAGTTATATTGAAATAGAAGAAGCGAAACTTTTCGGCGATGCACCAGATGAACTCTATTTTCATTTGACAAGTGAATTTTTAAAAAATCAGAAAAACAAATTTGCATTTAATCTCTCAGAAAAAATACACTATTACAAAGCAAGTGAAGAGAATGTTTCGGCAAAAAAGATCATTACCGATTATATTGATGAATTAATTTATGAAAAAGACATAAAAAGTAGCGAAGCTTACGACAAAATACGAAAATCCCTTAATGAAACTTTATCTGCAATTAATTTACAAGTAGAGTTCAGTAAATTAGACAAGGATAAAGAGATCTATTTTAAAAATCAGCAATCCGATGAAATAAAATTAAGTGATTTATCGGGTGGTGAAAAAGAAATAATCACCAAGGTTTTCCCATTATTTATTTCACCAATTAAGGACAGTATTATTTTAATTGACGAACCTGAAAGTTCGCTGCATCCAAATTGGCAAAATGAAATAATTGGTTTGTATAAAATTATTGCCCAAAAAAATAATAACCAAATAATTATTGCAACACATTCACCTCATATAGTTTCGGCGGTTGAAAATAAATATGTAAAAGTTTTGGTAAAAGAAAATGATGCAATTAAGGTAATTGACATTTCATCAAAATCATTTGGAAGGAAAGTAGATGAAATATTACTCGATATTTTCAAGGTTAAAGGGTTACGAACCCCAATTATTGAAACTAAACTGACAAAATTGAAAGATTTATTATTTCAAAATCAAATGCACACAGAAGATTTTAACAACTTATTAAATGAGTTGGAAAATTCGATTGGGAAATTTGATAGCGATTTAGCAATGATACGTTTAGAAATCTTAAAAAGAAAAAAAGAAAATGAAGCGAATAAATAAAAGGGAACCCATGTTCTACTCGAATTTTATTCGCGGAAATAATCCAGTTGAGTGGGACGATATTGCAGAAATTCGAGATAATATTAGAACTTATATGCTATCAGGTTTGGTGCCTGATGAAACAGTCGAGCCAAATACGGTTTCAGAGCAAAACTTTCAATGTGCATACACAGAAATTGATATTGAAGAAAATGCTAATTCTTCGCATATTGACCATTTTCACAAGCAAAGTATTTTTCCAGCCTTGCGATTTGATTGGTCGAATTTATTTACATCAACAAATAATACCTATTACGGGGCAAAACATAAAGACAATACTTACAAGTTACAACAAGTTGAATTTCAATATTTAATAGATCCATCAATAGAAAATCCAAATGATTATTTCAAATATTCATTTACAGGTGAAATTCTTATTAAAGCAGTTGACGAAAATTCTTCTGAATATAAAAAAGCAAAATTGACCAAGGATGCATTTAATTTGAACGAACGTTCCCTTGTTGAACAGCGCCAAACTGTTGCAAAAATTGTAAAAATATATTTTGAACAGCAATTTGCGATAGATGAAATTAAAATGCACATTGGAAAATTTGACAGTTTGGTGGAAGATGTTTATAAAAACCTAACTGATTTGTATTCATAATCATAATGAAGATCAAGGGCACTTAACATATTTTGTAAGCACCGCACTTCCCTTACAAATCTGCAAACCCATATACCAAAAAAATATTCACACCCCTACAATAAACGCACAAAACACTGCGTTAAATCCCAAATCCAAACTTCAAGTATTAATCTCCTAAAAACCAAAACTCATGTCGCAACAAGACAACATTTCCATTCAAATCCCTGCCGACAAATTAACGCGTATCAAAAGCTTGTTGTCGGAATTGAACACCGAACTTGCCCCTTACCTTATTTCGCTTACCGGCGAACAAAAACATGGCATTTATAAAATGGGCGACAATTCCATTGCATTTGTTCACAAAATTGTGGGTTACATTAATACCAACCCCGAATTTGTGCCCCCATTTTTAAATGTTGATGCACTCAAAATTGATGTTGCCGCTGTTGGGCAGCTTTCGGAAATTGCTGGTGTTGCTGCCCAATTGAGCGATAATATTACCGATACCTTAACCTTGAGTGGCAGCGAAGCCATGGTAGCCGCTTTAATATATTACAATTCGGTAAAACAGGCAGCCAAAACCAGCATACCTGGTGCCAAAACTATTTTCGACGATTTAAGTGCGCGTTTTGCATTGCCAAGCCGTGCATCCAAAACCCCGAAGCCATAAACAATATTGCTGTTGGAAAAGGAGCTTCTGCTGCTACTGCTCAAAACCCGGAAACTGGAAAACAGTATTCCGGGTTTTATATTTATAACCTTTGGCTAAAGATCTCATGTGGCATATAATAATTGCCACGATTTATTTTATATACCATCCCTACGGGACTTTTTACAAATTTAGCCACTTTTTTTCTACCAACATATTGTCCCGAAGGGACAAAAAAGAAATTTCATACCCAATTTTTATTTCTGACACCGTATAATTCTATCACGAAAAACCGGGATTCCATTCTAATAGTATGTAAATTCACTCTAAAAGAATCAAATTTCACTCTAAAAGAATCAAATTTCACTCTAAAAGAATCAAATTTCAGTAAAAAAGAATCAAATTTCACTCTAAAAGCATTAAATTTCACTCTAAAAGAATCAAAATCCAGTCAAAAAGAATCAAAATCCACCCAAAAAGGGTGTTGCTTCATTGAAAAAGGGTGTTTCATCAGCCCTTGCCCTCCCTAAAATATTATCGCATACGATATCTTGATCAGAAAATCATTTTGTGGATAGGCATCCTTTAAATCGTTGCTATAATGGTCGAACATAAAATTGCCTTCGGGGCCATCGGTGGTTTTGCCTTGCGACCATACAAGGAAAATGGTTGAGCCTGGTTTGTATTCCCATCGGTACACCAAATTCGACCTGTATTGCAGGAAATGGAAATCGGGATCATTGAAACTAAAATCGGTACCATTGCCATCGGTATCAACCGTATAAACGCCTGCCTCGCCATCGTGCTTTATTTCGCTTTCGGTGTATGTGTGAAACCTATCGCCATACTTGCCGGCTACAGGGTCGGTTATGGTTTTAAATTCGGAATAATCGCCAGAGAAAAAGAAAGGCTGCCCATAATATTGTATCGAAATATCGGGCGTAATGCCAATGTTAACCCGTGCCGAAAGCGAAAATTGTTTGCTGTCGAGGTGGCCCATGATATAGTTATCGGGTTTATCCCCTTCAATAGTGGTTACATACTGAAGGTTATCATGCGCAGTAAAAAATTCT
>CAIRHD010000422.1 GCA_903878265.1 uncultured Bacteroidales bacterium | reverse complement strand
GGCTGGTTTCATGGCGAGTATTTCTTTTCGCCAATGGGTGATTACCTTTTTCAATCGGTTTCGCAGCTAAACAACTGGTATATAGGCGAAAAAAGGGATTTGATCACATCGAAATTATTTTTGGGCCACCAGATAACGAAAGGGGTCAGCTTTGGTTTCCGGCTCGAATCCTATTACGACCTTCAAAGCAAAAGCATCGATTTCAGTTATGGGCTAAATGTCAGTGTAAATGCAACAGTTTTTGAAAAGAAAGTTAAGTAACATGGTTTGTTCCCGTTTTCATAAAATGTTATTATGAATAAAACCTTACTATTCACTCTTCATTTTTCGTTTTTCACTCTTATGTTTCAATGACTTACCAACAAACCTTAGACTACCTTTACAGTCAATTGCCCATGTTTCACCGCATTGGGGCTGCGGCCTATAAAGCCGATCTGAGCAACACACTCAGGCTGTGTGCTTTGCTTGGCAATCCCGAAAAGGGGTTCAGGAGCGTTCACATTGCAGGAACCAATGGCAAAGGATCCAGTTCGCATTTTTTGGCTTCGGTTTTGCAGGAAGCCGGGTATAAAACTGGGCTTTTTACTTCGCCCCACCTAAAAGATTTTCGCGAAAGGGTGAAAATCAACGGCAAGATGATTGGCGAAAATGAGGTAACGGCTTTTGTTAATCAACACAAACAAGGATTCGATGGCATTCAGCCTTCCTTTTTTGAATGGACTTTTGCATTGGCTGCATGGTATTTTGCCAAAGAAAAAGTTGATATCGCTATAATTGAAACAGGAATGGGTGGCCGTCTCGATTCCACTAATGTGATAATGCCAATAGTTTCCGTAATCACAAATATTGGGTTGGACCATACGCAGTTCCTTGGCACAACGATAGAAGCTATTGCTTGCGAAAAAGCTGGCATTATCAAACCTGGTGTTCCTGTTATAATTGGCGAAACTCAAGCCGAAACAAGCCCTGTTTTCGATAAAATAATCAACGCGCTAAACTCTAAAATCACTAATGCCGATAAGCAAATTGTGTTGAAAAAAACTGGTTATACTTGGCAAAAACCACAAATGCTTGGCGCAGAGTTTTATTCGGTCCGAAATAAAGTTAAATACAATTTATTTTCCCCACTTTCGGGAAAATACCAGCTCAAAAATCTGGCAACTGTTTTAAGCACAATCGAAATCCTGCAACATTCAGGTTTCAATATCGAGATGGAATGCATCGTAACAGGAATTCGGGATGTGATTAAAAACACAGGCTTGATGGGACGTTGGCAAACCATAAAACGCCGCCCCCAAACCATTGCCGACATTGGCCACAACCCAGATGGAATAAGGGAAGTGCTTGCTCAAATTAAAATTACACCGCATAAGAAACTTCATTTTGTAATAGGTGTGGTAAACGACAAGGACGTACTTGCCATGTTGGACATGTTACCGAAAAATGCGGTTTATTATTTTTGCAAAGCGAATATCCCTCGCGGGTTGGATGCCGCCGAACTCTCGAAATTAGCCATCGGGATTGGGCTGGAAGGAAATGTTTTTGAAAGCGTGAAAGGAGCACTCGCATCGGCACAACAATCAGCAGATGCCGAAGACTTGGTTTTGGTTGGAGGAAGTGCATTTGTAGTGGCGGAGGTGGTTTAATTAGTGAATCGGATAGTAAATTGTTCCTTTCGTGAGTAAAATCGACACTTCAAACGGTTTTTTCCCTTCAAAACCATTATTTAAATGTTTGTAAAATTGAATAATTGAGTGCAGTAATGGTTGTATAACTTCAGATTGATGCCAATTTAGCCAAATAAATAAAAACCTACAAAATGAATCAAGCAGACATCGGCAAATATAAATCTATCATTCAGGATAGGATGGATCATATACTTGAACTGTACAATAAATTTGCCGACAAAACACCAATAATGCAATATGTGCTCCCCGATCATAAAATTTACGCTTTACCGTATGCGGATTTCTTAGACAACTTAAACGAAAAAAGGCCGAACATGACAATTGAGCAGTACATGGAAATTGTCAATAAAGGCCAATTTGTTGTTTTTGTAAAGGATTTCGAAACCAAAAAACTGCTATCTTTCGTCTTTGATTTGTAAAAAAACCTGACTCATGAATTATATACATACATCCGAATTAGTAAAAGCAATTTACCTTGGTGGCCCGCCTAATGAGCGCAAACTCCTTTTGACAGCTGATAGGGAACTGATTTCCAGAAAAATACGCAAACTAAAAACAATTTTCAACCGACCCGAAAATTTACTGATAACAGAGGAACCAATGCAGGAAGAAAATTGGTCGAAAGTCCCAGAAAATGATAAGGCCTCAATCAACAAACTGTCTCAAAAGCTTAAAAAAGGCAATACAAACGTATTGGATGAATTGCTTGAATTTAAACGGAAATATCCAAATGTACCTGCACTCAACAACTATTTGAGCATTTGTTTTCAACAAAAAAACGAACACGAAAAATATGTTTCAATATTATTTGAAACCATCAAAGAATTCCCAAATTACCTGTTTGGGAAAACTGCTTTGGCCGAGTATTACCTTATCACAGGCGAATTTGATAAAATACCGGCCATATTAAAAAACAAGTTTGCACTTTCCCAGCATTTTCCTCCAGGCACAAAAGTTTTTCACATTTCGGCAGTAAGGAGTTTTTATTTTGTAATAGGTAAGTACTTTGTACGGTCTGGCATTATAGAATTGGCTTATAAATCGTATTATTTGATTTCGGATCTTGACCCAACACATATAATGGCTAAAGTGTTGGGTCGGGAAATAGTAGAATACGAAATACAGGAACTCAATAAGGAATTCGCCAAAAATATATCCTAAATGGAGGTAAGGCTTGGCTGATAAGAAATTTGACTTAAAGCATTTCACAACCACCCCAAAATTGTCTTCCTGCCATTTGAATTGACCAACTAAAGCTACAATAAAACCACGAATAGTATGATAAAAACTTCCCGAAACCTCTTTTCCATCTTATTCCTAGTAGCGATAATAGCTTTCACACTAAATAGTTGCAGCAGTTCAAAAAAACCGTTTGTAGCCCGCGACCTTACCGGCGAAAACCTTTTCTCGGTTAACATCGAAGGGCCTGCATTCGACAAAAACGGGCAATTATATGTGGTAAATTACCTACACGATGGCACAATAGGTAAAGTTTCAGCCGATGGGAATTGTTCCATGTTTATCGAATTGCCTGCCGGAAGTATTGCAAATAGCATACTTTTTAACAGCAGCTACGATATGTACTTGCCTGATTTTACTGGGCATAACGTGCTTTTTGTGGATATGCGCAGCCAAAAAGTAAGCGTGTTTTGCCACGAACCGCGTATGTATTCGCCTAACGACTTGTGCATGAACAAGCAAGGGCAGATTTTTGCCAGCGATCCCGATTGGAAAAATAGTGTGGGGCAACTTTGGCGCATCGAATCGGATGGAAAACCTGTTTTGTTGGAAGAAAACATGGGGACAACCAACGGCATCGAATTAAGCCCCGACGAAAAAACGCTTTACCTGAACGAAAGCATCCAACGCAAAGTTTGGAAATACAACATGGATGAAAAAGGAAATGTTTCGGGCAAAAAGCTATTTTATCAGTTCGATGATTTTGGCCTCGATGGCATGAAATGCGATAAAAAAGGCAACCTTTACATTACGCGATGGGGAAAAGGCACAATTGTGGTCCTGTCGCCACAAGGAAAATTTATCCGCGAAATACCACTGAAAGGAAAAAACTGCAGCAACCTAGTTTTTGGAGGCAAAGATGGAAAAACCATGTTCATTACCCTTCAAGACAGGAAATGTATGGAAAAAGTTGAAAATGATGTAGCTGGGAGAAAGTTTTGATGCTACAGGCAAAAGAATCAAAAGCAACTGATATTTAACCCGGTAGCCAGCCTGCAACCGTTACAGGGAATGGTGGATAACTAAAAGCCACAAAAACAAAAGAATCGAAACCGTAAATTATTAACCCCAACCATACATGAACACTTACTCTACAATTGGCGCAAGCATCGTTATTTTCGCACTGTTAGCCTACAGTTTATTCATCATTGCCGAACAGCGCAAACGTTTGGTAACCAATTATGTGCTAACTTTTCTTACCATCGGCATCGTGCTCGATGCCACGGCAACGGCTTTCATGATCATTGGCAGCACACATTCCGCATTCTCCCTGCATGGCATTTTGGGATATTCATCACTAACAGCCATGCTTATTGATACTATCCTGATTTGGAGGTTCCACAGGGCAAATCAGCCCGCCACAATGGTTCCAAAATGGCTGCATCTATATTCGCGTTCTGCTTATACCTGGTGGGTAATTGCTTTTTTTACAGGCTTGATGCTTGTGGTTTTGAGGTAGGCAAATGGATAATCAACAGCGTGCAACAAGAATGCTCGGTTGCAGGATGGTTTTTGAATAGGAAAATTTGGTTATTCGGGGACGGGAAAAGGCTTACCCACCCGAAATCAGGTGCAAAACCATCACATCATCGCCATTTTTAACAATAGCCGAATCGTAATCGCTCTTTTTGATAAGTTTACCATTTACTTTTATCACCAGCATTTTAAAAGTGAATTTTTTTATATGCAGTAGTTCGTTAACAGTAAACTGTACGGCTTCAAATACTTCTTCTTTATTGTTTAGAATAATTTTCATTTACTGCCTTTCTGAATGGTTTTGATGTTCGTTGATGCCAAGCAGGATTTCGAGAACTGCATTGGCCTGCATATTTGCTACGACTCCCACGCGGGGAGCTAAAGGCGGACATTTGTCGGAAATGGCATTTGTTTCATCACCACAAATAACCAGTTTGTCCGATTGCCTCGACCGAATAAGGTTGTTGCCTCCCCATCCGGCCATGCCAACACCCATTATCAGGTGCTTGGCCGGCAAATAATTATGTACGGCATCTAAAATCATATATTTCATTTCCGGTTTGTCGAAAGCCTCGACAATAACATCGCACTTGCCAAAAATCTCAATTATATCACTTTGGCATAGTCGTATATCGAATGTATTTACCCGCACATCGGGATTTATCCTGAAAAGGTTCTGCTTCAGAGCTGCCACTTTCAACATGCCAATCTGGTCGTAGAAGTAGAATTGACGGTTCAGGTTCCCTTCTTCCACTAAGTCGAAATCGGCTATCACCAACCTGCCTAAGCCCACTCGTGCCAAAGCAACCGCGCAGTTGGAGCCTAAGCCTCCGCAACCAGCAATTCCAACCGTTTTGGTTTTCAGGATTTGTTTTACCTCATCAAAAGTCATAGGTACAAACGTATAGAAAAACTTGATATGTACAGCAAATTTTTGAAAACTATTTCCGTGATTGGAGATTTTACGAGATTATTTTTGGGGGAGGCTATTAAACTTTAGGCTGTTAGGTAGTCGGTTGGCATTAGTTGTGTTTAGGGAATTTGACATCTCAAATATCCCAATGCGATTTTGGGTTTTATAAAATATGATGCCAAGACCCAAAGTTAAATTGTTGGAAAACTGATATTTAAATTTAGAATTGTTGCTGAAACTACACGATCCTGATTCCGAACAAAAATCAATTGTTTACCTCAAAGGTGCATGTTTTCGATAATATTTCCCCATCCGCAGAAATGCCTTCCAGAAAAACAATATACCTTCCGGGCGTATCCGGTGCCAATACAGAATAACCTGCTTTTTTATCTCCCTTCAATACAACTTCGGGCTGCCAAAGCAATGTATTCCTTGTGTCAGGGGAATTTGCTTTATTGGGATTCTGTGTTTCTGGAAGCCGGTTTTCGCTAAGAAAACGGTAATTGATAAAAATTCCTGTCGAGGGAAGATCGATGCATGCAAAATCCCCCTTTTGGGAAATGATGCTGATAATGCCGCCATAAGTTTGGTTTCCCTTGATATAGGTTTCGTTCACAATTTCGATGCGCGACACATTTTGTGGTGCGATTGCCAGGATTTTAGAAGGTTCGTCAACGGCTACCCAATCAATCAAAACAAGCGGATCGTAAAAAGACACATTTCGGGAACCAATAACATAAAAGTAAGGTTCACCTTTATGTTTGCGAACCTTAACCTGGCTCGGCAGTTCGTTAAAATAATCCTCCAATGTTGGAAGTTGTATATATTGGTCGAGATAAATAATGGAAGTGGGTTTGCCATAAAAAGTTTGTTCTTCTTTTCGGTTAACAATGCTGTCGGGCTTGGCGTTACTTGCATATTGCGATTGAATTTGAACATTTGTGGCCATGTTGTAAACGGCATTTCTTTCGGGATCCGACAATATAAAAGTTGGCGCAGGCAGTGGATAGGGAGTTGTGCAGAAATCATTATCCACCCAAATTTTAACATCTTTCGATGGCAACTTCTCAGAACACAAAAATAAATCCCTTGATCCATAATAACTTGGCAATGCGAAGAAAAACCTTCCGCTACTGTCGGTGCGCACAGATATAAAATCGCGGCCTTCGCCCATGATCGATAGATTTACTTTTTTTCCTTTTATTGGAGTTTCAGAAGCACCGAAGTTTAACTTGCCAATAAGCGAAAGCCCATGGTTTTCGGTATAATAAATATTGCTGTTTTGATGTGTCCCAAGTGTTTCCGGGATAATGGCCAAAGACGATTTTGCAGCTTCGGGAACAACCGACAAACATAGGTTCCTTACTTTTAGTTTACCATCAGCATCAACCCAAACAGAAATATTCACCGTGTCGCGCGAAGAATAATGGGCGCTATTGGTAACTACCGAAAGTGATTTGTCGTGAATTATCAAGGTATCAACCCTTGCTGGATGGTCTGGGGTTTTCTGGCCAACAGTAGTTGCAGCCAATTCCGGACGCCCCGGATTTACAATGCGGATTTGATTATAGCCAAACGATTCTGGCCCATAATTGCGCATCAGCTTTGTGTAGGCTCTTATGTAATAGGTGCCTGTAAGCAGGTCGGCAGGGATATCCAAACTTCCGGTAGCGGAATACTGATAAACCAAGAATTTGCCGCCGGTAATTTTGCTTCCGTCAGGTGTAATAAGCTCACAATAAATTATTTGGCTTGCCGACTTGCCGTTCAGGCTATCCGAATTTAATAAATCGGCAGAAAAATAAATTTGTTCGCCAACAATATAAATGGAGCGATCAGTAAACAGCACAACTTTTTCTTCACTTTGCAGCAGCTTCCCCTCCTGTGCATTAGCCACAAACAGTGCGCAAACTATCAGGAACAGGGTAAGCAAAACAATTCGGTTGTTTTTATCATTCATCTTAATGGGGCCAAAAAGCCGGTTTTATTGTGTCTCCTTCCAGGGTGAGGCAATCGTAGCAGTAGTTGTCCAATAGTATTATCATGTATCCATAAGGGGTCGCATACAAATAGGCAGGGTACATGGTTGTGGGTATTCCTTTCAATCCTGTCCTTCTAGGTTCTACTCCCTCGGTACTACAGCCGGGATCATATTCCGAAGGGAGGTTTTCGACATTTTTGACAAAGATATGCTTCGAAGTTACTGTGGAAGCACTGAAAAAACCAAGTATCTCCTGTTCGGGATTGGTGATATTATGCAGATTCCCTTTAACTACAAGCGGTTGTTTTTCGTACAAGCCACCTTGCCCCACACTGTTTATCCGCAGCTTTTCCCAGTAGTCGAAAGCTGCTTCGCTCAAAGCATATTGCCTGAGTACTAGGCTATAGCCATAAACCAAGCGTGGAGAAGAAACATTGTCAACAAAATGGAGTGGGAATAAATTGTATTTGTTTTGTACCAGGTTTTTGGTCGTCAGTGTAAAAATGTTATTTACGGTAGCTGTTTTCCAGCATACTTTTCGTGAATTATCTGGCGGCACCACATGGTTGACCTTTCCATCGTAAAACCATTCGATAGGATAAAATGCATGGTATTCCCACGATTCTAATGCTTGCCACCTGAAATATCGGCTATCAATATTTTGGGCATCGAGGCTGGTATAAAACCGAATTCCTTTGGTTTGAAAAATAGGGTTGCTGGCCGGTATTGATTCCAGGACATAAAAAACGGTATCCACTTCGGGGCAATCGTGGATCTTGTCGAAATCAGAAACTATATTTGTTCCGCCGGGCACAATAATATCCACCTTAAATGAAGTTCCTGGCGTGAGTTCGCTTTGCGGGATTGCTATTTCGTAATTCCCATCCCGCATATCGGTAGCCGGATAGGAATTGCCTTTGTCATCCACTACTTTTACAACGCAGCCGGTAACCGCGAAATACCTTGGCAAGCTTACAGGTGAAGTGGTCGAAATATTAATGCGCTGAACCTCATCGCCTCTATTCACCTCACCGGTAACAACAAACTTAACGGCATCTTTGCTTTCTATTTCCGGTTCGTAGCGTTTAACGCATGAAGCCAGAAAAAGCGAGATGAATGCAATTAGGAAGTAGATTTTATTCTGATGCATAATTCCCAAGTTTAAATTGCCAGGTAGCCGTAAAAATAGGGACACCAATTACCGAGTACTGATAGCTGCGGATAATGCCATCTTCGGTTTTGTAATACACCGAATATGGATTTTCCCTTCCCATGGCATTGTATAAACTAAAAATGTAGGAGCTGTGCATAAATTTACGCTTTTTCAGGTTCCCTTCGATGGTAACCGAAAAGTCGGTCCGAAAGTAGTCGGGAATGCGGTAAGCATTTCGCTTCGAGTAATCAAGCACTGGCAAACCATTAACATAATACACCGAAACAGGGTAAGTAACGGGTTTGCCTGTTTGGTACGTTATAATCGAAGCAAAGGTTATCCGTCTGGTAATATGATAATTGGCTACTAAGTTCAATACATGTGGTATATCGAAAGTGGCCGGATATGCTTCGCCTCCGTTTATTTGGTTCCACTCGTTGCCACCATCCACCTTTATTATCGAACGGGAATACGTGTAGGCAATCCAACCTTCGAGTTTTCGTGTGCTGCGTTTCAAGAAAATTTCCACGCCCCAAGCAGATTGGTCGCCTTGTAAAACCGAAGTCTCCACCAAAGGGTTGTTAAGGAAATCGGCCCCATCCTTGAACTCTGGAAAATTATGGGTCTTTTTATAAAAAAACTCTGCCGATGTTTCCAGCCCATATTCGGCCAAAGTGCGGAAAACCCCTACCGACAATTGGTTGCTTTTGGATGGGAGTATGTGATAATCAGAAAGTTTCCATTGGGTATTCGGGGCAATAGCTGCCGTTGTATTCAGCATAAACAAATTTTGATGCATCTGGTTAAAGGCGAGTTTTATTGATCCTGCATCATCGGTTTTAATGTTTGCGGCAACCCTGAAATCCGGTTCGTGATTCCATCGTATAGGTTGGTTGGTGGTAAAAATGAGTGTGTCCTCAATGTTCCTGACATCTAATGGCTGGTTTTCAGCGTATTGGTAAACGGTTTTCGGTCCTATCGGCGTAAAAAGGGCATATCTTATCCCTGTAGTAATTTTCAGCCAGGGCAATAAGTCGCAGTCTTCCGAAATATAAATAGCACTTTCTATTCCTTGTTCTTTGCCAAGTTGCACAGGTTTGCGGTACGAATTGTCTCCGTAAGGTAATACATCGCCCCTGTTGAGTTTATACAGGATAACGCCAATGCCATATTCGAGCGAATTCTTTTCGTCAAGCACTTGCCTGAAGTCGCTTTTGAATTCATAATGCTCCATTTTGTAGGCATGTTGG
>CAIRHD010000421.1 GCA_903878265.1 uncultured Bacteroidales bacterium | reverse complement strand
CGGCGAATTTCCTTATGCAGCAGGATTGTATCCATTTAAGCGCGAAAACGAGGATCCAACCCGCATGTTTGCTGGAGAAGGTGGGCCTGAGCGCACCAACAAGCGCTTCCACTACGTTTCCTTAGGCATGCCTGCCAAACGACTTTCAACCGCTTTTGATTCGGTAACTCTGTATGGTGCTGACCCTGGATTACGCCCCGATATTTATGGGAAAATAGGCAATGCCGGGGTTTCGGTAGCTTGTCTGGACGATGCAAAAAAACTGTATTCAGGCTTCAATTTATGCGACCCTGCTACTTCAGTTTCCATGACCATCAACGGGCCTGCGCCAGCTATGCTAGGTTTTTTTATGAATGCCGCCATTGATCAGCAGTGCGAAATCTATATCCGACAAAACGGAATAGAGGCTGAAACACAGGAAAAAATCGATTTCATTTATCGCAGCCGCCAATCGCAGCGACCTGCTTATCAGGGCATTTTACCCGAAGGCAACAATGGGCTAGGACTGATGCTTCTTGGCATTACCGGTAATCAGGTGCTTCCAACTGAGGTTTACAATAAAATTAAAGCAGATACTATTGCCAATGTGCGCGGTACGGTGCAAGCTGATATTTTAAAAGAAGACCAGGCTCAGAATACTTGCATTTTCAGTACTGATTTTGCTTTGCGGCTGATGGGCGATGTTCAGCAATACTTCATCGAGAATAATGTCCGTAATTTTTACTCGGTTTCCATATCAGGATACCATATAGCCGAGGCAGGTGCCAACCCTATCACACAGCTTGCGTTTACCCTTGCCAACGGCTTCACGTATGTTGAGTATTATGCTTCGCGCGGAATGGATATCGACAAATTTGCCCCGAATCTTTCCTTTTTCTTTTCCAATGGCATCGATCCTGAATACTCGGTATTAGGAAGGGTTGCACGCTTAATCTGGGCAAAAGCCATGAAAGGTTTGTATAAAGCAGGGCCGCGCTCGCAAATGCTCAAATATCATATACAAACTTCTGGCCGCTCGCTCCATGCACAGGAAATTGATTTTAATGATATACGCACTACCCTTCAGGCACTTTATGCGGTTTACGATAATTGTAACTCACTGCATACCAATGCGTATGATGAGGCAATTACCACCCCGACCGAAGAATCTGTTCGCCGGGCAATTGCAATTCAGATGATTATCAACAATGAACTTGGATTGACAAAAAACCAAAATCCATTGCAAGGTTCATTTATTATTGAAGAACTTACCGAATTGGTCGAGGAGGCGGTTTTATCCGAATTCGACCGGATTACCGAGCGTGGAGGTGTGTTGGGAGCCATGGAAACCATGTATCAGCGCGGAAAAATACAGGAAGAATCGCTTTATTACGAACACCTGAAACATACCGGTGAATTGCCGATTATGGGTGTAAATACTTTCCTTTCGAGCAAAGGTTCGCCCACTATTATCCCCGAACAAGTGATACGTGCCACAAAAGCCGAACAGGAATATCAGATTGCTATGCTGGAACAATTGCACAAAACCTGGCATTCCGAAAGCATTGATCAAATCACGCATCTGCGAACACAAGCCCTTACCGGTGGAAATTTATTCGCCGGATTGATGGAGGCTGCCAAATATTGTTCGCTAGGTCAGATTACAAAGGCCTTGTTTGAAGTTGGGGGGCAGTATAGGAGGAATATGTAAAGGATGTGGGATTTCGG
>CAIRHD010000420.1 GCA_903878265.1 uncultured Bacteroidales bacterium | reverse complement strand
TTTTTATCCCCATTTGATCCCTTGCCAGGAAAAGCTGATGTTCGTTCCCGTCGTAAACCGCGAAGGAAAAATCCCCCCTCAGGTGTTGGGCGCAATCCGCTCCCCATTTCTGGTATGCCCGGAACAATATTTCACTGTCGGCTGTTTTTTGCAATTCATTGACTGGAATGCCCAGTTGAGTGGCGAGATTATGGCGGTTGTCAAGCCTGGCGTCGCTGCCAATGGTTAAATTTGAGAGCGAATTATGAAAAGGGAGCATTTCCGTCAATGATTCGGGAGTGTTAAATATCAACAGGTTGCCCAAACCAGCCTTTTCATTATACCATATCCCTTTACGGTCAGGGCTTCCATGCTCCAAAACAGTTTCCATCGTATAAAGCCAATGTTTGTCGAAACCTTGTCCCCTCTTATCGAAAATCCCAAATATGATGCTCATCTCAAGCTTTTTCTACGAAATTTGTTGAACTACTGTATATTTACTGTGCACATCTTTTCCTGATATGAATGTGTTACCGGAAATAAGCCATGCATGTGCTTTCATGTTCCCATCTTTTTTCATCACCCCCAAATATATCGTTCCCGGCATCCCGAAAATTCGGAGCAGCAATTTACCGCTCAGTGCCTGCACAAGGCATTTCCCTTTCCATGGAAGATATTTCAACCCACGCAGCAGCGCAATGCGCACAACCAACAGTTTCTCATCGGTAACCAATTCGTATTTCCTGTTCTTGCTATCCCTGAAAAGTGGGATATACCATCGGAAAGGAGCGAACAACACAAGCAACTGGCTGAAATACAGGAAAACAGATGCCAGAAAAAAGTACCACAAACCGGGTAAGGTAATTTTCTTGATATTCATCCAAGCTGTAATTTGCAGGATCAATCCTTCACTAAAATCAAGCCTTCATTTCCGAGTTTTTCAATATAGGCAAGCACTTCGGTGAAACACTTTTCCTGTTCTACATCAAATTCTTCCATCAAGCGGACGCAAATTGCCTGCACTGTCATAGGTGCGGTGAGCATCTCCCAAATTTCCGCCGCCACCGGGTTTAAACCGTAATAATTGCCTTTTTCAATGCTCATCATCACAACCTCATTATCCATCTTACTGGAGATGATTGTAGTATTTTTAGAAATGACCGAAAGTAGATTGATCGCCATGTTTAAATCTGTTAGGTTTTAAAATCAGTTGCATTAACTCAAATTACTGAGTAAGTTCTTAGAGCAAACGAAAGGGTAAAAGTATTCTTTTTTGTATATCCTAGCAAAAATAGATTTCTCTTTGATGCGATATGTGTGCATCGTTGGCATATTAAGGTCCCGTAGAGGTTTATTACCAGATTTCTCTTTTTGTTTGTTATAGGGATTGAACTCATCGTCAAAATAAGGGGATTTAAAACTATTGATTCCAATTTATAATCGTAAGGACTTACAAGAATTTTATTTCCTGAAATAAGGCCGTTGTAAGTTATTCATTGTCCTGTAAAAATTCTATTTCATCCATACGGGACTTTAACATTCATGTGATTTTGCTTTCAACTACCAATATAATTATAATGTCCCTACGGGACATTCTGCAAATATAAAATAAACTTTCTACCAATATGCTGTCCCTAACGGGACAGTAGCAAAAGGACGAAATTGTTGTAAAAAAGTTCCTCTTGCTCAAAGCCCCGTTAGGTGCTAAATATTTGTAGAAATAAAAAGAAGCCCTATAAGCCAAAGTCCCATAGGGACGAGATATTGGTAGAAATAAAAAGCAATCCAATCGGTCAAAGTCCCGTAGGGACGCAATAAATAATGGGATTTAAGTGCTTTTGTGAAAATTTTAACGGACTCGAATAATTTTCAGCATTGGATTTATTTTTTTTAAATCCCCTAAGTGAAACTTTCAAAACAACTTCCTCAAAACGAAATTGGAATTTCCCAATAAAATTACTGGCTTTTTCTAAAAAAACTTATTTCGTGCGTGTAAACTTTCACAAATATATCGTCCCTATGGGACTTCGCCCTACTGGTATTTTGCTTTCTACCAATATATTGTCCCTCTGGGACAGTCCCAGAGGGACTGAATGTTGGTAGAAAAACAAGTTGCCCCATTAACC
This sequence comes from uncultured Bacteroidales bacterium, assembly GCA_903878265.1. GTDB lineage: Bacteria > Bacteroidota > Bacteroidia > Bacteroidales > UBA4417 > UBA4417. The sequence continues at coordinate 1,333 of CAIRHD010000420.1, read as the reverse complement.
AAAGTCCCGTAGGGACGAGATGTAATTTGCCTAACATGTGTTAATTTAGTTCGCAGTTTAAATTTGAATTGGGGAAGATATTTTGACAATATTACTAATACGACTTTTCAAGTTTATTTTTCTGCTTTTCTGAGAAAACTCACTTTAATCACTTTAAACCGGGTTCGAGATATCCGAACCTTTCCATCACCTCATGGTGATCGCCTATTATTTTTTTGATTTGCAATTCAGTTAAAAAAGTTCTCCAGCCACCTGCTTTTCCATGCCAGAAGAAGGCATCACAACTCTGGATTTTTTCTTTAAACCCAAGCTGCCCCTCCGATTTTTTCATGGTTTCAAACGATGTTTCCGCAATTGCATCCCTGACTTGTTCTTCCGAAAATGTAAGGTTCAGGAACTTGAGCGCTTTCGAAAAAGTTTCAACCGGAAAACTGATCATGTCTTCGTACCGGATTATATGAACCCTGATTCCTGAATTAAGCCAGCTCGTAGCATGTCCGCTCCAGTCGCCAAGCCATTCTTCCAACAATGGATATAAACAATCTATTGAGGCATTTAGCGAATATCCGGGATTGTTCATTATGGCAATAACCTCATCAACCGATTTGCTGAAAAAGTGGGCATTGGATACAGCAACATCCAAGGGGTTGCGGATAATATAAACGCAGCCATAAGAATATGCCGGAGGAAATAAAGGAAACCCGTCCGAATTTAGAAAAAACCGCTCGTGCGCTTTTAAATACAGTTGATCCGCTGATTCGCATGAAAGAAGTTGGTAAACTACTGGTTTCAGGTTGTTGATTTCGTCATTGGCCAACTCGGATGAAGAAATTCCGGCAAGTTCGTCAAACATTCGCCTCGAATTTGAAAGCAATCCAACTTCCATCTGGTTCAAATCCATCCTGCTGTTCCCTGACAGGATCGAGGATAAAAATAAGCGGAACCAGGTATTGCCCGACCTGGGATAGGATGCAAGCCAAACAAGGTTTTTCATCGAATGTCCCTTATGATGCCTGATTGGAGAAGATCCTGTTCAATCATTTCAATTGTTTCGTCCACACGACCAATTCCATGTTGCCTCTCAAGGGTGCAAATCCGAATCTTTGGCAATATCTTCGATGCCTCGGTAAAAATGTCAAACGTGCCGGATTCCTGCTTTTTCAGGAAATTCTTTCTGAATATCTTTCCTGTAAGCAATTCCAATTTTTTATATCCATTTACTTCGTTAATAGCAACCGGGCCATTATTTTTATAGGAAAGGAGATAAAACTGCCGCAGGGGAACAGCATGGTGTACAAACTTATCATTGATGTTGACCATCATTTTGTTGACC
>CAIRHD010000419.1 GCA_903878265.1 uncultured Bacteroidales bacterium | reverse complement strand
TGGCCGTTGCCCGTCAACAGGTTGAAGCTGGTGCGCAGGTGTTGGACATAAATATGGACGATGCCTTGCTGGATGCCAAACGCGAAATGACCCGCTTCCTGCACTTGCTCATGTCGGAACCCGAAATTGCCAGAGTGCCAATAATGATCGATTCCTCGAAATGGGAAGTGATCGAAGCCGGGCTAAAATGCCTTCAAGGTAAAGCCATCGTTAATTCGATCAGCATGAAAGAAGGCGAACAGGTATTTCGTGAACATGCCCGTAAAATAAGGAATTACGGTGCAGCCATGGTGGTTATGGCATTTGATGAAGATGGCCAAGCAAGCACTCTCGAACGCCGCACCGAAATCTGTAAACGGGCGTATCATATACTTGTTGATGAAATTGGGGTTCCACCCGAAGATATCATATTCGACCCCAATATTTTAGCCATTGCTACTGGCATTGAGGAACACAACAATTATGCTGTTGATTTTATAAATACCATAACCTGGATAAAGCAAAACCTGCCGTATGCAAGGATTAGCGGAGGCATAAGCAACCTTTCATTTTCTTTTCGTGGCAACGACGAACTACGCGAATCCATGCATTCCGTTTTCCTGTTTTATGCCATTAAAGCAGGCATGGATATGGGGATAGTAAATGCCGGAAACTTGCCTGTTTACGACGATATTCCCTCCGACTTGCTCAATTTGATCGAAGATGTACTTTTCAACCGGCGTCCCGATTCAACCGAAAGGCTGATTGGATATGCATCGAAAATGAAAGCAACCGAAAAAAGCGAAGCTGCCGCCAAAGCTTGGCGAGGACTTCCGGTAAACGAGCGTTTGACTTACGCATTGGTGCATGGTTTGGATGCCGATGTGGCTACCGATGTGGAGGAGGCACGCCCCAGTTTCGCCCGGGCACTCGAAGTGATTGAAGGACCTTTAATGGCCGGAATGAACGTGGTTGGCGATTTGTTTGGGGCTGGTAAAATGTTCCTTCCGCAAGTGGTTAAAAGTGCGCGGGTTATGAAGAAAGCTGTTGCAGTTTTACTTCCTTATATAGAGGCCGAAAAAATTAAGGGTGAAGGTAGTAAAGCTGGTAAAATCCTGATGGCAACCGTAAAAGGTGATGTTCACGATATTGGAAAAAATATTGTTGGCGTGGTTTTGGGATGTAACAATTATGAAGTTATAGACCTTGGCGTAATGGTTCATGCCGAAAAAATACTGGATGCAGCCATTAAAGAAAAAGTTGATATAATCGGGCTTTCAGGACTTATTACTCCTTCTTTGGAAGAAATGGGTTTTGTGGCTTCCGAAATGGAACGGCGAGGTTTGAAAATCCCATTGTTGATTGGGGGAGCCACAACCAGCGAAATGCACACAGCAGTTAAAATTGCACCCGAATACAGTCAGGCGGTGGTACATGTACGCGATGCATCCAGGGCAACCGGAGTAGTGGCAGCCTTGCTTTCGCAGGATGGAAAAAAACCATTTCTTGATTCGGTTTCCGAAAAATATTCGCAATTGCGCCACAAGCACGAAAGCACAAAAGCTGGGGTTACATACGTTACTTTGGAGCAAGCACGCGCAAACCGTTTCAAAACAGACTGGGCTGGTTTTGAGCCTGTAAAACCTTCATTTTTAGGCGTAAAGCACCTGGATAATTATCCTTTGGAAGATATTAGCCGGTACATTGACTGGACTTTCTTTTTCCATGCCTGGAAAATCAGCGGAAAATATCCCGCCATTTTCGAGGATCCTTTAAAAGGGGTAGAAGCGCGAAAACTCTTCAACGATGCACAGTTAATGTTAAAACGCATTATTGATGAAAAAATGGTTCAGGCAAATGGTGTTTTTGGATTTTTCCCTGCAAACTCTATTGGTGATAGTATTGAATTAACTACTGATGAATATAAAAGCACAATGCTGCATTTCCTGCGAAATGAAGAGGAGAAGGAAAATGCGTTGCCAAACCTTTCCCTTTCCGATTTTGTTGCCCCAAAAGCTTCTGGCTACTCTGATTATATTGGTTTATTTGCTGTAACTGCCGGACTAGGCATCGAGAAATGGGTAAAACATTTCGAAGAGCAGAACGACGATTACAATGCCATCATGGTTAAAATATTGGCCGACAGGCTTGCAGAAGCTTTCGCTGAATTGCTTCACGAGAAAGTGCGGAAGGAATATTGGGGATATGCCAAGAATGAAAACCTGAGCATCGAAGCGATAATACACGAAGGATATGCCGGAATCCGCCCTGCACCAGGTTATCCTGCTTGCCCCGAGCACAGTGAAAAAGGCACAATTTTTAATTTACTCAATGCCAACAAAGCTGGCATTACGCTTACTGAAAATTTCGCCATGTATCCCGCGGCTGCAGTAAGTGGCTATTATTTTGCCCATCCCGAAGCACAATATTTTGCCATCAGCCGTGTAAGCCGTCAGCAGGTTGAAGATTATTCAATGCGCAAAAACCTGTCTGTTAAGGAAATCGAGAAATTGCTGGCATCCAATCTGAACTTCTAAAAAAGAACAACATACAATGAAAGTTACCGAATACATTGCAAACAGCAAAGGTAAAACCCTGTTTACCTTTGAGTTGCTGCCACCTTTGAAAGGCGAAAACATAAACTCCATATATCAAACCATTGAACCGCTTGTAGAATTCAGCCCTAGCTTTGTTGATGTTACCTATCATCGCGAAGAGGTAATTTTTAAAGAACGCGAAGATGGCCTTCTTGAACGGCGTACTGTCCGCAAACGACCTGGAACTGTGGGTATTGCTGCAGCTATAAAATTCAAATATGGAATTGATGTGGTTCCCCATTTGATTTGTGGTGGCTTTAGCCAGGAAGAAACCGAGAATGCATTGATAGATCTTCAGTTTTTAGGCATCGACAATATTTTGCTCATCAGGGGCGACAATTTGCGCGGCGAAAAGCAATTTAAACCTGAGCATGATGGTCATCGCCATGCCATCGATTTGGTGAAACAGGTCATCAAATTGAACAACGGAATTTTCCTTGAAGA
>CAIRHD010000418.1 GCA_903878265.1 uncultured Bacteroidales bacterium | reverse complement strand
TCTGTGGAAACCTACAGGGGTGAATCTGGCACAATACCTTGCCGAGGTGTACGACAGCCATGGGGCTAAACTTTGGTCGAGCAAGCTGCTGGACAGCAAAGGCACCCCGCTCGAAGGCTGGGATGGCACTTTCAACGAAAAGCCCTGCCAGCAGGATGTGTATGTGTGGAAGATCTCTGCCGTGTTCAGGGATGGGACGGTTTGGTACAACAAGGATGTTGGGGAACATAAAGGCTTGACCGAACCGGTTTGGGGGACAGTGACGCTGATACGATAAATATTTTAGTCTGAGATTGATGTTTATGACCCAAGTGGCATTTTACACGCCACTTGGGTCTATTTCCTCTTTTTTCAATCAACTGATCAACAGACGAATATAATCATGCATTTTATATACCGAATTCCAAAAATATAACGATTGCCGTATCCACCCCAGCAACCCCATCTCACCCCAATAATTTTTTATCAATAAACTGTGGCAATAAGCCTTTGAGTTGGGAAGCCTTGGTTTCGTTGAATTGGTTGATCACATAAGTCAGCCATTTTTGCGGGTCGATGTCATTTTTCTTGCATGTGCCGAAAAAACTGTAAAATATGGCTATGTTTTCAGCCGCTTCATCGTTTCCGTCAAAGAGGTGGTTTTTGCGGCCTAAGGCCAAGGCTCGGATGGCGTTTTCGATCAAATTGCTTTCAATTTACAGGATCCCATTTTTGAGGTAGTTTTGCAAGCTGCCCCATCTGTTTACGCAATATTCAAATGCCTCGCCAATTGGGCTTTTGGGCAAAACCTGCTCCGTTCGTTATAAATGTATGACCCAATCTCGTTGATAATGGGCAAGGATTTCTTCAACCGCAATTCCAACCGTTGTTCATGGGTCATATTTCCTTCCCTGGCCAATGCCTCGATGGCATATAATAGTTGGATGAGTTTTAATACATTGGATTCCTGCTCCCGGTCGTTGGCAAGTGCTATGTCGAAACACCGGATTGTATGTGCCCAACACGACAGGTGTGTGATGTCCCAGATCCCGTCCAAATGGGTGTAGCCCGAATAGCCATCGGTTTGGATATAGCCTTTGAAGGTTGACAGGTCGCGCAACGGCCTTTGGGCGGAGCGACTTTTGGTGTACTCGAAGAATATCGATTTTCACAATGGGGCATACCTCAGGATTGACAAGGCTTTCAGAAAAATAAACACAAATATTTTATACAATTTCAAACCGCTTCTCCTGCCTCATTTTATCCAATGAAAGACCCTCCAGAAGCATCATTAGCTTTTCACGTTTTACCTCTTTGGATGGGCTGTTAACACTGTACACCGCTGGTACCTGCCCTTTTCCAGCCGCTTGTAAAACAAAGCGAACCCATCGCCATCCCAATAAAGCAGCTTGAAGTGGGTGCCTGCCTTGTTCAAAAAGATGAAAATATTGCCAGAAACAGGGTCTTTGCCCAAGTTGTTGCGCACAATCCCAGCCAATCCATCAAAGCCATTGCGCAGACATATCCCACTTTTTGCGGATCCAATATTCATAACAACTTTTGGAAAGGCCAATACCTGTTGCGAACTCACGCTTCGTCTTTCCACTCTTTTTCCATTCATCAACCCTGGCAAACATGGCCGCCTGCTTTTGATTGTTTTCCTTGTGCCCATTTTTGCGCCAAAAGTAAGCAGCAAGCCTTGGCTATAAATATGGGTTGGTGAGGTGGATATCTTTTAATCCATCTCTTTTTTAGAGTTTGTCGGACACTAGTGATATTATATTGTTCCTGTTGTTCCGGATCCATATTTAACATTTGAGCTTTAGTCTCCTTTGATTATGGATGTTGGTAAACAATCTGATATATGTTATATGTGATTTGCTGTGCTCTATTCAGGCTGATGGATGATTTATTTGCTTTTTGCAATCTTTCTAATTATAACATAATAGAATAAACAGTGAAACAAAAACAAATGTGAGCCTCTATACAGTTATCCAACCTACGGTTGATGGAGCGCACACGAAGGTCAGTTTTGTTCATTCGAAACGCCCGTTCAATCAGCAACAGGTTTTTGTAATTGTCTATCACCTATTTTGGTGAAAGGGTGATATTGGTTAAATACCCTTTTATACCATCCCTAGCTGCATCTGTGTTGTACTTATCTAAATCGATTGAAACAAATACTTCTCCTTTTATTTTGATATACTTGTTGTACTCTTTGTTCGTAATCAAACCTGTGGATTTTACTGTTCCTATAGTTAATATATTTGAATTTAATTGACAATATCTAACCTATTAAGACAGTTTTTAACCCTGCTTTTCTTATTTTTGCCACGTTATGAAATTTGGGCAGTCCCAGTTTTCTACTCACAACTTTACCATGGAAAACAAATACATCCAACAAATTGCCAATGAACTTGGGATTCGTGATTTTCAGGTGCAAAATACAATCGGTTTGCTCCTCGAAGGGGCTACCATTCCTTTTATAGCAAGGTATCGCAAGGAAATGACGGGCAGTTTGGACGAAGTACAGATTGCGGCTATACGCGAAATGCATGAAAAAATTGTTGAACTCGAAAAACGAAGGGAAGTAATTATAGCATCCGTAAGGGAACAGGAGAAACTCACCCCCGAATTGGAGAAACTCTTGCTAGGTGCTACAACCAAAAGCGAGCTTGAAGATTTGTACCTGCCTTATAAACCCAAGCGCCGAACCCGTGCTTCCATTGCCCGCGAAAAAGGACTTGAACCTCTTGCCCGAATAATCCTGAACCAGCACGAAACAGACCCGTTCCGTAAGGCTAAAGAATTTATTGATATTGAAAAAGATGTGAAAAATGAAGATGAGGCTATTGCTGGTGCCCGCGATATTATTGCCGAATGGGTGAACGAAAACCAGCAAAGCCGACAGCGCATCAGGAACCAATTTGAACGCTCTGGGTCAATCTTTTCAAAGTCTGTGCGTGGCAAGGAACTGGAGGGTATAAAGTATGAAACCTATTACGAATGGACCGAACCATTGATGAAAGCACCTTCGCATCGTTTGCTCGCCATGTTCCGCGGCGAAAACGAAGGCTTCCTCAAACTAAGCATCGAGCCTGAAGAAGAAGCAGCAAGGGAAGCACTCAATAAGCTGTTTGTCAAATCAACAAACGAATGTTCGCACCAGGTGGAAGCGGCTGTGAAAGATGCGTATAAAAGGCTTTTGCAACCTTCGATAGAAACCGAATACCGGCAAATGGTGAAAGAAAAGGCGGATCTAGAAGCCATAAGGGTTTTTGCCGAAAACCTAAGGCAATTGCTGATGCTTCCTCCATTGGGTCAAAAAACTGTCTTAGCTATCGATCCCGGATTTAGAAGTGGGTGCAAGATTGTGATCCTCGACCGGCAAGGAAAGCTTTTGCATAACGAAACCATTTATCCACACCCACCACAAAGTGAAGTAAAACAATCTGTTGCAAAAATACAGAACCTTGTTAAAGCCTATAAAGTGGAAGCGATTGCAATTGGTAACGGAACAGCCGGAAGAGAAACCGAAAATCTTGTCCGCAGGATTCCTTTCGATACAGAGCTTATTGCCTTGATGGTGAACGAGAATGGAGCTTCTGTTTATTCGGCTTCTGCGGTTGCCCGCGAAGAATTCCCTGAATATGATGTTACCGTGCGTGGATCAGTTTCTATTGGCCGTAGGTTGATGGATCCCTTATCGGAATTGGTGAAAATCGATCCCAAATCCATTGGCGTTGGTCAATACCAGCACGATGTAAACCAAGCTTTGTTGCAAAAAAGCCTCGAAACCGTGGTCGAAAGCTGTGTAAATAAAGTTGGGGTCGAGCTTAACACGGCCAGCAAGCAATTGTTGACTTATGTTTCGGGGGTTGGGCCTGTACTTGCCACGCGCATTGTGGAATACCGCGAAAAGAACGGTATGTTCGAGTCGCGTGAACAACTGAAAAGTGTGCCTCGGTTTGGTGAAAAAGTTTACGAGCAAGCTGCCGGTTTTCTTCGTATTCGCGAAGCTGCAAACCCACTCGATGCCAGCGCTGTACATCCCGAAAGCTATTCCATTGTTACCCGAATGGCTAAAAAGGCTGGTTGTTCGGTGGGAGAACTTATCCAAAATGAGGAACTGCGAAAACAAATAAACCTCGAGGAATTTATAAGCGAGAAAGTCGGGATGCCCACTCTTACAGATATAATGGCCGAACTTTCAAAACCAGGCCGCGACCCACGCCAGAAATTTGAACTGTTCGAGTTCGATAAAAATGTAAATTCCATTGATGACCTCAGAATAGGAATGGTTTTGGACGGACTTGTTACAAATATAACCAATTTCGGGGCTTTTGTCGATATTGGGGTGCATCAGGATGGTTTGATGCATGTGAGCCAACTTGCCGATAAGTATGTAAAAGACCCAAATACCATCGTGAAATTGAACCAAAAAGTCAGGGTTAAAGTTTTGGAAATCGATAAAGGGCGAAAAAGGATACAACTTACGTTGAAAAACGTGTAATGGTATTTTTCCTTGCCATTTATAATCTGATTAGGTTTTTAGCGTTAGTGCTTGATATAATTTTAGTTTAAATGAAAGAAAAGCTTTCACATATAATTTTGGGTTTTCTATTGGTTTTGGCCAACAATGTCTGCTATTCGCAACTTTTCAAAGGGGAAATTATTGGCGGTTTGAGTAGGAGTCAGGTTGATGGTGATTTCTGTTACCGGTTTAAAAAAACGGGTTTTGAAGGTGGTGTTGGGGTTGTCGCCCCAATTTACAAAAACTGGTCGCTTTCGCTTGAAACCTTGTATTCGCAAAAAGGCAGCAAGCAAAAACAGATGTATAACGATTCGCTTGATGGATCCTACAAACTGAGATTAAATTATGTAAGCGTGCCTTTTATGATACAATATACCGACCGCGATAATGTTTCTGCCGGTGTTGGTGTTTCATACAACCGTCTTGTTTTCGTTGACGAATATAAGGATGGTTACAAAGTGGACTCTGTTTCGGTGCTTACCAAAGTGTTCGACCGAGATGATTGGGTAGCTTTTGGCGATGTGCGGGTGCGGGTTTACAATAACCTGATCCTCAATGCACGATATTCCTATTCGCTTGATAAAATTGCTACTCGCATGATGATCGATCCTGAAAATGGAATACCTCAAAAACGCGATTTTTATAATAATTTGTGGACATTCCGCTTAATTTATATGATCAATGAAAAACGCCCCGAAAAAAATGAGCGAAAAAAAATACCCAATGGCGAATGATGCGACTAAAATTATCGAACTGCTTGCATTGATCCGGCATCCCGAAGGTGGTTGGTTCAGCGAAGTATATCGCTCAAACGAAAGTATAAAAACCGAACACCTTCCTGAACGGTATATAACAACGCATTGTTTCTCGACTTCTATTTATTTTCTGCTCAAAAACGATGATTTTTCAGCTTTCCACCGCATATTATCCGATGAAACCTGGCATTTTTATCTTGGTAGCCCAATAGTGATTTTTTGCATATTACCAGATGGCGCAACTTCAAAAATACTTCTAGGAAACAACCTGATCGAAGGCCAACTATTCCAATATACCATTCCAAAAGGTTGCTGGTTTGCTGCCAAATGTTTGTATGCCGACTCTTTCTCGCTTGTCGGCTGTACCGTTTCGCCCGGTTTTGAGTTTTCCGATTTTGAGCTGGCACATCGGCAGCAACTGACGGAAATGTTTCCTCAACATGCTACTTTAATCGCCGGCTTTACAAGGCAATAATCCAAGCTCAAAAGAGAAATATCTGTCATTTATCCAATATTTACAGCCATTCATCCTGAAAAGTGGCCTATTCGTACAATTATCTAAATTTTGTAAATAATAGTTTTGTAGTTTTACCCAACCATTTGCGGCTGTCTCTTTATTAAAATGCAATGCTCTCATACCTGTCTGCTTAACATGAAATACAATAAAACCTCGATGCTATTTTATAGGATTTCCCTTACGGTTTTTCTGACATGGCTGTTTTGGATCAATTCATTAACAGCTCAACATCTTGGCTATAAAAGATATACGGTTGATGATGGCCTGGTTCAATCTGAGGTTGTTTCCATCTTTCAAGATTCAAGGGGATTTATTTGGACAGGGACAAAATTTGGGGTTTCCCGTTTCGATGGCAATACTTTCGTTACCCGTTTCGACAGCCTCGGTATTTTAAAGGCTGCTGTACGTTATATCAACGAGTTGTCTGATGGTTCTATTATTGCAGCCTCCACATTTGGATATGTTATTTTTGAACCCAACGGTACGATGCAAGCATTTAAATATCGTGGATTCAATCCCGAAGCCGATCAATGCTCATGGGTTTTAAATGGCAAATCGTTTATGGCATTGATGCTTCCGCATAAGATAGAAGTATTTGAATCAACTTTTAAAGGCATTGTTAATGTTACAGCTTCATTTAAGAAACTAACTGATGTGCTGAACGATTTTGATATTTTGTCACTCGTTTACAACAATAAGAACAATTGCTATTATTTTACTGACAAGGATCAAAATGCCTTCTGTTATAGCAATGGCAAACTTGATAAATTAGATTTACCTATCTTTCACCTGTTTCAAAATGGATTGGATGGAAATACATACTCAATTTCAACTATTTATGATGAAAACCTTACTGAAAAAGCACGCAACGAGTTTGTATCTAATTATTTCCTGAATAAACAACAAGGAAAAAATCATCGGATTTATAGGCTCGAAGGAAAAAAAATATCGAATTTGCTTGAATTTATTACCGATAAACCTTGTAATATCCTCTATTTCAATGTGTCAAAATCGGGAAAAATCGTCATTCCATTGCCAGATAATGGCATGATACTCTATTTTAAAGGCGGAAAAAGAAGTTCTTCTGGAAATCTCGATTTTTATTCAATTTCTGCTTTTTGCATTGATGATGAAAGTACGGTGTGGTTAGGAACGGCCAATGGACTTATACATGTTTTTCCTGAATATTTTGAAAATTTTAGTAATCAAGAAGGTCTGTTCCCTGATATACAATCCGTTGTAACTGACATGAATGGTAAAATATGGGCTGCGAGTTATGATAATGGGCTTCAATACTATGATAATGGCCGGTTCCTGAAAAAGGACTTTTATAGTGCTGCAAATAAAAAATTCCCCTTGTATTTTTTCCCGGGAAGCAGGGCCGATCATTTAGGCAGGCCTCATTTTTGTAACAACCCACTCTTTACTTTTATTTGGGATGGCACTAAAATGTTGAAAAACGTGAGAGTGCCATTAGTGGCCTCGGTATATTTTTATGACGATACAATATCGCACAAATATTATTATGGAAGTGATTCCGGTTTGGTAGAGCAAAATTATAACCTCACTAACTATAAAATTTATCCAGCTTTTCCAGGGCCTAATACCAGGAGCAAGGTTGTTTCCATTGTTCGCACCGCAAATGAGGAATTATTGTTGGGCGGGTTCAAAGCAGTGATTGTTTACAATGGCAAAACATTCGAGAAATTACCTAATGCCCAGCATCCCGATATTCCTGGTGCCAATGCAATGGAAAAGGATTCCAGAGACAATATCTGGATCGGGAATACCAACGGGATTTACTTTTACGACAACAAAACCTTCCGCAAAATCGAGAACGAGTATTTCAACGATCTGGTCCTTAGTTTGAAAAGCATCGATTCCACAAAGTTGTTGATTGGTGGCATTAAAGGAATTGGCATTCTCGATTTAATCGAATTTTATAAAAGAGGCTACGTCAGGATCAGGTATTTCGATAAGAACAATGGGTTTATAGGAGGCGAATGTCAGCAAAACTGCATTGCACTCGATAACGATGGCTATTGTTGGATTGGTGCATCAAATGGAATTGTGAGGATAGCTGTTAACGCCATACCATCCAATGAACTTGCGCCGAGGGTGTACCTTACCCATGTTTATTCCAATAAACAAAGGTTGGATTGGAACCCTGTTTCCATTAGTGATTTTGGGAAGGCCGAAGTGGAATTGTCGCACAGCAACAACAATATCCGGTTTGAGTTTACAGGTATCTGTTTCTCTGCTCCCAGCAAAATAAAGTTCAGTTATAAACTCGAAGGCTTCGACAAACATTGGTCTGTACCAGGTTCCGACCGCAATGTTTCCTATACCAACTTGCCACCCGGAAAGTATTTATTAAAAGTGCGGGCTTGCAAGGATATGGGGATTTGGTCCGAAAAAATGGCGGAATTTAAGGTTACTGTCAATGCTGCACTTTGGCAAAGGTGGTATTTTTACCTGTTTGTTTTGGTGTTTATTGCGGGGCTTTCCACTGCTGGCGTAATGTATTTTTTGGCAAGGCGGACCCGCATTTTAAACGATCGTACCGAGGTGGAATGCCATTTGGCCGAACTGCAATTCAGAACATTGCGCAACCAGCTCGAACCACATTTTATTTTCAATGCCCTCAATGCAATTGGCTCATCCATTTATCAAAACGAAAAAGAAAAATCATACGATTTTCTGCAGCGTTTCGCAATACTTATTAGGGCAACCCTTTTACATGCCGACAAAACATACCGTACCCTGCACGAAGAAATTGACTTTGTGAAAAATTATTTGGATCTGGAGCAATTCAGGTTCGAAAACAAATTTCAATACTCCATTCAAATTCAGGATGGAACCGATCTCCAAACTTTGGTGCCAAAAATGATTGTTCAAACCTTTGCAGAAAATGCGGTGAAACATGGTTTGGTGCAGAAAACCGGAAAAGGCATGCTTACCATACATGTGATAACCGAAAAGGATTTCATGAATATTATGATAGACGATAATGGGATTGGCCGCACCGAATCGCTGAAGCACAATACAAATTCAACAGGCAAGGGGCTGGAGATAATTCGGGAATACATTGCACTCTTCAACCGTTTCAACCAAAACAAGATTTACTTATCAATAAACGATAAACTCGATGATTCCGGAAAAGTTGCCGGAACAATTGTAGCCATTAAACTACCAAATAATTTTACGTTTAACTCAATAACAAAAATACCATGAGACCATTTAAAACTTTGCTGATCGATGACGAACCTCAGGCACTGAGGTTGCTTGAAAGAATGTTGAAAGAGTTTCCACAGATTAATGTGCTGCAAACTTTTGATGATCCCGACGAAGCACTTGCTTATATGCGCTCGAACCATTTCGACCTTGTTTTGATGGATATACAGATGCCAAACAAAACCGGTTTTGATGTAATTGCCGAAGCGCGGGAATATGGCCTCGATTTCCATGTAATTTTTATCACCGCCCACGACGAATATGCCGTTGAAGCAATCAGGGCTTCGGCATTCGATTATTTGCGCAAACCAGTTGGGCGTGGCGACCTCGAACAGTCGTTAATTCGTTTGGAACGGAAAATAGCTGCAAATTCGCCTCTGGCAGGTTTCGACCACCTTATCCAAATGGTGAAAAAACATCGCATCAAAATACCCGATCGCAACGGATACAATTATTATTTACCCGACGAAATTATTTTCATAGAAGCCGATGGCAACTACAGCGAATTGGTGCTTAAAAACCGCCGCGAACTTGTTACCATTGGCATTGGCAGCCTGGAGGAAATGTTGCAGGATAATGGTTTTATCCGCATCAGCCGTTCCTTCTTGATCAATAAGAATTATCTGGTGAGGCTCAACCATAAAAACCATACCTGCAGGCTTATTTACGATACTCAAACATTTGAGCTACAGGTTTCGCAGGACAGGATGAAGGAAATCGAAGGCCTGTCGATATAACAACTTGAGGGAATTGTTCAAATGTTCGCTTGTTCAATTGTTCAAGGTTCAATCGCTTCGCGTTCAATGTTCAATTGTTCCGCGTTCAATTGTTGTCATTTTCAAATTTTCTAATTTGTCAATAACCGTTCCCGTCGGGTTTACGGTCATTGTGCAACAAACTCTTCCAAAGTTCACAACTTTGGAAGAGTTCAAATGTTTGCTTGCTATCATTTTCACATCACAACATTCCCACATTCCCAAATTAAATCATCACCACATTAGGCACAAAAGAGCACATTAGAGCATTGTAGATTTATCGCATCAACACATTATCGCATTATCATAACTCGATAAAGTAATTCTGGATATTAACACTAATAAACAAGATTCATTTTTCTTCTTTTTTATTGCTTTTTCTTTGTTCCTAACTTTGGGCAAGGTGTTCATGCAAAAACTGCAGCTTCGGAGGCACTTTACCAGATAGTGTTGCACAATCAAGAAAGGTACGATGAACTTTTGATTATTTATACAGTTCTGTTCACGCATTTTTCGGTAACCACTTTGGAAGATAACCTGATAGAAACTAAGTTTTTAGGGTTGTCCATTAGTGATACAATCGACTGTAACTTGCACGAATTGTTGCCAACAATAAAAAGCCTGCACGATAAAGGTAAAGTTTAGCCAAAAGTGAACCCCTCGCAGTAAATGAAAAAATCAATTCTCCCTGCTCACTTTCCGTATCCCTTTAAGCTTTACCAGGCGGCCAAGGATCAGGTTCAGGTGGGCTTTGCCATCCACGTTCACCATAATAGTACCATCAAATTTGCCATTGTGCGAATTCAGGTTTATGGAACGGATATTGGCTTTCAAATCGCCGGAAACCACGTTTGTAATGTCGTTCAATATCCCGGCCTGGTCATTTCCGCTAAGTCTGATGGTGGCTACATACGATGTCAATTCCGAGGTTTCGGCCCAACGTGCATCCACAATCCGGTAGTTGTACCGCTCGAACATTTGGGCGGCATTGGTGCAAATGGTACGGTGGATTTTAATGCCTTCCGACACGGTAACAAACCCAAATATCTCGTCGCCAAACACAGGCTGGCAGCAGTGGGCAAACTTTACATCGGCCAAAGGGGTGTTGTCGTTAATAATAATCAGGGGCTTTTGCTTACCGGTTGCGTTGCTCTGCGATGAGTCAATCTTGGTAAATGGCTTTGGTGCAGGTTTGGTTTCCTCTGCTTTTGCAACGGGTTGGAATGCCTCTTTTATTTTCTGTATATCGTATTTCCCTTCGGTAAGGCCATGGAACATGTCCAAAGCACTGCTTGCTTTGTAAAACATCACCAATTTGCTGCCAATATCGTCGTTGTAATCCATTTTCATTTGGCCCAACTTACGCAGCACCAATTCCTTTCCGGCATCTGCTTTCGAAAACTCCACATCCTTGAGTATCCGTTTTATCTTTACGATAGCTTTCGACGAGGTTACCCAGTTCAACCAATCTATGGTTGGTTTTTGGTTTTTTGATGTAACCACCTCAATATGGTCGCCGGTTTTTAGCACATATTTTAATGGCACAAATAGGTTGTTCACTTTTGCGCCGTTGCAATGCTGCCCAACTTCGGTGTGTATATCGAAAGCAAAGTCCAATACGGTGGCACCGGTCTTGAGTTTTTTCAGGTGGCCTTCGGGAGTAAAAACAAAAATATGGTCCGAAAGTACTTTCATTCCGGCAGTACGGGCAATTTCGTCATCGCCTGGCGAATAGGTTTCTAAAATGGAACGTATGTTCTTCAGCCATTCGTCGGCAGAGGATTTTGCCCCTTTCTGCTCCTTATACCGCCAATGGGCAGCCATTCCTTTTTCGGCATGTTCGTCCATACGTTGCGAACGTATCTGCACTTCAACCCAATTGCCACCGGGCGCTTCAACAGTAACATGCAAGGATTCGTACCCATTCGGCCTCGGTGCCGAAATCCAGTCGCGCAAGCGGGAAGTGCTTGGAGGATAAATATCGGTAACATGCGAATAGGCTTTCCAACACTCAGCTTTTTCGTTTTCAGGTATGCTGTTTAGTATGATGCGGATGGCAAAAAAATCGAAAACTTCGTCAAATTCAATTCCTTGCTTTTTCATCTTGGCATAGATGGAAGGAATTGCCTTGGTGCGGGCTTTAATTTCATAATCAAGCCCGGCATTTGTCAAACTTTTGTGGATTGGCAAAATAAATTCCTCGAAATACTTTTTCTGTTCCTGTGCCGTATCCTGAATTTTCTTTTCGATGCTGTGGTAAACCTCGGGCAAAGCATGTTTCATGGCTAAATCTTCGAGTTCACCTTTAATCTTGTAAAGCCCGAGCCTGTGCGCCAAAGGCGAGTAAAGGTTTGATGTTTCGATAGAAATCTGCTTTTGTTCAGGCTCTGGCAGCAAATCAATGTTTCGCATCAAATTTATCCTATCGGCCAATTTAATCAGCAGCACGCGTATATCCCCCGAAAGGCTTAGCAGAAGTTGGATAAAATTCTCAGGCATGATAGAAATTTTATCCATGCGGATGCCCGAAATCTGTTGCTGCTTTTGGATGATATTGAGAGTGTCGATCCCAAATTTCTTCTTGAAAACCTCACTTTCAGCATCCGTTTTTATTGGGATTTGCTGTAAAAGTGCTGCCAAAATACTCGTTGAGTCCAGCCTCATTTCGTCGGCAATAATCCTTGCAACCGAAACGGCATGGGCAAGTAGAAATTCGCCTTGCGTGGTTTTTGCATTTCCGAAACCCCTCAAAACTTCAATAAAAGCTTGTTTGATAAGGATATGGTTGCTGCGTTCGGCAATATAACCGCAGGATTTCACCAATTCCTTGTAAAGCAGTTTATATTTTTGTATATCTGTAAGTTCTTGAACTATCATCATCTGAATTGTTTAATAAGTACTACAACAATTTTCATTGAAAAAGGATAATGAAAAAGCCCGGAAAATTGCCGGGCTTTCACTTTTGCTTTTAATTTTAAACTTTATTTATTCGCCCTGTTTGCCAGCTTGTCCGCCACGATGTTGGCCAGGTTCGCTGATTGAATCGCGCATACGTGTATCAGCCTGAACATTTTGGAACTTATAATAATCCATGATACCTAAGTTACCTGACCTGAACGCTTCGGCAATCGCTTTTGGGATTTCGGCTTCGGCAAGAATTACGGCAGCCCTTGCTTCCTGGGCTTTGGCTTTCATTTCTTGTTCGTTGGCAACAGCCATGGCACGGCGTTCTTCGGCGCGAGCCTGGGCTATGTTTTTGTCGGCATTGGCCTGATCCATCTGAAGCATGGCACCAATATTTTTTCCTACATCAATATCGGCAATGTCAATCGAAAGGATTTCAAATGCGGTTCCTGAATCGAGGCCTTTTGCCAAAACAACTTTCGAAATGGTATCTGGATTGGCTAGAACGTGTTTATGGTTTTCGGCTGAACCGATGGAGGAAACAATCCCCTCCCCTACCCTTGCAAGCACAGTTTCTTCGCCAGCACCCCCAACGAGTTGTTTGATATTGGCACGAACCGTTACCCTGGCTTTAGCGATAAGCTGAATCCCATCCTTTGCAACGGCTGCAACAGGTGGCGTATCTAAAATTTTCGGGTTAACCGACATTTGAACGGCTTCGAAGACATCGCGGCCAGCCAAATCAATAGCTGTTGCCGATTTATAATCGAGAGGAATATTTGCCTTATCGGCAGATATCAATGCGTTTACAACCGATTTTACCCTTCCACCAGCAAGATAATGCGCTTCGAGTTGATCGCGGGAAAGTGAAAGGCCAGCTTTGGTGGATGTAATCAATGCCGACACAATTACCGAAGGCGGAACTTTGCGCCAACGCATAAACACCAATTGAATGAGCGAAATTTTTACCCCCGAAAGCAAGGCGGTAAACCAAAGCCCGACCGGGATAAAGTAGAAAATAATCCATAAGCCTACCAAACAGGCTATGCCAACGGCAACAATTGAAAGTAAAGGGTCCATGTGTTTATTTTTTAAGGGTTACTATGATTTTATTTTCTGTTACAGAAATAACGATAAGCTCTTTTTCTTGGTCAATAAATTCGCCAAATGTATGAACTTCAATTATTTCGTTATTGAATATTGCTTTTCCAGACGGTGCAAGCCTCGAAATGGATGTACCGATATCGCCCACTTTTATATCCAAGCCTTCCAATTGATCCATTTTCCCATCAACCGTAGATTTTAATGCCATCCGTTTCCATGTTCCTGTTTTAAACGAAAAATACAGGGAAATTATCGTAACTACTATCGTAGAGCCTAAAGTTATATGACCAGCAGCAATGCCTTTTGATGCGTAAGCCTGCCAAATACCAACGAAAAGTGCGCCAAAGCCTAAAATACCGGCCAATGTAGTTCCCGGAATTACAAGAACTTCCAAAAGCAGGAAAAGCAACCCAAGAACAATCAGTATAATTATTAGCAACCAGGACATAAATGTTTTTTTAGAAACTGAAGGTTATTTAGGGTTTGGAGTTGAATTCTTTTGATGGGTTATTCTTGCTTAACATTAGAACTTATGGCAATATGAATATGTTCTTACAAAGTAATTCTCGTTAAAACTTGTATGCCAATTGATAAAAACGATTAAAATCATGTAATTTAACCTTGACATATCACCTAAAACCGTTTAAACTTTCCCGATAATAAAACCGAAAAGCTAAGCGGAATCAAGCTAAAACGGTAGATATTCCCCTGCTGTTAAGCTCGTTGTTCATAAGTGCCAACTCGTTCAAAGAACCTACTTTTACACTGCACTTTCCTTTAAAATGGGCAACCATGGCGCATTGTTCAGCTTGTTCAGGATCATGTTCGCAGACTTCCACCAAGCAATCGATTACAAAATCGAAAGAATTCACATCATCGTTAAACAAGATGAGTTCCATTTGTTTTGCCAATAATTCCGAAGTGGAATCAACCGGTTGTATTTGCTGTTTCTTCATGGTGATTTGTATTGTTGCAAAGATACAATTTAACACGATATAGAATCTATTTTAAAATATTTCTTCCAGCAATAAAACAATTGTTTTCCTGTTGAGGTTTAATATGTCTATATATTCTTCAGGATGAATTTTGATTTCTCTTCCCTACTCAAAGCCCAATTGTTTAAAGACCAGTTTAAAGCGGAACTACTGCTCGATTTACCCAATGTGGAAGCGCATGTGAGATTAGCTCCCAAAATGCGGATCGACGATATTAAAACAGGGCGATTGCCCTCTCACGCTGTTGAAAGCGCTGTGCTGATTCTTTTGTACCCTCATGATAGTCGTTTGCACACTGTGGTAATTCTAAGGAATGAATACGATGGGGCACATTCGGGGCAAATAAGTCTGCCGGGAGGTAAAAGGGAGGAATCCGACACAGATTTCAAATATACCGCTCTCCGCGAAGCGAGGGAGGAAATTGGAATTATTCCCGACAAATTGGAAATTTTAGGGCAGTTAAGCCCATTCTATGTGAGGCCGAGCAATTTTATTGTGTATCCTTTCGTAGCTTTTCAGCCTGAGCGACCCGAATTTCACCCCGATGCAACCGAGGTGCAACGAATAATTGAAATTGATCTGTTTCACGAAATCACCTACAACAAGATAGAAAACAGGACGCTAACCTTTAAAAACAACCTCCAGGTCGATGCTCCTGGTTTTGTGGTAGGAAACGAATTTATGTGGGGTGCTACCGCAATGATATTCAGCGAATTAATTCAGGTGCTAAATAATGTTGACAATAAACTCGGAAAGGTATTATCAAGTAATCCACCAGGTTAATTTTGGCTTTGCAACGAATTTCATGAAATTTGATTTTTGAGATCAGAAGTCCGAAAAGTTTATGATTTGGATTCAATTTCTTCTGAAAAAAACAGTTTAAATTTAGTTAACTGTAAATCTATCTGCTACGTGGAATGAGAAAAATTCTCTTTCTGTAACTCTTCCGACTCCTGACTTCCGACAATTCTTTTTACCCAATAAATTAACAGTACAAGCAAACCTACTTAGATTTAAAGACCGTTTTCCCATCCACAATTGTATAAAGCACTTTTGTCATAAGTAGTTTATTTTCAGGAGCTTTTAAAATATCAGTATTCAGAATGGTAAAATCAGCAGCTTTGCCAACTTCGATACTTCCTCTTTCCTTTTCACAAAAAGAAGCCTTGGCAGCCCATGTTGTAATACTTTTCAACGCATCGGAACGCGAAAGTGCATTCTCCATCATAAAGCCTTTTTCAGGTTCGCCAAATTCATCTTTTCGGGCAACAGCAGCATAAAAAGTCCGTAAAGGTGAAATGCCTTCAATTGGAAAATCAGTCCCATTAGGCAACCATCCATTTTGTTGCAGCAACCGATTATATGCATACGCATTTTTAAGTCTTTCGTAACCAATACGATGACGAGCCCAATCCATATCGGAAGTGGCGTGTGTTGCCTGAATGGATGGAACAATATGGAATTTTGCGAAAATCTCAAAATCATTTTCATTAACTACCTGAACATGTTCGACTCTCCAACGCCGGTCTTCGCCGGGTTTAAGGAATTTGCTGTATGTATGCAAAACCATTCGCGCAGCCGAATCACCAATAGCATGTGTAACCATTTGAAATCCCTTTTCGTAAGCACGTTTACAGACCAATGAAAGTTCATCGGGCGATATTACAAGGATTCCTTGGTTATTTGGATCATCCAAATATGGTTCCAACAAACATGCACCTCGCGATCCTAATGCGCCATCGGCATACATTTTAATTGCTCCAACCTTCAAAAATGGAGTATGATACACAGTATCCTTCATGAAATATTCAAAGTTTTCTTCATTCGGGTTCAGCCAGGCATCAATACGCAAGGTAACTTTCCCGATTTTTTGCAACGAATCGAGCAATAAAATTTCTGACCTGTTCAAACCTGCGTCAGTAACAGCCGTAAGGCCGGCTTGATGGCACAGTTTTGTTGCGGTTTCGAGCAAAGCTGTTATTTCATCAACCGAGGGCAAAGGAATTGCATTTCGGAGTTTATCGGCAAGTCCTTCTAAGAATATTCCTGAAAAAGCAGCATTTTGTAGTTTGGCTTCATCAGCTTTCCCGGGGAAAACTATTCCGGAGGCTCTAATTGCAGCATCGCTTGCAAGTACTGCATGGCCATCAACTCTGGTTAGAACAATAGGAACTTCAGGAAAAAGCTGGTTTAACAGTTTATTATCAGGAAAAACTTTTTGTGGCCAATTATTTTGGTCCCAACCTCGCCCTACAATCCACCCTTCAGGATGAAGTTTTCTGTATCCTTGTAAAATTTCCAATACTTCATCGAACGAATGTGCCTGCGTTAAATCGGCATATCGCAAGCCTAAAGCAAAACCTGTAAAATGCGAATGGGCATCGGTAAAGCCGGGATAAACAAAAGCTCCTGATGCATTGATATTTTCAGGCGACCAATATCTGCTCCTAATCTCGGCATCGGTTCCAATTCCAATAATTTTGCCTTTGCTCACCGCGATACAATTTACTTCTTTGACCAGACTGTCAGGAGAATAAATTTTTGCATTATATAATATCAAATCTGCTTTTTTCTTCAAATCGTGGCACGACTCCAAACTCATGATAACAGGTATTAATAAAATCAAAATCAGTGATTTAGGCAATTTGTTCATTTTCTGGATTTTGGGGTTTGAATACTTGGTAAAAGTAATATTAACTTTTATATTAAAATACTGACATAAACTAAAGATTGTAAATGATGATATTTTTTCTAAACCTACTAAATTTATCAAAATATTTTGCTTGACAAGTCAAGTAGCTCGAGCTATATGTTCCTGATAATCTATTATATAAACAAATTTTTCATTTTAGTCCTCAATTTAATTCATCGGTACCCTTTCGGAAATGAAGTATTTCAATGCTTTTTGTTATTTTTGCCAACCAATAAACTGTAATGCATCCTAAAATGAAAAAAATCGAAATTTCACCTAAGTTTTATGTGGTTTTGACAATGATTTTTGCCGCAGCTCTTATGCGCCTCATTCCTCATTGGCCAAACTTCACACCTATTGCTGCAACTGCATTATTTGGTGGCACATTTTTAAAACGTAAGGAATTGGCATTTTTAATCCCTGTGTCAGCTATGTTGCTGAGCGATTTGGTGTTAGGGTTTCATTCCTCAATGTTTAGTGTTTACGCAAGTTTCATGGTCATTGTTGGCTTAGGCTTGCTACTTCAACATAAATTTACAGTCGTAAATACGCTTTCTGCTTCAATTGCTTCGTCAGTAATATTTTTTCTTGTAACCAATTTCGCAAGCTGGACTTCAGGATTGATGCCTTACCCAATGAATGTTGGAGGATTAATGCAGTCGTATATAGCCGGTTTGCCTTTCTTTTATAATGGCATTCTTGGCGATCTTTTCTACAACTCGGTTTTATTTGGTGGCTTGTATCTGGTTAGTAACAAACAAGTTGTGTTTACAAAATCATAGGCAATATAATAAAATATTTTTAAAAAGTCCCAGAGTATATCTGGGACTTTTTTTATTAAAATCTATACATTGGATGAATCCCTTTCGAGCAATAAAACAGAATGTTGAGGTACAATAATGTATTTCTGGTCGTTATAAATTATTTCGACAGAGTCCTTTAGTAGAAAAATAGCCAAATCGCCAACAACAGGTTGTAAAGGGATGTATTTGATCTTTTCTTGAGTTTTCGGCTTCCAAGGTTCAGTATCTTCGTCAGGTAAAAAAGGGATTGGAAATCCAGGGCCAACTTTTACCACATATCCATTTTGGATTTCTGCTTTTTCAGAATATCCCGGAGGCAAAAAGAGGCCACTCTTGGTTTTATTTTTATTGGAACAAGGTTTTATAAGTACTTTATCCCCAACCACAATTAGGTTTTCGAGATTGTTTTCGGTTGTTTTCATTTTGTTTCCTCAATTTAACATTCTGATTGCATTTCCAAAAAGCGCATTCACCATGCAAAAGTATGGTATTTTTAAGGTACTTTTGCACCATGCAACGTGAGGTTTAAAATTTAAAAAGTGAATTACAAATACTTGTAATTGTTAGGGTTACAAACAAATATAAAATGAAATATTCGTTTTCCTGCTTCCCATGTTGTTTGAAAAATTAGAAGGTAAGTTTATCTGTAAAATGTTCAGGCTAATTCCAAAACATTGGTTAGAGGAACATACATTAATCAAGGATAAGTACTCCTTCGAACAAATTTGAACTTTTATTTTTCTCATTACCAACTAAATACAAATATGTCAGATTTAATCAGGTTACTTCCCGACTCTGTTGCAAACCAAATAGCTGCCGGTGAGGTTATCCAGCGGCCAGCTTCGGCAGTGAAGGAATTACTTGAAAATGCTATTGATTCTGGTGCTATTCAGATTAAACTTTTGGTGAAAGATGCCGGAAAAACATTGGTCCAGGTTATTGATAATGGTTCCGGAATGTCGGAAACTGATGCCAGAATGTGTTTTGAACGCCATGCAACTTCCAAAATACGTGAAGCTAATGACCTGTTTACCATTCGAACACTCGGTTTCAGGGGCGAAGCGCTGGCATCTATCGCTGCCATTGCCCAGGTTGAACTTAAAACCCGCAAAGTTGACGAAGAAGTTGGTACCAGTATTATTATAGAAGGCTCAAAAGTTAAGAGCCAGGAACCGGTAGCATGCCAGCAAGGAACTACGTTTATTGTAAAAAACCTATTTTTTAACGTTCCTGCACGACGGCATTTCTTAAAATCCGACAACGTAGAATTCCGGCATATACTCGAAGAATTTCAACGTGTAGCTTTGGTACATCCCGAAATTGAATTATCGCTGTTCAACAACGACAAGCATGTTTTTCAACTGACAAAGGGCAATTTGCGTCAAAGGATAGTTCATATTTTTGGTAGCCAGATGAACGAGAAGCTTATACCGGTAGAAGCCAAGACCGAACTCGTTTCGATAGTTGGTTATATTGGTAAGCCTGAAACAGCGAGGAAAACCCGTGGCGAACAATATTTTTTTGCCAATGGCCGCTTCATCCGCCATCCATATTTGAACAATGCTGTTGAACAAGCCTTTAATGAGTTGATTCCCGATTCTGCATTTCCCTCCTATTTTTTATACATCGAAGTCGATCCTTCAACTATCGACATTAATATACATCCTACAAAAACAGAAGTTAATTTTCAGAATGGCCAGGTGTTGTACGCGTCTATCAGGACTTCGGTGAAACATGCTTTAGGAATGTTCAGCTTAAGCCCAATTATCAACTTCGATTCTGAACCAACATTCGATTTTGTTGCACCCAAAGGTTACGAGCCAAAAGAACCTACCATAACAATAAATCCTGATTATAACCCTTTCAGAAAACCACAGAATTTCTTGAAAGCAAATGCTGGCATGACCCCAAACCGCAGCGGATGGGAAAAAATGTATGAAAGCATTACGAACCCATCGGTTACACCTACAGATGAGGAAAGAAACTTTAATTTCGAAGCAACACCGAACCGACAAGCAGAAAGTGAAGCTCAATTGGTACCTGAAAACAGTATTCATGAAGCAAACAAATTATTTCAGGTTCTCAACCGTTTTATTGTTGCTAATGTTAAGTCTGGGCTATTGATTGTTGACCAGCAAAAAGCTTACGAGCGGATTATTTTTGAACGTATTAGCTCAAACATGCATGGGCATACTGGTGCTGGACAACGGATTCTTTTCCCGCAAACCATTCAACTTTCGGCGGTTGATTGTGAAATTTTGGAAGAAATTATCGATGATCTGGATTGTCTCGGATTTGAAATTTCTGCCATGGGTAGTGGCACTTTCGTGATCAACTCAGTTCCAACAAATTTGCCATCAAGCGAAATTGTTGATTTTATTGATGGTTTGTTAGAAGATTTTAAAAAAAACCGGACAGATACTACTGAAGATCAAAAAATTAAACTTGCAAGGATGATTGCAGGAAATATGGCAGTAAAAACTGGAAAAGTAGTAAATGTAGTAGAGATGCAATTACTGATTGATGAGTTGTTTAGTTGTCAGGTTCCCGAAATTGCCCTTGATGGCAGTAAAATCCTTAAAATAATCCAGGCAGGGGAAATTGAAAAATTGATTGCGAGGTAGAAATGTGATGCCTTGTATCTCCTTTCCACAAAATAAAGACCATGAAAATAGGGAATATAAAATGGTTAATAGTTAAGCAATTAATCAAGAAATATTGACTCAATTAAAAAAGTTTTCAACAAATAATTCAAGCCTAAATAGAAAATAAAAATGAGTTACGAAAGATACAGTCCTTCTGGTTTTGGGTTTCTGCCTCCGGTAGTCAAAAACCTGATAATTATAAATGTGTTGTTTTTTTTGGCAACATTGCTTGGATCAACTATAAATATTGACCTTTCCGATTATCTTGGTTTGCATTATTTTGCATCCCAGAAATTTGCGCCTTATCAGTTTATCACCTATATGTTCATGCACGGTGGGTTTTCTCATATCTTCTTCAATATGTTTGCTTTATGGATGTTTGGCACTGTATTGGAGCAGGTTTGGGGTCCAAAAAAATTCCTGCTTTATTACATAATAACCGGTATTGGTGCTGCTTTGGTTCATTACCTTGTTTTTTATTTTGAAATCACACCGGTTTTAAACAGTATTGATGCTTTTCTTGCAAACCCTGATTTGGTTACGCTTCATCAATTTGCATCCAACCATAAATTCAATATTGGCGGCTCATCTGATGAATTTGCGCAGGCTTTCCAAAGTTTTCAGTTGAATTACAATACATTGCAACAAGAGCCAGGCAATATGCAGGCCATGCAGGAATCGGTGAATTTTGTTGTGGCTTACCGGGATCATTTTTTGAACCTGCCTTTGGTTGTTGGGGCTTCTGGAGCAATTTATGGTTTGTTGTTGGCTTTTGGAATGTTGTTTCCAAATTCATTGATTTATGTTTACTTTTTCATCCCAATGAAAGCCAAATGGTTTGTAGTTATTTTTGGAGCAATCGAATTATTTTCAGGGTTCTTAGATCAAAGCAGCAATGTTGCCCATTTTGCCCACCTGGGTGGTATGATTTTTGGTTTTTTCCTCATTCTGTATTGGAAAAAGAAGAAAAATAGACAACGTACGGATTACTGGCAATAGCTTTAGCGAACTTTATTTGTCCAGATTACAACAATTTTGTCATTTTGAATTAGATACCAGATAAATAAACAGAACATTAAACGAAATGTATTACAATCAATCGGCAGGCGAAAGGTTAAAAAGCATGGTACAGATGCAACCAGCCCTTTCGCAACTTGTTATAATCAATATCGGGGTTTGGTTTGTACTTGCTCTTGTTCAGGTTGCAGGGTTTTTATCGGAACCTTCTTCTACGCGAGGAGATTTGGTTTGGCTCGAAAGTGCACTCCACTGGATTGGCGTGCCTGCTTCCATTCCTGTTTTGCTTCAAAAACCATGGACAATCATAACTTATATGTTTGTGCATGAAGGGTTTTGGCATTTGTTTTTTAATATGATCTGGCTCTATTGGTTTGGCAAGATTTTTATGGAATTTATGCCCGGCAGCAAGATTTATTACCTCTATTTTATTGGTGGCATTTCTGGTGCTTTTACTTTTATTTTAGCCTACAATATCTTTCCGGTTTTTGAAGAATCCTTGCAATTAGCAACCACAATCGGGGCTTCAGCTTCGGTACTGGCAATTACTGTTGCCACTGCAGTTCTGGTTCCGGCCTATTCCGTAAACCTGATGTTCATTGGCCAGGTAAAAATTAAGTACATTGCACTTTTTACAGTCGTACTGGATGTGTTGATGATCAAATCGGGCAATGCTGGTGGGCATTTTGCACACATAGGCGGGGCGTTTTCAGGTGCTTTGTTCATACTATTAATACGGTACAATTGGGCACAGCAATTTGGCTTCCTGAATTTTAAAATTGGTAATTTCAATCCTTTCAAGCGCAAACCATTAAAGAAAATTTATGGAAAAGGTAAGCCCTTGAGCGATGAAGAATACAACAGACTGAAAGTGCAGAAACAAGAAAAAATCGACAAAATACTTGAAAAAATATCCAGCAGTGGTTATACTAGCCTTTCTGCTGAAGAAAAAACAATCCTTTTCAAAAGTAGTAATAATCTGTAATTCAATTTAATAACTTTCAATTCAAATGTAATTTTAAGTGGCTACAGCTAAAAAGAAATCGGCAAAAAAAACAAAGGGGAAAACTTCTTTGGCAACCAAATTGATGGTTATCATTAACTTGATTTTTGCTGTTTTGTTGTTAAGCTCGTACTTGTCCCTTTATATTTCGCCAGAAAAAGTTTGGCCTGTTGCCTTTTCGGGGCTTGCATATCCGATATTTCTCATTTTTAATCTGTTTTTTGTACTATTTTGGATTGGATTTTTTAAAAAATATTTTTTATTGTCCTTGATAACGATACTATTAGGATATAACCAAATTAAAACTTGTTATAATTTGTCCGGTTCCGGTCCAAAGCTTTCTTTTGGAAACACAATCAAAGTTATGACCTACAATGTGAGGTTATTCGATCTTTACAATTGGCGGAACGGATCGAGTAAATTGACAAGGACTGCAATTTTCGGGCTTATTGATTCGGAATCTGCTGATATCCTTTGCCTTCAAGAATATTACAGTGGAACAGGAAAACGTGCTGATTTTGCCGATACCATTTCGCTCAAATCCGGTTATAAATACCGAAGTGTTGAACTTATCAATAAAGAACGGGCAGGTTTGCCTTATGGACTTGCAATTTTCAGTAAATTCCCAATCGTTAAATCACAAAAAATAATTTTCGCAAACAGCAAGGTAAATTTCTGTCAGTCGTGCGATGTCCGAATTGGAAAAGATACGATTAGGGTTTTGAACATGCACCTTGAATCCATTAAATTTGGAAAAGAAGATTATAACTTTGTTAATGAAATTACAAATTCTTCGGCAGCAAACGAAGGAATCAAAAAAGGTTCGTATGCCATAATTGGCAAAATGCGGGATGCGTATGTTAAACGTGTTTCGCAAATAAAAACCGTAGCTGAATTTGTGAAAAAATCGCCTTATCCGGTAATCCTGACCGGTGATTTTAACGACACTCCTGTCTCCTATTGTTACAGGCAGATTGCCAACGAATTAGATGATACTTTTGTTGAAGCAGGAAAGGGCTTTGGGCAAACGTACACGCAAATGCTCCCAATGCTAAGACTCGATTACATTTTTCACTCAAAAGCACTGCAGACAATTGAGCATAAAACAATTGATAGGGATTATTCCGACCATTACCCAATTGTAGCGCGATTCTCATTGCCCGAATAATTTGAATGAGCCAAACTTTTTTTTGTGAACCATTTTACCAAATCTTTTCATGAAATTTAACCTCACTTCCGAATATATTCCTACCGGCGACCAGCCTGAAGCAATACGGCAATTGGCCGAAGGTGTGGAAAGAGGCGATGCTGCACAGGTTTTATTGGGAGTAACCGGTTCGGGGAAAACATTTTCTATTGCCAATCTTATACAAAAAGTACAGCGGCCTACCTTGGTGCTGAGTCATAATAAAACCTTGGCTGCCCAATTATACAGCGAGTTCAAGCAGTTTTTTCCGGAAAATTCTGTTGAGTTTTTTATTTCATATTACGATTACTACCAACCGGAAGCTTTTATTCCGGTTACCAATACCTATATCGAAAAAGACCTTTCGATAAATGAAGAAATAGAAAAATTGAGGCTTAGTGCCACTTCAGCTTTACTTTCTGGTCGCCGGGATGTTATTGTAGTTGCCTCTGTTTCATGTATTTATGGAATTGGGAATCCTGATGATTTTAACAGCAAAGTAATACATATCGCTACCGGCGACAAGTTGAGCAGGAATAAGTTGTTATACGCCCTCGTTGAAAGTTTGTATTCGCGCAACGAATTTGATCTTACCCGTGGAAAATTCAGGGTTAAAGGCGACACAATTGATGTGTTTCCTGCTTCGGCAGATATTGCTTACCGAATTATCTTTTTTGGCGATGAAATAGAAAGCCTATCTTCTTTTGATCCATTGAATGGGCTTACCATTGAAACCCTTACCGAAATCACCATTTTCCCTGCCAATATTTTTGTTACTTCAAAGGAAAAAATGAAGGAAGCAATTTGGGAAATTCAATCTGATATGGTGAAACAAGTGGATTATTTTAAAGAAATAGGTCGGCATCTTGAAGCAAAAAGGCTTGAAGAACGGGTTACATATGATATTGAAATGATGCGCGAACTTGGCTACTGCTCTGGCATTGAAAACTATAGCCGTTATTTCGATGGAAGGGTTTCAGGTTCGAGGCCATTTTGCCTGATCGACTTTTTCCCTTCCGATTTCCTTATGGTTATTGACGAAAGCCATGCCACGGTACCGCAAATCAGGGCAATGTACGGCGGCGACCGTTCGCGTAAGCAAAACTTGGTGGAATATGGATTCAGGCTACCATCGGCATTGGATAACCGACCTTTAAAGTTCGAAGAGTTCGAAACCCTTTTAGGGCAGATCATTTATGTAAGTGCCACACCTTCAGATTATGAGTTAAACCAATCGCAAGGAATTGTTGTTGAACAGCTTATCAGACCAACAGGATTGCTGGATCCTCAAATCGAAGTTAAACCAAGCCTAAACCAGATTGATGATTTGTTGAATGAAATTGAACTACGCACTGTAAAAAACGAGCGGATTTTGGTTACCACGCTTACAAAACGGATGGCGGAGGAACTCTCGAAATACATGCTTCGGCTCGGTATCAGGTGTAAATACATTCATTCGGAAGTAGAAACGCTTGATAGGATCGAGATTCTCCGCGATTTGCGAATGGGTTCAATTGACGTTCTGATTGGTGTAAACCTTCTCCGCGAAGGACTTGATTTGCCGGAGGTTTCGCTGGTTGCAATTTTGGATGCCGATAAGGAAGGGTTTTTACGTTCAGAAAAATCGCTTACTCAAACTGCCGGCCGTGCTGCCCGCAACCTGAACAGCAAGGTAATTTTTTATGCTGACAAAATGACAAAGTCGATGCAACAAACCATTGACGAAACCAACCGAAAACGTGCCATACAGATTGCCTATAATTTCAAATACAACATCACCCCAACCCAAATAATCAAGAATATTGAACCTTCAGGTCTCAGCGGTACAATCGAGTATAAAACAGCACCAAAAGCTTATGTGGAGAAAGATGTGATTAACACTGCCGCCGATCCTTTGGTTAAATATATGAATGACGATCAACTTAAAAAGCAATACGACCTTTCGCGGCGAGCTATGGAAAAAGCAGCCAAAGAACTTGATTTTATTGAAGCTGCACGCCTTCGCGACGAAATGCTCGGCTATAAAGAACTTATCGAGAATAGAAAAAAAAGCAAATAAAATGGAAATTTCCGAAAAACTTATAGCCAAATCCTTACATACTGCTTTTCTAGCTGGGAATGCCATAATGGATGTTTACAACCATCCTTTCACTTTTGAACTAAAATCTGATAACAGTCCTTTGACGATTGCCGACCAAAAAGCGCATATTATTATTATGGAAGGTCTTAAAGAATTTGGATTGCCAGTTTTGAGCGAAGAAGGCTCTCAGATAAATTATGAAGTCAGGAAAAATTGGACAAACTATTGGTTGGTCGATCCATTAGACGGGACTAAAGAATTTATCAATAAAAATGGCGACTTTACTGTAAATATTGCACTTATCAGTCATCAAAAACCAATATTTGGCGTAGTTTATGCACCAGTTCCTGGAATTATTTACTGGGGAAGTAAATCTGGGTCGTACAGGCTAAATATGAAACAGTTCGATGAAATTGATTTTATGGATTTTAATCGAATCCAAAACATGGCCGAAAAACTTCCTTGCGAGCCGGAATACGATGGCTTTGTGGTTTTAGGCAGCAGATCGCACATGAATGTTGAAACCGAAACATTTATTAGAAAATTGGAGCATATTCATCCTAACCTATCATTTATTTCCCGTGGAAGTTCGCTGAAATTCTGCACCTTGGCCGAAGGCGGTGCAGATGTTTACCCTCGTTTTGGACCAACCATGGAATGGGATACTGCTGCCGGACATGCAGTTGCTGTGTTTGCAGGTTGCTTTGTGAATCAGATTGAAAATAGGCTACCATTAGATTATAATAAACCATCACTTTTGAACCCTTTTTTTATTGCAGGGCAAAAAAAATGAGGTAATATTTCTATTACCCCATTTTTGTCAGATTAACTTTGTCTGCAAGTATTCATTTAGGCTGTTAGGCTTTAGGCTTGTTAGGAAGTACTGAATCAAATATTGCTTTCTGACCGATCCAAACCCTAAACCCAAATCCCTAAACCCTGCCTTTACTTATCGCTGATGCTAACAAGTTCAACATCAAAAACCAGCGGCGAGAAAGGTGTAATATCACCACCTGATCCATTTGCGCCATAAGCTAATTTTGAGGGGATTACCAAAATCCCTTTTGCTCCAACATTCATCATAGCAATACCTTCGTCCCAACCTGGAATTACTTCGCCTTTTCCAAGAGTAAATTCATAAGGCACAGATGGTTTCCTATCCAATGATGAATCGAATACTTTCCCATTA
>CAIRHD010000417.1 GCA_903878265.1 uncultured Bacteroidales bacterium | reverse complement strand
AACAAAAGCCAAAAGTAACCAAATTGGTCAATATGCGAAGGGAAGCGACTGAAAGATTATGTTGTTCGAGCCAAATTACCACCGATTTCGATTTATACTTTGCTTCGCACAAATTGTTGCATAATGCTTAAGCCTATTGAAGTCCTCGAACAATGGATTGAACAATAGTAATATGCGGACTTTTATAAGTATTAGCCGTTGAACCACTGAAATGGGGGAAATCCTTCATGGAAGTCAATTAAGTGTGCCGCAAAAAGCGATTCCGATGCGGCAAAAAGCGATTCCAGTGATGCAAAAAGTGATTCCAGTGATGCAAAAAGTGATTCAAGCGCAGCAAAAAGGTATTTAATTTCTTCATAAAGTATAATTTAATTACATTAAGATATGAAACAATAGTACTAATGGGTGATATAAATCAAGGTTTGGGAAACAAATACACTTTGTATTTCAGCCACTAAAGCTATAAGCGCATTGGTAGATATTGCGGCAAATTCCAGAACAAAAAATATTACTGTGCGTATTGATGAATTGTGGTGTATATTTGTTGTGGAAATTAGTTGGGGGGCAGTACAAAACAAAACAGATTGACAATGTTAGATTTAATTGATAAGACAAAGAAATTGCAATATGTACTTGATTTATCGTGGGATATTTTTTTCGAAAGATTGATTTCTAAAAGGATAACTATAAATCTTGAGTCATCTATGCAACTTCATTATGCTTCAATAATAAAAAGTATAGGTGAACAATTGATTGTAGAACCAGATGAATACTTTAAGATAGAGCTGGAGCACTCTTACAAAGACACTAAAAAATATATTGATATAGAATGTTCCTATAACGATATAAAGGCAGCAATTGAATTAAAATGCTTTAGGAAAATTTCGAATCGTGCAATGGATATGGATATGTATGATGTTCTTAAAGATATTGAAAGACTTGAAAGTTTCACTGATCACCCAATTAAGAAATTCATCTGCTTGACTGATAACAATGCCTATATTGACGGCAAACATTCCGGACATGCAGGAATTGTTAGTATTAAAGATGGTAGAAAGATTGAGAAAAATACCCCAATTAAGCCTACATGGATAGGGAAATGGAAAAGTTCGCCACGAGACAAAAATATATCAATTAGTTCGGATATTGAATTTATCTGGAATCGAAAAGAATCTTGGTATTATTTAAAGTTAGATTTATAAAAAGCAAAGTGCCTACACACAGTATAGTTAATAACCATTACCGTGCTAGTTTCAAAGTTACAGCCCCTACGCTCCGCTGCCGCGCGAATCCTTTCGCGTGGAAAAAATATATTCAGTAAGTTATTCGATAATTTTCGTTTAAAGGCCATCCTCGGTTTGCTTCGTTTGAAGTCAAAATCAGATACGGAGTTGAGGGGGTGTCCCCATCTCCTGGTTGGCGCACATATTCTTTTCAGATGCATGCTGATGAAAACAGGATGGCTTGTCAGTTTCTTCTGTTGGGTAAATCACATAAATTTTAACTTTGCAGACCGCACATACATTCGTGTAGTTTGCCTTGATTAGCACTATGCAAACTGGCATTTTTCAAACCTTAACCGTTGTAAACGCCGCATAAAAAGAACATCAAGAATGGAAACTTGCTTTAAAACTGTTGACGAATACATAAAATCTTTCCCAGCCCACACACAATCGCTCTTGCACCTCGTCCGCTCGGCCATCAAGGGTAAAGTGCCTGAAGCTGTGGAGGGTATTGCTTATGGAATGCCGGCATACAAAACAAATGGAAGGCCTTTGGTGTATTTTGCAGGGCATAAAAATCATATTGGATTTTACGCTTTGCCTTCGGGAAAGAGCGAATTTGCCGCCGAACTCTCGATTTACAAACAGGGAAAAGGCTCTGTGCAGTTTCCGCTCGACAAAGAACTTCCTTACAACTTGATTGAGCGGATGGTTGAATTTAGGGCAAAAGAAAATTTAGCGAAAGCAAAGAAATAAACTGTCGAAATCATAGTATTAACTCTGAGATCTGGTTTTACAAATTTTAAATTCACATGAACAACAAATTCACTGCCCATATTTTCATGCTTGCAATTTTTGGCATTTGTTTGCTGTTTTCGAATGCATGTAAAAAAGAACAAATTGACCCGAAACCCAAGAGGGTTCTTGTTTTAACAACCGCTCCAATAACCGGAATTACCAAGACTACAGCAATATGTGGCGGGAAAATAACTATGGCAACAACCGTAACCGACTTTAATGAAATAGATTCTATTGTGAGGGCAAATGGTTTATGCTGGAGTACCAGCGAACACCCAACTATAACTGACTCCAAAACCACGATTAAGCCATTTTGGAATGCCAATTCAAACTGGGATACAATTTTTTGCAATTTTACTTGTAACCTATCGGGCCTAACCCCTGATACCAAATATTATATCAGGACTTACGCGATTAATAGCGATGGGGTATTTTATGGAAATGAAATTTCGTTTGTTTCGCTGCCATCAGCGAGTTTAGAAGTTACCGACATTGATGGCAATATTTATCATACTGTTACTATTGATACACAAGTCTGGCTAATAGAAAACCTAAACACTACCAGATACCGCAATGGCAAATCGATAGAAAACGCTACTGATTCGTCAAGATGGTGCGAGATTAGGGCCGGGGCTTATTGCGATAATAAAATGGACCCAGGCAACAGTGTCATATATGGTAAACTTTACAATTTTTATGCGATACAGGATAGTTCCAATATTGCTCCGCTTGGATGGCATGTTGCATCAAATGCTGAGTGGTCGAAATTATATCTTGGCTTATCCAATTCTGGTGGCCTGTTAAAAGAAACAGGTACAACACATTGGAACGAGCCTAACGTTGGGGCGACCAACGAATTTGGGTTTACCGCCCTGCCTGGCGGGGCGCGTAGTAGTAAGGGTGAATTTAATCCTGTCGGCACTATCGGCGTTTGGTGGACTTCAACTAGAATTTATAAAAATATACCAAATCCTTACGATATGGCCGCATGTTTTACCATTGATAACGATTACGGAAATCTCAACTATTATGAAACCGCTTCATTTGGCAATGGATTCTCTATCCGGTGCGTAAGGGATTAAACCCTTTCTTTACATATAAATTCAGTTTTCGCAGATTGAGCAATAGGGAACTATTAAAATATACATGTTCTTCATTTTCTGGAACCTAAACCAATAAGCCTTAATACAAATGCCATAAACGTAGCTCCTTATTAAACATCGGCTGCAACACATACAAACAACTTTGTTTGTGCTATATACAGTGGATGGAACATATACAAACAACCTTGTTTGTACCCTATACAGCGGATGGAATACATACAAACAACCTTGTTTGTGCCATATACAGCGGATGGAATACATACAAAAAACCTTGTTTGTGCCATATACAGCGGATGGAACACATACAAACAACCTTGTTTGTGCCATATACAGCGAATGGAATACATACAAACAAGCTTGTTTGTACCATGTACAGCGGCTGTAACACATATAAATAAGTTTGTTTTGTTTTATAATTTCTATAAGCATTGCATAAAACATGTATCCCAATGCAAATACTTTAAAATGGGTATTTGTTAATTCCATTTCAATCAATAAAGTTAGCGTACCTATTCATCCTACTGAAGTTTTAATGTTTTGATAGTACTTAAAGTGCCTTGATTGCCTAAAATGCCTAAAGTTAATGCCACTAACGCCTTTAATCCTTTAAATTCAGGAAAATATCGCTCACATTAATCTCCAATTAAAATAAACAATTTGAACCTAAGTGCTTGGTTAATAATGCAAGTAACTTTAGCAAGTAACTTTAGGCATTTTAGGCATTCTCTACTTTAGGCACTGAATAGTTACAAGTTAGCAAATATAACAAAGCCTTATACCGGGTACGGATTTTCAATATTTTG
Organism: uncultured Bacteroidales bacterium; assembly: GCA_903878265.1. Lineage (GTDB taxonomy): Bacteria > Bacteroidota > Bacteroidia > Bacteroidales > UBA4417 > UBA4417. The sequence continues at coordinate 1,262 of CAIRHD010000417.1, read as the reverse complement.
CTTTACCTGCTAAAAGCATGTAGTTAATCCGGATGTATGCCAAATGCAACAGGCAAACAAAACCCGATAGGGCAAAGCCAGCTATCGGGTTAAACATTCGGCTACACTATGAGCCGAAGGTACAATGGCCGTGCTTTTAAAGCAGCAATATTTCTGCTTCGCCTTCGTCGGTGCTGTGGCGGTTTACCAATATCAAGTATTTATTGGCAGGTGCGCCTAATTCGGCTGCTGTAATTTCAGTTTCCTCATCGGGCAGTATTTCGGCTAATGAGGTGGGTATAGCAGCATCGGCAGCAGCCGCACCATAATAAAACAACGAAACAGTGCCTGTGTTGGTAACCAATAGGGTATCGCCAATAGAAAAGTTGATGTTGGCAGCTATATGGGTATTGGGCGCCACTATTATTGAGTAAGGCTCGTCGGGTTCTTCCTTTTTCTTGTTCTTGGGGAATATCAGGTGTTCGTCGAAAAACGATTCCACAACGGTAGGGTTGTCGAGGTTGTGGAGTATGATGGTACAAATGTTTTTTAACAACTGTTTATCCACAGCCAAGCGTTTTACCTTATAATCGGGAATTATGTTTTTAACCTCGCCCTTTGCCATGCCCTGTGCATTGGTTTCGGCTTCGTAGCGTGCGCGCACCTCTTGCAAGGTTGCCAGATACGTATCGCCGATGGTGGTTTTGTATTTATTGGCCAATTGCTCGGCAAGTTCCATTTTGATAAGGGTTTCGGATAAGGTGGCAACCTTATAAGGTGTAACGCCATGTGGAAATACCTCGTTGTAAACAGGGGAGTTTTTATGGAATTTAAAAACAAAAACCTCCTCTAATTCATCTATCCTGGCGTTAAACTCCTTTTTTATCGCGTTCACGTTTTGGGTAAGGCTCACGCGCTTGTTTAAAAACTGTTCGTGTGCCGAAACAGCCCCGAACATATCGTCGTACAGTGCTGTAGTTTCGTCGGTTATTGTGCCATACTCGGGTTGGTTGGCAGCAAGTAAATAATTGATATGGCCTTTTACATACTGTGCAAAATCGGCCCGGCTGGTCTTGATCCCCTGAGTGGGGTAGGCGGCATAATTAAGTACATGTTTCATGTTTGGGTTTATTTAAAGGGTTGATACTGCAACGAATGTACAACATTTTATTTTAGAGCAATGGTACAGGTGCAAAATAATTGCAACAATTTGTTAACAGGCGGATGTATCTGTGGTATTTAGATGGTAGTATAAAAGGAGGGTTGTGCGGGTGGAGATGTTT
>CAIRHD010000416.1 GCA_903878265.1 uncultured Bacteroidales bacterium | reverse complement strand
TTTCGACTCCGAGAAATTTGGCAGTGCCTATAAAATGAAACCTGTTACGGTTTACAGTGCCCTGAAAATATTGGAGCGCGATGGATATATTTCCTTGAACGATGCCTGGGACAGCCCTTCGCGCATCTATTTTATCTGTTCCAAAGATGATTTGTACAGATATCAGCTCCAAAATGCGGAAGCTGACAAAATCCTCCGTATCATACTTAGATCCTACAGTGGAGTATTTACCGATTTTACCCGCATAAGCGAAAACGAAATTGCAAGGCGTTCGGGAATTGATTCGCCAAAAATAAAAGAGTTGCTGGTAAAAATGCAAAAACTTGGCATACTGGAATATGTGCCAAATAAAAATACCCCTCAATTGATATTTAACACCGAACGCTTGAACCATAATGATATAGCATTGTCGAAAACATTTTATTCGCAGCGCAAAAAAGAAGCTTTCGCGATGCTGGAAAGCATTATCAACTATGCGGCAATCGAAACCGAATGTCGCAGCCGGATGTTGGTTTCGTATTTTGGCGAAAAAAAAGCCGAGGATTGCGGGGTTTGCGATGTCTGTTTAAAAAGGAGGCGCAATGCCATCAATGCAAAGCAGTTGGCAGAAATTGAAAATCAAATACTGAGCTTTGTATCTCAAAAACAGCATACTATAACCGAAATTGTTAGCAGTTTGAACCGCTGGAAAGAAAACGAAGTGCTTTCGGTACTCAGATGGCTTATTGAAGAAGGACGTGTGGAAGCGGAAGGGGAAATAGTGAGTAGTTTGTGATACAATTTTGTGGCGAAAATAGATTTATTGGAGTAGGCTTAAATAAACAAAATGAACAAACCTAAAAGGCAACCAATGACATTGATTTAGTAAAATAAAACCGCATCATGTAACAAATGCCCAAAATAATGGCAGTTTAAGTGTAATTTTGGAGCTTTACTGCCTATACCAAAACCAGCGCAGTCCGAAAAGATTGCATCACGAAAACAATCCTTTAAAATCCTTCAATGTCCTGACCCTTCTGTTAAATTGAAGACATTTAATCAAAAAACACAATCCCACTTCAATTCAGTATCTAACAATTACAAGGCATCTCAGCCATTTTCAATAAACTACAAACCATTGTCGCCCAACTTATAATATGAATACATTCGAAAATTTCAACCTGTCGAAACAAATCCAAAACGCCATTTCCGATTTGGGGTTCGAAAGGCCAACACCCATACAAACAGAGGCCTTTCCTGTAATTTTATCGGGAAAAGATGTAGTTGGCATCGCTCAAACAGGCACAGGGAAAACAATGGCTTACATGCTTCCTTTGTTACAAGATATTAAATTCTCGAAACAGCTAAACCCACGGGTTTTGGTGTTGGTGCCTACCCGCGAATTGGTGTTGCAAGTTGTGGGAATGACCGAAAGCTTCGCAAAATATATCAACATTCGGGTTCTTGGCGTATATGGAGGTGTAAATATAAACACCCAAAAACAAAAAGTTGCCCAAGGTGCTGATATACTGATTGCTACACCCGGTCGTTTGTATGATCTGGCTTTGAGCGGTTCGTTGGTATTGAAAGGCATAAACAAATTGGTGATTGACGAGGTTGATGTGATGTTGGATCTTGGATTCAGGTTTCAGCTCGAAAATATTTTTGAACTTCTGCCCACTCGGCGTCAGAACATAATGTTTTCGGCCACTATGACCGATGAAGTTGCCGAATTGATTGACGATGATTTTACATCACCAGCCCGGATTTCTATCGCCTTGAGTGGCACCCGATTGGATAATATTGCTCAACAATGTTATGATGTGCCAAATTTTTATACCAAAGTTAATCTGCTTTCGCAATTGGTTGCCAACAGGGCCGAATTTCGTAAAGTGCTAGTATTTGTTTCCAACAAGAACAGTGCCGATAGGTTATTTACCGCCCTTCAGGAAAAACATTCGTCAGAAACGGGGATAATACATTCCAATAAAACCCAAAACTATAGGTTCAAGTCGATTAAAGAATTTGATGAAGGGAAAAACAGGATATTGGTCGCAACCGATATTATTGCCCGTGGCCTCGATTTGGAAAAAGTTACCCATGTAATCAATTTCGATACCCCAAATTTTCCTGAAAATTACATCCACCGAATAGGTAGGACAGGCCGTGCCGAACAACAAGGCAAATCAATACTGTTTTACACCGAAAAAGAAGAGCCTGCCAAAGAAGCGATTGAAAAGCTGATGTCGTACAAAATCCCCATGGCTGATTTTCCTGATGAAGTGCAAATTTCCACTCAAAAAACACCAGAAGAACGAATCCTTGCAGGTGATACAAAAAACCCGAACCGAAACGACAAAAAAATAGAACTTGCTCCTGGTTTTCACGAAAAGAAAGAAAAAAACAAGAAGACAAACCAAGGTGGATCGTACAAAAGAGAGTTGGCTGCAAAATATAAAAAGCCAAAAACCAAAGGAGATAAAACCTTTAAAGGCCGCGATAAAAAGAGATAAGTTATTGGGGGAATGGTTATTGGTTAATGGTTATTGGTTAATTCTACTTTACTAAAATGAACCTGACAAAGATTTTGAACCATAATTGAGCACATACAAAATTAAAAAAACAAGTGTCTTTAATTCAAAGGTGCAGAAAATATATACCTACCGGAATTCGGGAAATGGAAAAATCAACATTAATGTTGAAAACTATATTTCTACTGTGTCCTACTATGCCTATTGTGGTTTGAATTTTATTATGAAAAAGTAGAATTATCGGTTATTGATTAATGGAATGGATATTTTGGGGCATTGAACAACCCCATTTGGAGATGTTTTTTCATATTTTTGATAATTCACTGCATTTTTAGCTGATAAATGCCTTGTTTTTCGTACCCATTTTACCTTTATAAAGTATAAAAAAAGATAATATTCTTGCTCCATCATAAATTTGTGCAAACGTTTGCAGTTTCAGCAAAATTTATATATTTGCCCTAACCAATCATATAGAAATATGTTTGTTGTTAAATGTGTAAGTGTTTGATTTTCAATCCTAATTTATAACCTTTCTTTTTAATTAACCCAACAAAACACATGGCTAAAGCAATTAACAAAACCGGAATCAGTATTGATCTTGAGCAATATGGCATTACCGGTGTGTCTCAGGTTTTTTACAACCTGGCATACGATGATCTTTTTCAACATGAAACGGATCCTTCCCTCGAAGGATTTGAACGTGGCAAACTTTCAGACTTGGGTGCAGTAAATGTTGATACTGGCATTTTCACTGGGCGTTCGCCAAAAGACAAATACATCGTAAATGATTCCGTTTCGGAAAATACGGTGTGGTGGTCCACAATTGGGAAAAACGACAACAAGCCTGTTTCACCCGAAATCTGGGGTCATTTGAAAACCATTGCCCAGAAGCAATTGTCGGACAAGAAGTTGTATGTTATGGATGCCTATTGCGGAGCCAATCCCGACACACGGTTAAAAGTCCGTTTTATTGTGGAGGTTGCCTGGCAAGCACATTTTGTAAAAAATATGTTCATCCGTCCATCGGATGAGGAATTGGTAAATTTTACCCCTGATTTTGTGGTTTTGAACGCTTCAAAAACCACCAACCCTAATTGGAAAGAACAAGGTCTGAATTCTGAAAACTTTGTTGTTTTTAACCTCACAGAACGCATGCAGCTTATAGGTGGTTCGTGGTATGGCGGCGAAATGAAGAAAGGCATTTTCTCCATGATGAATTATTACCTTCCACTTCAGGGTATTGCATCCATGCACTGTTCGGCAAATATGGGAAAAGATGGCGATGTTGCTATTTTCTTTGGATTGTCAGGCACCGGAAAAACCACTTTATCTGCCGACCCAAAGCGTGCGCTAATAGGCGATGACGAACATGGCTGGGACGATGCCGGAGTTTTTAATTTCGAAGGCGGTTGCTATGCAAAATGCATCAACCTGAGCGAAGAAAACGAACCAGATATTTTTCATGCCATACGCCGTGATGCACTTTTAGAAAACGTAACGGTAAGGGATGACGGATCCATAGATTTCGCTGATGGCTCGAAAACAGAGAACACCCGTGTTTCTTACCCAATCTTTCACATCGAAAACATTGTTAAGCCTGTTTCTAAAGGTGGACATGCCAGTAAAGTCATATTCCTCACCGCAGATGCTTTTGGGGTGTTGCCTCCGGTTTCGAAACTCACCGATGAACAGACAAAATACCATTTTCTTTCGGGGTTCACCGCCAAATTAGCAGGAACCGAAAGAGGTGTAACTTCCCCACAGCCAACATTCTCGGCATGTTTTGGCAATGCTTTCTTATCCTTGCACCCAACCAAATATGCTGTAGAACTGGTAAAACGCATGGAAAATTCAGGTGCCAAAGCTTATCTGGTAAACACAGGTTGGAATGGAAGCGGAAAACGCATTTCAATTAAGGACACACGCGGTATTATTGATGCAATCCTCGATGGCTCTATTGATCATGCGCCAACTAAAATGATTCCTTTCTTTAATTTGGAAGTACCAACGGAATTGCACGGCGTGAACCCTGCCGTTCTCGATCCACGCGATACTTACCAAGAAAAATCGGTTTGGGATGAAAAAGCATTGGATTTGGCCAAACGTTTTATTGATAATTTCGCAAAATATACTGATAACGATGAAGGCAAGAGTCTTGTTGCAGCAGGCCCGCAGTTATAATCGGCGTTAAGCATAACTGGAGCAAGGAAATTTGGAAATTATTGCCCAAATTCCTTGCTTCTGTTTTTATTTCCATCTACCCATTTCCCGTTTCATCCACCATAACCACTAAACCCAAAAACCCAACCCCTACCCATGGAATGCCGTCCAAAATGTGGTGCATGCTGCATATATCCATCCATCAGTTCGCCAATACCAGGCATGCCATTGGGCAAGTTGGCAGGTGTAAGGTGCATACAACTTACAGTTGACCTGAAATGTGCCATTTTTAACCACCCAAGCCGTCCTGAAGTGTGTGTGGGATTTAAACCGGAGGAAATAATTTGCGGAAATTCGACAGAAGAAGCACAAAAAGTACTGGAATGGTTGATGGAAAAGTAATCTTAAATGTAAATTGAAATGCATCAATTCGATTTTCACCTAAAAACTTGAAGTCAAAAACCAGCATATTTCATTACTTGATTATTCCAACAATCTGTAATCCAAATATTTAAAAAATAATTCATAAATAGTGTTAATTTATTAAAATATATCTTATTTTTGCATTCAACTATCAATTAACTAATTACTAATACCCATTACAATGTCCACTGGAAAAGTAAAATTTTTCAATCAGCAAAAAGGTTTCGGCTTTATAGTTGATGATGAAACAGCAAAAGAAGTTTTTGTGCATGTTACCGGCTTGATCGACAAAATTAAAGATGACGATTTGGTTAGCTTTGAAGTTGTTGAAGATCGCCGCGGTCCGAAAGCAATCAATGTTAAGATGCAATAAATCAGCATTGAACACTACCACTTAAGCTTCCAGATGGAAGCTTTTTTTGTTTCTTTCGTTTTTGTTTTATCGCTTCCTGAACATATAACTTTGAGTCAACTCCGATAAAGCATCTTCACTACTAAGTTGGACACTGAGTGTCCAGCTATTAAAGCACTTTGAACGCGGAATAAACATGAATAGTTTTTTGGGTGTAAAAATCAACAAAGGGATTTACTTATAAATCAACAAACGAATTGCTGGCACTGTGGTATTTTTTTTTGAACGTGCCATCATTCAGCAACTTATTGATTGTTGCACGAACGGTATTTATGCGCTGGGCGTAATTTGTGGCTCCTATCGAACATAGGTTTGTGAAAGCCAGATTATAATTTCCATTGGTATTCAAGGCATTGGCAATCCTATCGTTCATTCC
>CAIRHD010000415.1 GCA_903878265.1 uncultured Bacteroidales bacterium | reverse complement strand
GAAATGAGGGTGGATATTCCGCCTCCTGTGATGAAACTGATTAGGATGGTGAGGTATTGGAGCATGGTTGGTATGGCTATTTTAATTTTATTATTGTTACACGGATTTCCCTTGTTTGGATGTAACCGTTGAGGTGTGCCAATACTACAAATTCATATACCAGTCCGAGCAAAATGGGTTTCAGACAAATAATAATATATATATATGATTATCAGTTGTAGAATTATCCAAAATCGATCAAAAGTTGTTCGAAATCTTTTTGGGGGTGTTGGTTGCTGAATAGGTCCACAGATCCGTTTTGCTTTTTTCGTGCTGTCCTTACCTTTATCTGCACATTGTTTGCCACATATCCAAGCCGGTTATACTGGGTAAGGCATACCCTTATCAATGTAACAAAGTGCCCAAAGCGGTGGGGCGTCTTGCACAACGTCCTGCGAATCAATTCTAACAGCAGATAACCGATCAACGCAATGAAGATTTGTGATTTACAGGCATTGGGTGTAGTTCCCAGAAAGGTTTTTATCTGTAGATTCTGTTTTATCAATTTGAAAAAGGTCTCAATCAATCAACGCCTTTTGTAAAATTCAGCTATGGTGGCAGCGCTCCACTCCAGGTTGTTGCAGATTAATTCTACCGTCCGGTTGCCATCTTCGATATAGACTGCAATGCGGCGCAATTCTACCTTGTCCATCCCGTTTTCTGTGGCCGACTTTCCTGCTAGCCGTATTATTTCATCCTTCAAAATATGGGTGTCCTTATCCTCTGGGAGGTCATACTCCCGAACCGACTCATAAAGGATGTTGTCCTTTATGCGGGTCACAAAATAATTTCCATCCCCTATTCTGATCTTGAACAGTTTAACATCAAAATATCCTCGGTCATCAACAATAATCGTGTCCTTTTCATACATGAAATTATCTGCCCCACGCCTATCGCTAACTTTAGCTTTGCTGATATTGACAATATCGGGTATCATGCTCGCCTCATCTAATGAAACATGCGCCTTGATGCCCCCTTTAGCTGTCCGGTATTCGGCCCATTGGAAGAGCTTCAGGCAGACACTCATGAGAGTGGCATCGATGATTTAATGTGCATCCCTTCTATCTCTTGTATCGCTTTATACCCTGGCCACATACTCAATTGATTTTTGTAATGTTTTATAAGAAGATAGTAAAGCTCCTCGAACACATGGTAGTCACGTTTGGCATTGCCATCGCTCATGGTCGATTTGGCGGGACTCTGCTCAATGCCAATGTCAGCCAAAAACTCTGGCGACTGGTCTATGTCCATTGCTAAATCACGAAACGACATGCATTTGTTTAGCTGTCAGAACAAAGTGCTTATCAGTTGATCCTTGGTGAAATATTTGGAACAGCTTTATCAGATTTGTATTTGTTGATGGCTTTACGCAATACCGCATAGGGTATCAAATCTAAAACCTGCTTAAAAATCGGGGAGTCCATTTTTTTAACTTACTTTGTCTTCATAGAAAAGTTCTTTAGTTCCATTTGTATTTTGCGAATACAAAAATATTGTTTTAGAATTTTTCTGCTGTATAAAATTGTTCGGACAGTTATGGTTTAAACTATTGGATATTAATTGCATTTCTCACTTTTTGATGTTTTGTCGCAATTGCAAATGGAACAGAATGGAAACCACCATTTGTGAACATCCAAACTATATCCCAACATCCCGCAAGACAATACAGGTGCGAAAAATTCAAACAAATCATGGAACTATTCCAAAAACAATTTCATCCAATTAGAAAATGGAATACTTGTTTTTGAAAGTGAAGAAAATATTCGCCTTTTTAGAGCACACCAACAACTGAGCGGACAATCTCAAAAGTCTCGTCGGAAGCACCATGTATGGCATTTGCCGTTGAATCAGGCATACCGGCTGTCATGGCACCCATGTTTAGCAGGGCAACGTATGTTTTGCCATCTTCTTTTTCGTACACCGAAATGCGGCATGGCATCAATATTGAACTGATCCTCTCGTCATTTTTTTCGAGCATTTTGCCCGAATAATCGGGTTTGCAAATCTCGACAACCTGAACTGGCCGAACCTCTTTGCCTGATTTGGCCAGCGACTGCTGAAGGTTGTGGACAGCAGGGTTTTGCCAATCCTTCTTTGCTGCCGCATCTATAAGTTTTGCAACTGTGGTAGCCACGTCAAAAGGGCTAACCTGCTCAATAATTAATTGGTTTGGGTTCATTGTTTATGGGTTTTACTGATTAGTTCATTTCTTTTGCTATGGCAATTGCTGCAATGGTTCCATCGGCAACCGCTGTGGTAATCTGCCTGTATTTTTTACTTATTACATCACCAACCGCAAATACGCCTTCCATGCTCGTGTGCATATCTTCGTCGGTTTTAATGTATCCCCATTTATCGAGTTCAAGTTTGTCCCTGAACAAGTCAATATTTGGTTTCATTCCAATAAAAACAAAAACTCCATCGCTCATCAGCTTACTGCTGGTTTTGGTTTTCAAGTTTTCAACTTCTGTTACCATTTTATCACCTTCGCGGGAGAAAGATCTGGGTTCATGCTCAAAAAGAACATTTATTTTAGGGTTGGCGAACAGTTTTTCCTGAGCCTGTTTGTTGGCGGTAAAGGAATCGAACTGATGAACCATGGTAATTTTGCTCGCAAATTTGCTG
>CAIRHD010000414.1 GCA_903878265.1 uncultured Bacteroidales bacterium | reverse complement strand
CGTTGGGGCTGTTATGGTCTGCCAGGTAAAGTTGAAACAACCATTGGCATCTGTGATGCTTACCGTGTAGGTGCCTGCGCACAGACCTGTCAGCAATTGTGCATGTGATCCGCCGACCCATGTGTAGGTATAGGTAGGGGTACCACCTGTTCCTGTGATGGTTGCTGTTCCATTGCAGTCGCCAAAACATATTGGGTTGCTTACAACACCACTGCCCGAAAGTGGATCCGGCTGTGTGATCACGTAACTGCCTATGGCGGTGCAACTGTTCGCATCCGTTACTGTTACCGAATAGGTATTGGCTCCAAGACCGGTTACATTTGCCGTATAGCGCTGTGTGCCCGATACTCCACTCCAATTGTAGGTGTAGGCCGTTGTGCCACCGGTAACAACAAGGTCTATCTTGCCGTTGCTCTGGTTGTTGCACAATGCATTCGTTACGGACGGGGTTATTGTCAACTCGCTTGGGGCGGTGATGGTACCTGATCTGGTGATAACACAATTGTTAAAATCTGTTATAGTTACCGAATAGGTGCCACCTGCAAGCCCACTTAAAGCAGATGTTGTACCGCCTGGTGTACTCCAGTTGTATGAATATGGCGATACACCTCCGGATACACTTACAGAAACAAACCCATTGTTGCTGCTAGCGCAGGTAGGATTTGTTTTTGCAAATGGAGCTGTCAACGCAACTGCTGCAGTTATTGTCCAGCTTCCATCTGTTGTACATAAATTTCCATCGGTAACTGAAACTGAGTAAGTACCAGCTACGAGACCTGAAATTAAATCGGTTGCACCAGTGGCTGAGTGGCCATTACTCCAAATATAACTATAAGGGGTAGTTCCGCCTGACATAGAAACAGAAATTGAACCTAAATCGCTTACACACTTTGGCTGCGTTACTGTTGGGGTTAATGCAAGTACCCCCGCAGCAGTAATTGCCCAACTACCAGTTTTGGTACAGTTGCCAGCATCTTTTACCGTTACAGAATATGTACCTGATGTTAGGCCACTGATGTTTTGTGTTGACGCACTATTACTCCAAGTATATGTATAAGGAGGCGATCCTGCATTGCCACCAGAAGCAACAATGTTGATATATCCATTCGCAAAGCCATTGCAAGTAGGATTGTGTGGGTCAGAAGAAATGGTAATTGCACTTGGTTCGGTTATAGTATATGAACCAGATTGTTTACACCCATTGTTATCAGTTACCGTTACATTATAAGTGCCGGCAGAAAGGCCGTTTCGGGAGGAAGAGTTCGGGCCGCTTGGTATCCAAGCATAACTATAAGGCGAAGCACCACCTGTAACGCTAAAAGCGATAGAACCATCGCTTAATCCATTGCAACTAACATTGGTTTTACTTCCGGCATTATCAGGAGATAGAACCATACCGGGAGGGTTGGTTACCACATAAGCCGAACTTATCTGGCTACAATTTTCATCATCGGTTACGGTTACGGTGTATGTGCCAGCAGATAAACCGCTGATATTCTGTGTAGAAGCACCGTTGCTCCACTTATATCCAGATGGGGGCACATAACCTGAACCGCCATTAGCGGTAATCGTTATATATCCATTGTTATCCCCATTACACTTTGGGTCTGTAATAGTCTGAGTGAGAACTATCGCGTCTTTGTAATCAGGGTAGGAGACTGTAGAGATTAAAATACCTCCTGGTAACTGCGCAGAAAAGAGATAGGCTAAAGCCCCATAACCAGGATCCCCAAAGTTTAAGGTCACAGTGTTGCAAATGTTAGTTTGCACTTGGAACCAACTTCCTCCAGGGATAGACCATGTATAAGTACCACCAGAAACGCTACAATTAAGAGGATTGGTACATGTCATATTAATTGGTGCTCCATAACAAATCTTGTTAGGTACCAATGCTTGCGCGCTAGCATTGTACGACAATGCCAAAAGGAAGAATATTAAAGCGGGTAGCTTTAAATACTTCCACATTAGTGTTTTTTTGTAAACTGTTTTCATAAATAAATACTTAGTTTAAACTTATTGGTTAATTCTATAAAGAACGGGTAAAATTCATTCATGTATAAAAGTAGTATCGCCTCTAAGGAGGGGGTTCCAACTTGATGTACACTTTTGTTTTCATGGGATTTTTCATTTGGATTGTTTTTGTGGTTTTTTCTTTTTGTTAAACAGTATTTGTTGCTTATTGTTTAATTTTTCTCCCAAAATTGGAATCGAAATCTTCTGTTTATATGTGATTATTAAGGTTAACTTTTTGTTTTACAATATAATAAATTCAAATTAAAGTTCGCGTCTAGTAAGAACTATCACACCCAAATTTGTTTCGAAAGTACTGCTTTCTGCTACATTTTTCAAATTTATTCATGCTAAAAACAAAATTATTTAGATATTTTTGAGGTTATGGCCAAAGTATGTCCGTTTTCCTGTATTTTTGCGAAACAGTTATTGATTTCACAGTTTTGTTTTTTTTGTTCTATTTTTGTCGAAGCACCTAATCGTTTTGCAAAGGTAATGCAGAAAAATGTTTTTAAGCAAAAATCAAAAAAAATAATTTGTATAAAATGAACTAACCGCTGAAAACCATTGGGTTGAAAAATCAAATAATCGCAAGAGTTTTTTTAACTCTTGTGCCATTTTATGATACTAATTTATTAACTAGAATCTTAATGTATGAGAAGCGAAAACGAAAAGATCAAAATAGTCATCGCCGAAGACCAAAAAATAATCCTACACTCGCTTATTTCCCTGATTGTTTCTTTCGGGGATGTTGAGATTGCAGGAACAGCATCCGATGGAGTTGGATTACTGAAAAAACTTGAAGTAATTAAACCTGACGTAATTATAATAGATGTAAAAAAGCCTGGGTTAACCCAGGTGGAAGTAACAAAGACTATTTACGAAAAAATGCCATGGATAAAAATCATTTCGCTATCGAGGTATTACCATCCTGTATATATTAAGGAAATGCTCAAAAACGGGGCTAAAGGCTTTTTATCAAAAAACTGCAGCTTGGAGGAATTGCATGAAGGAATCAGGAGTGTTTATAACGGTAAAACTTATTTTTGCAGTTTATGTTCCCAAGTGCTATATACCGACTATGCGTCCGAACCTGCAGCCGATTCAATTGGGTATCGGAACCTTACCAAAAGGGAAATTGAAATAATATTGCATTTGTCGGATGGGGCTACCACGAAAGAAATAGCAAACACATTATTTATCAGCGATAAAACGGTTGAGAGGCACAAATCGAACTTGCTACGAAAGATGAGAGCAAAAAATACTGCGCAAATGGTAAAAGTTGCGATTGCGAATGGGGTGCTAATTATATAGCACGGTGAGTGAAAAAGAAGATTGAAAAGTGGATGGTGAAAGCATAGAAGAGAGCAAAAAGTGGATGCAAATAAAAGCCGAAAGAATGAAGCAGAATTCATTAATGAATCTACGCATTTTACAATAGTTAACAATAACAATTAATCATTTCAAGGGTACTTTGAAAGAAAACACTTTCTCACTAATCCTTTTAAAACAAAACCATTGAATATATGCGAAACAAAAGCGATTTGAAAAATAAAATGATGAAGAAAGCAACTGCAAAGACACCTTCTGCCAACGTCAATCCGGAAACCCAATTTTATGAAAATAAAACCATACTTGTTTTCTTGTTTCTGTTGATAACTTTCATTGCATATTTGCCATCGCTGAGTGCAGATTTTATCCCTACCTGGGATGATAATATTTACATCACCGACAATCCGTTGATAAGAAGCCTATCCTTAACGAATCTGAAAAGTATTTTCACCTCCAATATCGGAGGTTCTTATGTACCCCTGCCCTTACTTACTTTTGCAGTAGAATACAATTTTTGGGGTTTGAACCCCCTACCCTATCACATTACAAACCTTTTGTTACACTTATTAGGCACGTTCCTTGTTTTCCAAATCCTTTGTAAGTTAAGGATCAAAACAAGCTTTGCCGCAGTGGCAGCTTTGCTTTATGGTATCCATCCGATGGGCGTAGAATCAGTTGCATGGGCAACCGAAAGGAAAGACGTTTTGTACACTGCGTTTTATTTTGGGTCAATTTTGTTATACCTTAACTATATACAATCGGAGGCAAAGAAAAAACTATTGTTGCTATTCAGCATCGGCCTTTTTGTTTTGTCCTTGCTTTCAAAAATACAAGCCGTTTCGCTTCCGTTGGTTTTAATTTCAATTGATTTTTATTTTGAAAGGCATTGGAGATTTAAATTAGCATTGGAGAAAGTTTCTTACTTTTTACTTTCTCTTCTATTTGGGATAGGAGGCGTAATTTTACTTAAAAATGCGGGTGCTTTAAATGTTAATGAAATGTTTACCATAGCAGAAAGGTCTTTTTTTGGCACTTATGCATTGAGTGCTTATTTACTTAAGTTTTTTGTCCCAATTACTTTGAGTGCCATGCACCCGTATCCGGTAAGCAGCGGAAACACATTGCCTCTACTTTATTATCTCAGCCCATTGTGTATAATCCTAACAGGTTTTATAGTTTATCGGACATATTCCAAAACAAGGGCGATTGTATTTGGGACAGTTTTTTTTCTCATTTCAATTGTTTTTATGCTTCAGGTTTTCGGTGCAGGGCAAGGCTTTCTGGCCGACCGTTTTACGAAAGTCCCATATTTAGGCTTAGTATATATTGTAGGGTGGAGCCTCGAGCAATTTCATACGAAATTTAAAACCAGGATGCCAGTAATTTGGCTTGTTTTTGGCATTTATAGCTTAGTTCTAATAACCTCAACATACAACAGGTGTAAAGTTTGGAAAAACGGTGAAACTTTATGGACGGATGTAATCGGAAAATATCCAGGGAAGGATGCACGGCCTTATGGTTGCCGTGGTTTGTATTACAAGGAACAGAATGAGAATGACAAAGCTCTTGCTGATATGGATATTTCTCTTGCGCTTGATAAAAGCGACTTTGAGCTGACGATAATGCGCGGGAATATTTATTTTGAAAAGGGCTTGGATGATTTGGCCTATTCGGATTATATCCATGTTGAAAAACTTAAAGTAGAAAACCCACTTGCCTTGGGAAATTTGGGTGCTATTTATATACGGCGAAACCAGTATGATTCAGCTATTTACTATTTAAGTAAATCAATTCACTTAGACAGCAGTTTAGCAATAGCCTACGCAAATAGGGCAGTGGCCTATGGGAAATTAGGTAAAACCATAGAGTCAATTGAAGATTTTAAGCATTACCTTATATTTAATCCGAATGACGAACTCGTGTATTCGAGTATTGGCATCGCCTACCAATCTTTGGGACAGTATCAGGAATCTATAGAATGGGTGGGAAAAGCAATTTCACTAAAACCGGAATATGGAAATTATTATTACATTCGCTCTCAAATTTACAATAAGATGGGCAGAAGGGATTTGGCATTAACCGATGGCGTAAAAGCCCGAGATTTGGGCATATCCATTTCACCAGGGTATCTCGAATCGTTGAAATAATTTTCGGACATACAGCTTGATTAAGGTTTAAAACATCTGTCCGATATATTAAATAAAAATTGTGAAGCCAACCAAAACTGATTTATGAAAGCGAAAAACACACCAAAAAGACAACAGGTTCCAAAAAAGGCATCAAGTAATCAAGTTTCTGCTCAAAACAAGAATCCTTTAGTGGTTCTTCTTAAAAACGAAACCTCCTTAGTGTTGTTTATTCTATTGGTAACTTTCTTGTGTTTTTTACCAACACTTAGAGCGGATTTTATACCTTCCTGGGACGACAATGCCTACATAACAGACAACTTGATGATCAGGAGCATTTCGCTTACATCGCTTAAGCAGATGTTCACATCTCAGGTTGGAGGTACTTATGTGCCACTTCCATTGCTATCGTATGCTATTGAGTACAAAATTTGGGGGTTGAACCCTTTGGCTTTTCACATAACCAATTTGTTACTGCATTTGGCATGTGTATTTTTAGTATTCCGAATACTTTGTTCCCTAAAACTTGATGTACTTTATGCCGCCGCCGGAGCCTTGATATATGGAATCCACCCAATGGGTGTTGAATCTGTAGCTTGGGTTACCGAAAGGAAAGATTTGTTATATGGCGTATTTTATTTCGGATCGCTTTTACTCTATCTTCATTATGTTCGGTTCGAAAAGCACAAAAAAATCCTGTTTGCTGGCAGTCTTGCGCTCTTTGTTTTAGCCCTCTTTTCAAAAATCCAAGCCGTTTCGCTTCCATTGGTGCTTTTAGCTGTCGATTATTTTTACAAACGGCCTTTGAACCTTAAATTGTTTTTTGAAAAAGTGCCTTATTTCTTGCTTTCGCTGATTTTTGGTGTTGCCGGCATTTTTGTGCTGCAAAGCGTTGGTGCCTTGAAAGTGAACGAGATTTATACACTCACCGAAAGGTTCTTTTTCGGCATATATTCCTTGAGTTCTTATTTTTTGAAGTTTTTCGCACCCACAAACATGAGTGCTTTATACCCTTATCCTGTGCGCAGTGGAACCACATTGCCCCTGATTTATTATTTAAGCCCGGTATTTATACTTCTAATAGGTTTTGCTGTTTATAGAACCGCCAACAAAACGAGGGCGGTTGCTTTTGGAGCGCTGTTTTTCCTGTTTTCTATTGTATTTATGCTTCAAATATTTGGTGCCGGTGCAGGTTTTTTGGCCGATAGATATATAAAAGTGCCTTATCTTGGATTGGTATTTCTAGTAGGTTGGGCGTTGCAGCAAAATCAAGAAAAGTGGAAAAAGGCTACCATGCTAGTTTGGTTTATATTTGTCGTTTTCAGTATGTTCTTGATGGTTTTGACATATAGCAGGTGCAAAATCTGGAAGAATGGAGGCACGCTTTGGACCGATGTAATCGAAAAATATCCCGGAAAAGAAGCACGACCCTATTCCTGTAGAGCCGTGTATTACAGGTCAAAAGGGGAAACCGACAAAACACTTGCAGATTTAAATATGACACTTGCCATCGACAATAGAGATGCTGATATGACGCTGATGCGCGGCAATATATATTTTGGAAAAGGGAAAGACGATTCGGCCTATTCCGATTATATCAGGGTTTTGAACCTTAAAACAGACAATTCGTTGGCTTATGGGAATTTAGGGGCAATATTTGTACGCAGGAACCAATTGGATTCTGCGGTAACTTTCCTTACTAAATCCCTAAAGCTTGATAGTAGTTTCGCGGCATCTTATGCCAATAGGGCGGTAGCTTACAGAGGCTTGGGCAAAACTTTGGAATCAATTGAAGATTTTAAGCGCTACCTTATCTATAAACCAAATGACGAGAAGGTTTTCACAAGTATTGCAATAGCATATCAATCATTGGGTCGTTATGAGGCTTCTATTGAATGGCTTAATAAAGCAATTGCTATGAAACCGGATTTCGGAAACTATTATTCGTTCAGATCCGAAACCTATAACTTACTTGGGAATAAGGCAAAAGCACTTGCCGATGCTCTTAAGGCCCGCGCTTTAGGAACGGCAATCTCACCGGATTATATCAAGTCGCTTCAATAACAGGAACATGTGCTTAGATATGTTTGATTTCTGAACAATTACAATAAAGAACGCAACATTTTTACCATGAAACAAAACCTAAAAACTGACACAAAAAAATTGCCTATTACAAAACCCTTGATAAAGAAAAAGGAGTTGAAAAGCAAGCAGTCAACCTGGTACAGATATGTTATTTTAACTGTTATATTGTTGATATCCTGGTTTTTATACCAACCAACCCTTAGACATGGATTTACCAATTGGGATGATCCAACTTATGTTTTGGAAAACAATCAGGTAAAAAAACTCAATAGCGAAAACATCAAATATTTTTTTTCAAATGCATCGGCATACAATTACCACCCACTCACTATGATCTCATTGAGTATCGATTATTACTTGACCTCAAAAGGAAAGTCAAAATCGATCGATAGTATAGATCCACCTGCTACTATTTTCCACGCAACAAATGTAATACTTCATCTACTAAACGTAATACTGGTTTTTATTTTTGCTTTTCAACTATCGCGAAAGCGATTGATTGTTGCAACAATTACCGCTTTGTTGTTTGCTATTCACCCCATGCATGTTGAATCTGTTGCCTGGATTGCAGAGAGAAAAGATGTTCTATATGCCTTGTTTTTTATGTCTGGCCTGATTGTCTATTTAGAATATCTTGAGAAAAAAAAATTGTCATTTTTAATTGCCGCACTTGTATTCTTTGTTTTATCTCTTTTTTCCAAGCCATCCGCTGTAGTTTTCCCATTGGTTTTATTGGTAATCGATTATTTTCAACACCGAGAATTCTCCCAGAAACTATGGTTTGAAAAGATCCCCTTTTTTGTTTTATCAGTTATTTTTGGTTTGATAACTGTTTTAATCCAATCAAAAGTTGCTATTGGGAATATTAAAGACTTTAGTATGTTACAACGATTAATGTTTGCCTCTTATGGGTTTATCATGTATGGTGTAAAATTGATTTTCCCTGTAAATTTAGCCGCATTTTATCCGTATCCAATCTTGGATTCAAATGGATATCTTCCAACAATATTTTACTTATCACCATTCATTTTTCTTTTAATTAGTGCGCTTGTCTATTATTCTGCTAGGTTTTCAAGAACTGTTATGTTTGGTTATTTGTTTTATTTGACGTCCCTTGTTTTGGTGCTTCAATTTATTTCGGTTGGTAGTGCAATAATGGCCGATAGATATTCGTACATAGCTTCAATTGGTTTGTTTTTCATTATTGCTTTGTATGTTGACAATGCGTTTATGCATAAAGGGAACAAGCTTTATCCAGGGCGTTGGATTATAGTGGGTATCTTTATTTTGTATTCTGCATGGGTCGGCAAGCTTACGGTTCAACAAGCTGAAATTTGGACAAATTCGGAAACTTTATGGACAGATGTAATTGCAAAATACCCTCAAGCAGATATTTCTTACAAAAACCGCGGGAATTACTATGGAAGGCTGAACATGAAAGACAAAGCACTTTTGGATTACAACATTTATATAAAACTAACACCCAACGACCCACTGGCATACAGCAATATCGGAAATATTTATGGGCTTAACAATCAGATTGATAAATCATTGGATGCATATTCCAAATCAATTTCATTTGATAGCTTAAATGCCGATACCTATTTAAACCGCGCCATTACATACGCAAGGGCTAAGCAATTCGAGAATTCAATCAGAGATTACACCAAATCACTTTCCCTAAAACCTGGGAATATGGAAGTTTATATAAACCGCTCCTATACACTTTTGGAAATGGGCAAATACGAAGATGCAATTAAGGATTATACTATGATTATAGAGAAAACAGGTGGGAACGATGATAATTTCCTTAAAAGGGGGCTTTGTTATTATTTCCTAGTCAGGCATCCAGAAGCAAAGGAAAATTTTCTGAAATGCATTGAACTCAACCCTGCAAATGGCACCGCTTATTACAACATATCAGTGATTTACAATTCCCAAAAAGATTTTGCGAAAGCATACCAATATGCATTAAAAGCGCAATCGCTAAATTTTCAGGTTGGGGCACAATATTTGGAGGGCTTGAAGAGTAAGCAATAATTACTTTTGGAAAGAACACTGTTTGAAGAAAAATAAACTCTAATAAAACCAGTTCAGGTTACAACAAATTTTGGAGTTTAAGAAGCACTCGAATACTTGGATTAGGTTTAAAGCCTCGCCATAAAAGCATCTTTTATGTGGTTGAGTTCAACTTTTCCGCCACCAAGTAGGATTCCAATTATATCGAACCGGGTTTCGCCTTTGAAATCAGCAAATTGGATATAGGCATCAGCTGTTTTTACAATAGATTTTTGCTTTGCAGGCTTCACTTCCATCTCAGGTTCGCCAAAATAATCGGAAGTACGGGTTTTAACTTCAACAATTACAAGCCATTCGCCATCACGGGCAATAATGTCCAATTCATCGTGCCCAAAGTGCCAGTTGCGGTGTAATATCCGGTATCCTATTTTCAATAAATGTTTTTCGGCCAGGTCTTCACCAATTTTTCCAAGTTCGTTGTGGTCAGCCATTGTTTGAGTGAATAGCGAAAAGTGAAGAGTAAAGAATATTCAGACGTTCGAGCAATAGTGCCAATTGCTTGAACCATAGATTGAAATTGAATTTTATAATGCTCATTATAAGCAGTTTACAATTATTTTATAAACATCTTGATGAGAGCCAGAATGGCGTAGATAAAAACAAAAAATCCAAGAAAAAAGAGTGTGGGTTTCAATAATTTACGAAGTGCATTTTGTGGTGTTGCCGTTTCCTTCGAAGTCAAAAACAGAAGTGAAACACCATTCAGATCAACAGTTAACTTAACCTCACGACCGAGTATCAAGGCGTAATTTTTAACACTATGCCCAGCAGGGAAATTATAGCAAACTGGTATTGCACTGTCTTTTACGTATTCGGAAATAATTTCTTCTGCTTGCTTCCCAAAAGGAATTGTGTTGTCGTTCATTTTGCTCAAACTGCCAACCACCAAACCTTTAATCTTATCTAATTTGCCGCATCGCTTAAGGTTCATCATCATGCGGTCCAGATGGTAAAGATATTCGTCGACATCTTCGATAAAAAGTATTTTATCCTCTGTTTGAATATCTGATTGCGTACCATTTAGCGAATAAAGAATAGAAAGGTTCCCACCTATAAGCAAACCAGAAACAATACCTGTCAAATTTAATGGATGTGGCGCAACGTCATATTCTATCGGTCCCCCAAACAATGCTTTGCGCAACGATTCGATGGCTGTTTCAGACCCTAAATCCGGAAAATTTATCGGCATAATGGCATGTATGGTCTCAATGCCAAATAGAGTTTGGATATGCGAATGTAGCACTGTAATATCGCTGTAGCCGACAATCCATTTTGGGTGTTGTTGAAAAGCATTAAAGTTAAGTTTGTCGATCATCCTGACTGTGCCATAACCTCCACGCGCACAAATAATTGCTCTAATTTCAACATCATCAAGCATCATCTGAAAATCGGCGGTACGTTCTTCATCTGTACCCGAAAATTGATCCTGCTCACCAAATAAATATAATCCAGTTACAACTTGCAAACCCCACTTATTGAACCTGTCATTAGCCATTTCCATTTCGGAAAGCGAAACTTTGCGGGCGGGGGCAACAATGGCAATTTTATCGCCGGATTTCAGGTAAGGTGGGCAAATCATATTTGTTGTGTTTCGAACATCAAAAGTAAATAATCTCACAAATTTTCAACCGAAAAAACAATACGGTTTAACTCTAACAATCAGGAGTGAATCAAAAATTCAGTTTTTATGCCCTGAAACGAAAAAGCCTGAGCACACAAACTCGGAACAAACTAGTTATTCTTGCCCTTTTGTCCTTATCTTTGCAGCCAATTTTTTGTAGAATGAGCATACATATAGAAGCAAAACAAGGAGAAATAGCTGATTTTGTGCTACTTCCCGGCGACCCTTTACGCGCGAAACATATTGCCGAAACACTTCTTACCGATGCGGTATGTTACAACAATGTGCGCGGCATGCTGGGATTTACCGGATTTTATAATGGCAAACGCGTTTCGGTACAAGGAACAGGAATGGGATTGCCTTCGCACATGATTTATGCCACCGAACTCATCAATGATTATAACGTTAAAACCCTTGTGCGTATTGGCACTTGCGGCGGTTTGCTCCAAGAAGTGAAATTACGCGATGTGGTATTGGCAATAAGTGCTTCTACCGACTCATTTTCGGTAGCGAGGTATTTCCCCGGTATGACTTTTGCCCCAACGGCAAGTTTTCGGTTGGCACAGCTCGCCGCCGCAAATGCCGCAATGATGGATATGCCAATAAAAGCTGGAAATATATTATCATCCGATCTTTTCTATCACTTCCCTGAAGAAGGCGATGCTTATGATTTGTGGCGGCGATATGGGACTTTAGCAGTCGAAATGGAATCGGCAGGCTTGTATTTATTGGCTTCACGACTTGGAGTTGAGGCACTTAGTTTACTTACCGTTAGCGATCACTTGCTCACAGGCGAACATGTAAGCGCCGAGGAAAGGCAGTTCAACTTTACAAACATGACCAAACTCGCACTTTCGTTAGCAGAGTAAGCGACTGAGTCTGTAAGGCGGCTGAGGAAGTTGGAAAGTTGGTTTTTGATGGCTTTCAGTTTTCTACGTCCTTTTTAAAAGAGAGTAACCCTTGAAATTACACAATCTGATTTTCAATTATTGACAGACAGAAACAAGTTATGCAGAAAACTATTTTTATAACCGGTGCTACAAGTGGAATCGGAAAAGCTTGTGCCAAGGCATTTGCTCGCGATAATCACCGCCTTATACTTACCGGACGGAGATTAGAACGATTAGAAATAGAAGCCGATAATCTTACAAAACAATTTGGTGTTGAAGTATTTACGCTTAATTTTGATGTCCGCGACCGCGATGCCGTCCAAAATGCTATTGAAAGCCTGCCAAATAACTGGAAAAACATTGATATATTGATTAATAATGCCGGTTTGGCTGCCGGAAGCGATCCAATACAAGATGGAAATATTGATGATTGGGAAGCCATGATTGATACCAATGTAAAAGGTTTGCTATATGTTTCAAAAAGCATCTTCCCGCTGTTGCTGAAAAGCGAATGCCCCCATATCGTAAATATTGGCTCCATTGCAGGGAAAGAGGTTTATAGCAAGGGAAACGTTTATTGCGCTACAAAGTTTGCCGTTGATGCACTCACGCGTGGTATGCGTATTGATATGTTGGCACATGGCATAAAAGTTTCCCAAATTGCTCCCGGTGCTGTCGAAACCGAATTTTCAGAAGTCAGATTTAAAGGCGATATTGTTGCAGCAGCCAATGTTTATAAAGGGTTTTTTCCATTACAGGCCGAAGATGTTGCCAATGCCGTTTTCTGGGTAACCGGTTTGCCGGCACATGTTAACATCAACGATTTGGTGATTATGCCAATCGCGCAAGCAAGCCCAGGATATATCCACAAATAGTTATAACCTACAGTGGTTTTCCTAACAAGATGTTTTTGGTCAATTCAAAGCTGTTAATTTATTTGCAAATTGTTATTTTATAACATATTAGGCTTTAGTTGCAGATTTCGGCAATGATTGCTTCGTTGTAAAAAACTTCTATTTCTTTACACTTTTTAGAAATGTCGATTTTGTCGTGCATGGGATTTATAGAACCCATGTTACAATGTTTTTTTTATAAGTTGAAATACATTTAATAATAAATTTCTCTCATATTTCATTTTATAATTATCTTTACGACCAAATCAAAACCGACACTATGCAAAACGTAACGCGCTTATTTGACATTCTGCCCCATTACGCAGAATCCTTCAAACCTAAGGATGATGTATTGGCAGGGAAAGACAACGGGAAATGGATAAAATACTCAATTGCCGAGTATATATCACATGCCGACAATATAAGCTATGGTTTGCTGAAATTAGGTATCCGCCCAGGCGATAACATTGCAACCATTTCGGGAAGCCGCCCCGAATGGAACCTGGTTGATATGGGCATACAACAAGTTGGTGCAATACATGTTCCCATTTATCCAACCATCAGCGAAAACGACTATAAATACATACTCGAACACGCAGAAGTGAAGGTCATTTTTGTTACTGGCCGCGAAATCTATCGTAAAATAGAACACTTGGTTGATGGGCTGAAAGGCTTGCTTGGTGTATTTTCGTTCAAGGAAACGGATGGAATCAAACACCTCGACGAACTTATTTTATTTGGCAAGGAAAATGCCCAATTAGATAAGATAAACGAAATCAAAGCAACGATAAAGCCGCACGACCTGGCAACTATCATATACACCTCGGGTACCACAGGCAACCCGAAAGGCGTTATGCTTACCCATCATAATATAATTTCCAACATTATAGCCGTGCAACACATCCCGCCCATTGGCGAAGAAGGCAGGGCTTTAAGTTATTTGCCCCTTTGCCATATTTATGAGCGCATGTTGGTATATCTTTACCAATACCTAGGCATATCAGTATATTATGCCGAAAACCCGGCTACAGTGGGCGAAAATTTACGTGAGATAAAGCCAGATATCCTAAGTACAGTGCCTCGTTTACTCGAAAAAGTGTATGAGCGCATTATTACTTCTGGCCGCAAGCTTACCGGTGTTAAGAAAATGATTTTCTTTTGGGCAGTAAGCGTGGGATCACACTATGAACTGGATGGAGCAAAAGGTCCATATTATGAGCTTAAGCTAAAAATTGCACGCAAATTGGTATTCAGCAAATGGCAGGAAGCTCTTGGTGGCAACCTGAAAGTAATAGTCAGTGCAGGCGCAGCTTTGCAGCCACGACTTGCACATATTTTTTGGGCTGCCGGCATCCCGGTACTCGAAGGATATGGCCTTACAGAGACTTCCCCAGTGATTTCGGTTAGTAGTTTTGAAAAAAATGGTGTAAAATTTGGGACAGTTGGCCCGATTATTAAAAATACCACGGTAAAAATTGCCGCTGATCAGGAAATACTGTGCAAAGGCCCTGGATTAATGCAAGGATATTATAAAGAGCCTACCCTTACAGCAGCAGCTATCGACAGCGAAGGTTGGTTCCATACCGGCGATTTGGGCCGCATTGAACCTGAAGGTCAATTGAAAATAACCGGTAGGAAAAAAGAGATCTTTAAAACTTCCTTTGGCAAATATGTCAGCCCCGAAATGGTGGAAAATATCATGAAAGAGTCGGCTTTTATTGATGCTTTGATGGTAGTAGGCGAGAACCAAAAATTTGCAGCGGCAATTGTTGTCCCCGATTTTGTTCACCTGCGTTCGTGGTGCGAAATAAAAGGGATTCCATATTCATCTAATAAAGAAATAATCGCACTGGAACGCATACAGAAAAGGTTCCATAAAGAAATACACAAATACAACCGCCATCTAGGTGCCACCGAACAGATTAAAGCCTTCGAACTGTTGGATACTGAATGGACAGTGGATTCCGGCGAATTAACGGCGACCCTCAAGCTCCGCAGGAAGCTTATTCACGAAAGATACAAGGTAAATATCGAGGGGCTGTTTTAACAGTGATTTTGTATCTATTCAACCTGTATCCGAAAAAAGCTGATTAGGTTTTTAGGCTGTAGGCTGTTAGGCTGTTAGGCTGTTAGGCTGTTAGGCTGTTAGTGCAGTGGCAACTCAAATTCACCTATTGGCCATTCAAACCCCTAAACCCTAATCAAAACCATCTGAATAGGTAGGGCGATTGAAGATTATACAAGTTTTTCACAGTTTTCCTGAGCAGCCGAAGTGAAGTGAAGTTGCCCCGAACGTCTGGATTCAAGGATTTGCTGGCTACATAACCAAAATCAATCTGGACTACAAAACCAGCTTTTTCACAACGCTATTATTTGCATCGAGCACTTTTATAAGATAAACCCCATGAGCCAAGCCATCAATTTTTATTGTTTGGTTAGCGTTGTCCGATAGTTTTCCACCCTTCACTTTGTTTCCAGATAAGGTATAAACACTATATCCAGAAAGCTTTTTGGCTATTGAGATTATTTCAATTCCATTTTGAGAAACATAAATGGAAATTGGGTTGCCCGCCTCGTTGATTTCCGGGCTTGAAGTGTTCAAATCGAGATTAAACGTACAAGTGAACAATCCTCGGCCATGAGAAGCCGCCAGCACCGTATTATCCGATTCCCTCAGCGTAAGCATATCGACACGCACATTGGCCATCCCGTTTGTTTGTGGCGTCCATACCACATTTGCATCACCCAAATTATTTGTTGCCCAAACGCCAACTTCGGTTGCAACGAGTGCCTGCTTGCTGTTCTGGGGATGATAAATGGCCCAGCGCACCGGCATATCGGGCAAGTTTCCTTCAACCTCAGTCCACGATGAGCCTCCGTTGTACGTTTGCCAAATTGATGAAACCCCATAATTGCTGAATGTTACCAAAAGAGTGTCGTTGGATCCTCCTATAGCAATACTCGATATATTAGCTGTTGGAAAAGAAGGGCTGCCAATTTCGGTAGTTTCGCCAAAGCTGTTTGCTTTTTCAATTTTATAAAGCTGTCCTGTAACTGAACCTGCGAACACGGTAGTATAGATTCCCGAAGCATGAGGCGATGCTTTTATATGCGAAAAATAGCTGCTACATCCTGAATTGAGCGTTAAAAAATAACCGTATCCGTTAGCGGGGATGTTAATCACTCGAAGCAACTTATCGGAAAAACCGCCCCAGAAATCCACAGCGTTGGCATATAAAGTATTTGTCTCGCTACTGTAATCGGCAGGGTTGATAAATACACCACTTTGTTCATCGATATAATTCATCTGCACTCCATTTTTGAACAAATAGTACCTGTTGTAATAAACCGAAGTAAAATACACATCTGGGTTATCTCTATCCCAAAAGCAGTATGCGCCATCGCCTCCTGAAATCATACTGTTGATTGTGAGTGGCAAACCCTCATAAAGCAAGCTTCCGTTATCCTGAAGCCCACCGATAAACTTATTCTGCCCAGCTTCCGGATGGATTGCCCCTGAATAAAATTGAAGTGTGTTGTAATGCTTGTTTTTCTCTTCAAAAACAGGTGTGCCGGCATTGCCATTTTGTGTATAAAACACCCCACCATCACATCCAAAAAGGATTTTCGACGACGAACCAGGCTTATAAACTATTGTGTGCTGATCGGCATGTACATAATTGTCGCCACCGCCGTAATACATCTGTGCCCAGTCAGAGAGATGCTGCCAACTTGTGCCATTGTTCGAAGTGCGCCACACATCAAGGCCTCCTGCATATAAAATATTCGGATTGTTGGGATCTACGCCAATAGTCATGGCGTGCCATGCTAAGTTGGCCCATGTATCTTCGCCATTTGGGGTTTGTACATCTATCCAAGTAGCTCCTTTATCGTTCGAGCGAATAATGAATTCACCTTTGTAAATGGGTTGAGTTCCAGGAGTATGAATACCCGCCGATATAGCTGCATAAACAACATTTGCATCGGATGCCGAAGTGGCAAGCACAACCCTTCCCGGTAAGGTAAGATCAAGCATTTGAGGGATAATGGTTGCTATTTCATCGTAAACGGTCCACGAACCAGTTGTGCCATTATCCGAAAATAAAATAACAGCACCTCCATTACCATAGAGGTTTGGCATGGTTCCAACATAAATACGGCCATCGGCACCCAAAGTTACATCGCTTACACCGTAAGGCACGTTGCTACCAGCAATATTGGGCAAAACCTGTTGCCAAGATGCGCCGCCATCGGCAGAGCGGAAAAGCCCATCGGAAGGTTGGCTTTGCTGGTTTCCATAATAATAACCAGAAACCACACCAGCATAAGCAACACTGTTTCCATTCTCGTTTCGGACAGCCATTTTAGTGACATAAGCAAAAGCAGAAGTAGAAGGTAGCAACGTCCAATTCAGTCCACCATCCGTTGATTTCCAGATGCCTACTCCCCTGCCGCTCGATTCGCGGTAAGTGATAAGTGCGGTTTGCGCTTCTCCGGTTCCCACATACATAACAAGCGGGTTGTTAGGGTCGTAAGTAATATTGCTAATTGCGAGATTATCCCATAAATCATTTACAGTTTGCCATGGACTATTGTCATCCGTAATATCGTTGTTGAACCATAAACCACCTGTTACGCCTCCGGCCCAAACTTTGTTATTCACCATTGGATCCCACATAATGGCACGAGTACGACCACCCATATCGGCATCGGCACCAGTCCAGTGCAACTGATATCCTTCTGATTTCATATTTTTCGATTGCCATTTTTCCAATGATTTATATGCCAGAGGAAGCCTTTCGGCAGTTACCCGCTTTTCGGCAGGATCCATTGTGGCGAAATATTCCTGCAAGGCAGCCAAATCAGGCGAATCAGCTTTGTCCTGATCTCCATCTTTTACAGATTTCAGGCTCTTAAAAGGCATGGCGGTTTCTTTCAGGAAATTCGCGTAAGCGGATCGACTATTAGCATTTCGCTTTGAATCAAGGTTTTGCAAACCCAAAGCCAGCAGAGCTATTAAAACAAAAAGTAACAGGGCTGAGTTTGACTTTAAATAATTTGTGTTGTATCGCATGGTAAAAAATTTGGTTTCAAAGTTAAACACAATTATTTTACTTAAGTGTTATATCGCACCTGCAAACGAAAAAACTTGTCGAAAAATATTTCACTTGCTTTGCAATATATTTTGTTATACATTTGTTATCCTCATAACCAATTAAAACCTACTGCTATGGCAAAATCACAGGACAAAGAAAAGAAAGAGGTTAAAAAACCTGCTGTCAAGTCGTTAAAAGAAAAGCGTCTCGAAAAAAAAGAGAAAAAGGCTGGTAAATCCTGATTCTCCCATATTGTTAAACCTTCAATACTACTTGCACCCGGGGCTAACCTCTCCCCGGTTTTTTTATGATGGGGATTTCCTGTTTTATTTAATCCATATCTCAGCTTTACATGAAGTTACGCCATTTTACAATTCCCATTTTTATTCCTGAAGAAGCCTGCCCCAATCGCTGTGTTTTTTGTAACCAACACAGGATTGCAGGGGCTGTAAGCGCTCCATCCATCAAAGAAGTTGTTGAAAAAGTAGAGCAGCACCTTCAAACTTTTCCTACCAATTGCGAGGTTGAAATTGGGTTTTTTGGCGGAAATTTTACAGGGATTCCAATTGAAGGACAGAAGGCTTACCTGACTTCAGTTCAACCTTTTGTAAATTCAGGACAGGTTGAGGGTATCCGAATTTCGACCCGTCCGGATTATATCAATTCCAAAGTTTTGGAAATGCTAAAGCAATTTCATGTAACCACTATTGAGCTTGGTGCACAATCACTTGATGACGAGGTACTAAAACTAACTGGGCGCGGCCACACAGCAGAAATAGTTGTGCAAGCCGCTGGTTTGATAAAAAGCTTCGGTTTTAACCTTGGGTTGCAAATGATGAT
>CAIRHD010000413.1 GCA_903878265.1 uncultured Bacteroidales bacterium | reverse complement strand
GGATGATGTTCCATAATATTCTCTCTCAGGTATGCCCTGTCGAGGTGTGTATAAATTTCAGTTGTTGTGATACTTGCATGGCCAAGCATTTCCTGTACTGCCCTTAAATCGGCACCGCCTTCCACTAAATGTGTGGCAAACGAGTGGCGCAAAGTGTGCGGGCCAATGGTTTTGTTTATTCCGGCAATTACAGCAAGGTTTTTGATAATCGTAAAAATCATTTCGCGTGTGAGCTTGGCACCTCGCCTGTTTAGGAAAAGGAAGTCTTCGTTCCCTTTTTTTATGGTAACATGGCAGCGTATCTCATGCAAGTACAAGTTTATCTGTTTCAGTGCTTTACCACTGAATGGAACCAGGCGTTCCTTGTCGCCTTTGCCATTGATGCGCATAAAACCTTCGCTAAAATAAATGCAACTTATTTTCAAGTTCACCAGTTCCGAAACGCGCAAACCGCAGCCATATAATGTTTCAACCATGGCTTTGTTGCGTTCGCCTTCCGGTTTTGAAAGGTCGATTGCTGCAAGCAACCTTTCCACTTCGTTGATAGTCAGGAATTCGGGAAGCTTTCGCCCTGTACGCGGCATGTCGAGCAATTGAGTGGGATCGTGGTCAATAAGGTTTTCGAGTAACATGTATTTATAAAATGCCCTGATTCCAGAAATATTGCGCATTTGCGAACGCGCATTCAGTGCCGATTTATTGAGCCATTTCAGGAAATCCTGCAAATGCGCCAAAGTAATGCCAGCGGGTTGTACAGCAATGATATTTTCTTCGAGAAATGCGGTAAGCTTTTCTATATCGCGTTTATATGCATTCACCGAATTGGTGGAAAGCGATTTTTCGAGCCTTAAAAAAGCTTCAAAACCACGTTTGTACGATTCCCATATCATGGAAACAAAGGTAGATTATTCCCAGTGTTGAATGGTTTTTTGACTACAAATATTTTGATGTTCGGGAGTATTTATAAGTAGTTTATAGAATGACTTTCAGGTTGTTTTTATTGTTCTTTTGTCTTGATACTTCGACAAGCTCAGTACATGAATAAAACTCCAAAAAAGCGCAGCGATCTCATAAGCTTATATAAAAATTAGCAAGGGCGAATAAAAAGTCAAGATTTTATATAAATTTTCCACTATCTTCCCAAGCCATCCGAATGGTTATGCCCAAAGCAAGAACTATCTTCGAAAACAAATGCATGATAAAAATCGGTTAGCTATTCTTTAGAGGCTATTTAAATCCCAATTTCTTTCAGTTGATCAATTGTAACAACCGAACCGGTAAGTATCGAATTGCTGAAAAGGGTTTTCAGGATAATCCTTGCAACATCATCAGGCTTTGCCAACTTCCCATCTTCAAACAGTTTGATAAAACTATCCCGCTCAGGGAACATATTTTCATTGGTTTTTCGGATGGTTTCCTGCATGGTGGTTTCTATAATCCCAGGTGCAAGGGCGAAGATTTTGGTTGGATATTTTTCAGCAACTTGCTCCAAACCTGCTACTTTGGTAAGCATATCAAGCCCGGCTTTTGAACTGCAATATATCGACCAGCCACTATATGGAATAAAAGATGCCCCAGACGAAATATTCAGGATGACTTTTGAATTATTAAAGCTTGCTGTTTTAGATAAAAAAACAGAACTCAACACCAAAGGGGCAAGAAAATTCAAATTCAGATGTTTTTCGGCCAGCGCTAAATCGATAGTTTTCAGAGGTGCTACAGGTTCGAGCATCCCGGCGTTGTTGACAAGCGCAATCCTATCGCTGTCAGATAATTGGATGTGAGAAAACACCTCGTTTATAAACAATTCGGCCTCCTCCCGAAAACTTAAATCGTGTTCAAAATAGAAAAGTGGCACATTCAATCCCGATGCTAACTCAACCAAATCTTCGTTCATGGATCGGGAAACAGCAAATACAGTGTTGCCGGGTTCAATAAGTTTACGGGTTAATGCCTCGCCAATGCCGCGCGATGCTCCGGTTAGTATGTAGTAATTCATGTGAGGTTGAGGGGTTTGTTTGTTGAGAGGTTGAGAGGTTGATGAGTTTATGGGTTGAGGCGTTGAGAGATTGAGAGGTTGAGGCGTTGAGAGGTTAAGCGGCTAAAAATCAAACTTCATTGAAATACGATTTCATGCTTCATGCAAATGGATAATTCAGATTTCAGTTGCTCGGATAAAAAACTTCTTTTGGCTTTTCAAACCAAAAAAGTTTTTTCAACAAATGCCTGAAAACTTTCCTTATACTGCTCGCCAACGGGGATATAGACCGAATGATCGAAAATAATGCGGTTACGCTCTATAACTTTTACCCTATCGAGGTTAACGATAAATGAACGGTGAATGCGCATAAATTTGTCTTTTGGGAGTTGCTCTTCCATAACTTTTAGCCGGATCAATGTTGTAACAGGTTCCTCATTAACAAGGTGGATTTGTATATACTCGTTTGAGCTTTCGATGTATTTGATCTCCGAAAAAAATATCCGTACCATTTTATATTCCGATTTCACAAAAAGGCTGTCCTGCGAGGTTTGCAGGGTTTCGGTTTCTTTGCGGTTAAGCTCAAACCAGGTTTTGGCTTTTGTGGCCGATTTTAAAAACAGGGCGTAACTAATCGGCTTTAGTATATAATCGATGGCATCTACCTGAAAACCTTCCATGGCATATTCGCTGTATGCTGTTGTAAATATGATTTGCGGCTTTTGCGACAATGACCGTACAAAATCCATCCCGTTCAAATCGGGCATATTTATATCAACAAACATGAGGTCTATTTCCTGTTTTGCCAAATATTCCATAGCTTCGAAAGCGCTGTTGCAAAGTGCCACAGCTTCAAGAAATGGTGTTTTTTGGATGTAAGC
>CAIRHD010000412.1 GCA_903878265.1 uncultured Bacteroidales bacterium | reverse complement strand
TTATGAGTTATGAGTTATGAGTTATGAGTTATGAGTTATGAGTTATGAGTTATGAGTTATGAGTTATGAGTTATGAGTTATGAGTTATGAATTATGTGTTATGAGTTATGAGTTATGAGTTATGAGTTATGAATTATGAGTTATGAGTTATGAGTTTTGAGTTATGAGTTATGGGTTATGAATTATGAGTTATGAGTTATGAGTTATGAGTTATGAGTTATGAGTTATGAGTTATGAGTTATGAGTTATGAGTTATGAGTTATGAGTTAGGTTTGTTTTTGCTGGTGATGATAATGCTTCGGATTATTTTAAGTAATTCGGTGGCATCGTTATTCAGGCTTATAAATTCAGTTTCTGTAATATAATCAGTTTCTTTTAAAAGTTCTAACCAGTATAGAGTTTCATCACATTCCTTTTGAGAAATGGAAAGTTTATGAATAAAATCGGCTGTACTCTGAGCATTTATTGCTTCACGCACATTTGCACCAATTGAGGTTCCTGATCGTAATAATTGCTTACTCAATACAAACTCTTTGTGACTTGAAACCAGAAGTTTAAAAAGATTCACTATCCGGATAGCAAATTTAAAACTCTTTGTTCTGATAATACTATCTTTTCCGTTCATGATTTTTAATTCATAATTAACAGGTATTGTTTTTCTATATCGCGGATTTCCAAATCTGTCAGATCTGCAAATTCTTTCTCTCTGGCTCTTTTGCTTAGTGTGCTGTTGTTTTGCTCCAGGAAACGGATCAATAAGGCAACAGTTTTATCCGGCATCTGGAAAGTATCATCCAGCCAGGATTTCATTGCATCGTATTTTTGCAGGTAAGCAACTTCTTCCGGAATAATTTTATTGATGGTATATTCAACACATTCAAACAGGAATTCTGCTTGTTGTGTGGCATCGAAATAGCGGTAATAATCAATAGTTTCATTTAGTACTTCCACATTGTTATTGCGTGTTTTCTGCCAATCGATAAACTCTAGTATAGGATGCGAATAGCTTTCAAGAACCTGGCGGTAATCCGTAATGCGCTCCAGAATGGCTGCTGATACCGGAAAGATAATTCCCTGGGGGGTATAATTCATCTTAGCCAGCAGGTGATGGATAAGGTAACGGTGTATGCGGCCATTTCCATCCACAAAAGGGTGCATAAATACAAAGCCAAAAGCAATTTCGGCTGCTGTGAGTACAGGATGAAATTGCACCTCGTCCAGGAGCGAAGCCGTTTGGAGCAAGCCAGTGGATAATGTTTCCAAGTCCTGCCAACGGGCCGAAATGTGCTCAGGAATGGGTTCGCCGGAGCTACGATCGTGCTCGCCAACAAAACCGCCATCAGTACGGAAACCCATGGTAACAAAGCGACTGTTTTCGATTACTACCTGCTGAAGCCGGAGCAATTCTTCTTTCGAAAGTGGTTTACTGCCAGCCTGTCCAATGGCTTTGCCCCAGCGCACGGCACGGTTTTGTGTAGGGGTTTCGCCCTCGATGGTAAACGAGGCTTTCGAATCTTTCAGCAACAGAAATGCCGAAGTGCGAAGCAGGATATCCTTATGCACTCCCTGTATTACATCGTTGGTTTTTTGGGAAAGGTTAGCCTGGATATAGCCTTCCAGTTTAGCTGTTTTATAAATGAGCGGGCAAAAGTTAACTGTTCCGGGCAAATTATTACGGATGCGGTGGCGTGCTGAGTTGATGCCTTTGCTGCTTGTGTATTGCAGTTTGTCGTCAACGAGTTCAACATAATTTCCTTCTTTTAAATCGGGCAGGTCCAGTGAGGTTTGCATCAACCACTCATAAAGGAACCATATTTTTCGGGTGTACTGACTCAAAGGCTCACTTTGCACCATGCTTTTTAAGGTGGAAACTTCGATAGTTTCGAAGAGTTTTTTGAAGAACAGCAGATTAATTCCTTCGTACTTTATGGCAAACACCAGATGACCGTATAACGTGTCCGGCGGCTGATGGCGGGGAGTAAGAATATGCCATCCCGGCGTTTTGTAAACCCTGTGCTTTTCGCTGATCAGGCTTAATTGTGCCGGCAGGGGTACAGGTAATTGCAAACTATCAATCAGGGCAGCATAACCCACCAGTATTCCGTTCTCAGGCGGAATTAATCCGTGAAAAACGGTTATTTTTTGTGAAAAATGTTTATTGTCCATCATATTTTGTGAAAAACAGGTAGTACAAAGATATGTGAAAAATGATTATTAATTGCGAATAATGATTACAAAGTTATGTGTTTTATGAAATATGTTTATTTTAAAGCAAAAGTAAGGCAGAATGCTAACAAAACATCTTTTGCAGCAATCCTTTTTTATATAGCACCGTTTTCTCGATCTGCAACTGGCAATGGTCTATTTTTTCATCGATGGCGGATAGGAAATTGGCGATTTTGGTTTGTTCAGAAAGGCATGGAATTAATATTTCTGTGTTTTTTATAGTCGCCAATGATAAGTTTTTTATTGTAGTTCCAGTTAACTCAGAAACAAAAAAGTTTTTAATTTTTTCAGCGCTGAGTTGATAGAAAACAAAAACTTTGTTAAGGTTATCACCTATATTAATGTAACACACACTTTTACCTAAAATGATTTGTTCATTATTATAAAAAGCTAAATTGCCAATTGTCCCATTGATTGACAAGAGTAAAGTGTTTTCGGCTAATGGCTTTTTATGAATTTGAAATTGCTCATAATTTACCGTCTTTGTGTTTTCGCCAATTACTACAGCGTTATTTATTAAATTATTACCATTCACAAAATAAAAATCACCATTGTCATCATAAACTGGTGTTCCGTGATATCCATCACTAATTTTATTTGTTATATCTCCCAACTTCTTCTTTTCCCATTTTGGATAATCATTCCCATCCTCATCCTTAAACCGGTTTTCCTGAGAAAAGATTTTTTGCATTACACCTTTTTTGTAAAGCTCCAGAAGAGATTTCTTTTGTTTGTGTTGGGTGAGTTTGTCATCAACAGCGGTGAGGAAAGTGGCGATTTTTTGTTGTTCGGGAAGGGTAGGAAGATACAAAGCGATAGTCCGGATACTTTGAAAATTTAATCCTTCTCTACCGCTTCCAGTTTGAAGACTATTGAATAAATCCTGTCCTTTTTTTGATGCAAAAAACGGTTGAATGAAAAATGGTTCATTATTTTTATCAATCCTGATAATACAAACATGCTGGTTGACATTTCCTGTTGAAAAGTCATCAGGAACTACACAACTTCTACCTAATGAAGCCCCAGTAATATTTAGTAGTATGTCTTTTGGTTTAACAACACTATTTTTCATGGTGTTATTAATGGTCTCTGGAATAAAAGTTGAATTTAGATATGACAATTTATTGTCAAAGACATTTTGACTTCTAATAAAGAGAATGCCTTTCTCTGTGTATACACTTTCTCCACCTGAAGGCGTCTTTCCACTATTAATTTTTACTGATATTTTCCCGAGATTTCTCTTTTCCCATTCAACTTCAAATTCAGGAAAACGCAATTCCGGTATATTCTTTTGCTTTTCCATAGCTTAAAAAGGATTAGAGATATTTAATTGTTGGCAAAAGCCAGCAATGATTTTATCGGTTTCAGTCATTTGTTTATCGAGTTCTACAAGTTCGTAAGCCACTTTTTCAATGTCAATTTCTATCTCTTTTTCAAAATTATC
This sequence comes from uncultured Bacteroidales bacterium, assembly GCA_903878265.1. Lineage (GTDB taxonomy): Bacteria > Bacteroidota > Bacteroidia > Bacteroidales > UBA4417 > UBA4417. The sequence goes on along the minus strand of CAIRHD010000412.1, from coordinate 14,206 downwards.
GACATACCTTGGGATATTCAGATTATAATCGTTTTCAATTACTTCAGATAAGGGGGCAACATAGCTATATCTGGCTTCCGTCAGTCGATCGCGGTACGTCAATACTATTTTATCAATATCCTGTTGCTGGAGGAAGTTCTGGTTTTTAACTTTCTCAAAATGCTGGCTTGCATCAATGAAAATTATGTTTTCAGGATTTTCGCGGCATTTTTTGAAAACAAGTATACATGTTGGAATTGATGTGCCGTAAAAGATATTAGCTGGTAATCCTATAACAGCATCGAGGTAGTTGCGGTCTTCGATCAGGTATTTGCGGATATGCCCTTCGGCAGCACCACGGAATAGTACACCATGCGGTAACACCACTGCCATAGTTCCATTATCGGCAAGGTGATAAATCATGTGCTGCACAAATGCAAAATCGGCTTTTGATGATGGCGCGAGTTTGCCATACTGGCTAAAGCGGTCGTCGCTCATGTGCAGGGAGCTTGCACTCCATTGCGCAGAAAAGGGCGGATTTGCAACCACGGCTTCGAACTGCATACCCAGGTGTTGGGGATGTTCGAGGGTGTCTTCCTGCTTTAAATCGAACTGGCGGTAATGGACACCATGAAGGATCATATTCATACGGGCCAGGTTATAGGTAGTACGGTTAAGCTCCTGTCCGTAAAAATTAGAAACTTCTTCAACTTCCTTTTTTATCCGCAAAAGCAGAGACCCGGAACCGTGCGTAGGATCGTAAACCGATTTCAGTTTTTTCTTGCCCATGGTTACGATACGGGCCAGGACGGTTGAAATTTGCTGTGGTGTATAAAATTCACCGGCTTTTTTACCTGCACCACTGGCAAACTGGCCAATAAGGTACTCGTAAGCATCGCCCAGCACATCGGAATCGGTATCTTCCAGTTTAAAATCTATTTTATCAAGATGGCCTAAAACTTTGGCAATTAATTCGTTTTTAGCGGATTCGGTTTTACCAAGTTTGGAGGAAGTTAAGTCGAGGTCTTCAAAGAGTTTATTGAAATCGTCCTCGCTATCCGTACCCATGGTGCTTTGCTCGATGTGGTTGAGGATTTGGGTAAGGTCCTGGAGGATAAAAGTGCTTTCATTTTCGGCTTTACCATTGGAATTGCCTTTTTTAGCAATTTCGCTGAAAAGTTCAGATGGCTTTAGGAAATAACCCAATTTTAAAAGGGATTCATCCTTTATTGCTTCGAGGTACTCAATGCCTTCGGGTGTATTTTCGTTGATGTTTTCGTATTTTATACCATCCTCTTTCAGTATCTCGTTGGCATAGAGGTGCATCCTTTCGGAAAGGTATTTATAAAAAATGAATCCCAGGATATAATCGCGGAACTCATCGGCACCCATCTTTCCGCGAAGGGTATTGGCAATGTTCCAGAGTTGTTGTTCGAGTTGTTTTTTTTGATCGTCGGACATCGTAAGTATAAAATGTGTTGTGGTTTTAAGTTTTAAAAAGGTAGTTAAGCTAAAAAAGGCAGGCGATTAAGGTGTTATTCGCAAAAGTACCCCTCTGTCCTTCGGACATCTCCCCTTGAAAAAAGGGGAGAACCTAAAAAAGATATTTTGTGATTTAAGGGAATCCTATTTGTAGGGCATAATTTGTTTGGAAAGTAATACTATTATACAATTAGATTTTCTTTAAGACTGGTTTGAAGTACTTTATGAATTTTTCGAGGTTTTCTTTAAACCAAATAAATTGATTTGACCAATCGTTTTTATTTACAAAGACAGCTGTAGTACGCAAGAAAACACCGGACATTTTATTGCCTTCCATTTTATCCCAAATAATGCTTTCGGAGATTTCTAAAAGGGAGCCATCATAAGCCAATTCGTTAAGTTTATCATAGTGAGTTTTTGCATGATCTCCGGTAATGTTAAGCATGATAGTAAGGATGTTTTTTGTAGAGTTTACCTGCGCGGAAAGGTTGAAATCGCTTTTGCCTACTGCAACGTTAGCCCAATGTTGAGGTTGAGCGTTCTGCATTTTGACAGGACTCTTATTTTCTTCAAGGAAGCTTTTCAGTCCCTGCCAATACTGTTGTTGAAGCAATTTAGTATCAGTCAGATTTTGTGAAGCGGCTGATTTACGTACAGACTTGGCCCAATCATTCGGTTTAGAAACAAGATTGAACATTGGTGCTGAAACAGAATCACCAATCTTATATAGTTCAATCTCGATACCAAAGAAATTGAACGTGTCATCAGTTATGCGGTTGAGCCAGTCGAGGGCTGCACGATGCTCTTCAGTAAAGGTTTGAGCTATCCAGATAATGGTAACTGCATCCAACCCAGCAGCGTAGGTCATAAGCTGACCCAGATGGGTATGACCGTCCTTTCGAGTTGATTTTCGATTAAAACGAAATGATTTGTGGCGGTATCTTTGCAAAGTATGTCGGCACGAAATGGGCCAACATTTTCTTCCTGGCTTACTGTTTCCAATTCGATGCCTATGGTTTCGCTCAATAGCTGAATATTTTCTTCCTGAGCAAGCCAGGGAGTGAACTCGGTATCTTCTTTCTTCCAGTAGGAACGAAGGTCAACTTTAGTAAGCCTTCCCAGAGGTAAAACGGAGTCTGACATAAGTTTACAAATTAGATGAAAATTTAAATATTCGTGTAGGATTGATTGCCCCAAAGGTAGAGAAGAAAAGGGATTTAAGGGTGATGAAATTTGATAATTATAAAAATGATAATTTGCCTTGGATTTGAATTACTATTTCTGTTGTTAACACAAATCCGGTAAACCCGGAAGATGGGTATATAGGAGGCCATCGGCGGCAAAGTAGTCGTGTTTAAGGTCGGGAGGTGGCGGAGGTGGGATTATATAATGTGTTAATGTGCTAATGTGCTGATGCGGTAATGGGGGGATTTGCATTTCGACAGGCTCAATGACCGGCATTTGGACAGGCTCAATGATCGTCATAATTTGAAGGGGAGACTGGGCGAGGGGTGACTGGGAGACTGGGGGATTGGGCGAAGGCACGACTTCGGGACTGCACGAAGGGGTGACTACAGGACTGCACGACTTGACGGCTGCATGACTGGACGAAGGGATGGCTGAGGGATTGCGGAAGGTGCGCCAGTCGAAATGTATTAGAAAGTCTGCAAGATCAAGCCCTTTTGATTTTGATAGGGAACCGGATTTTTGTTCGAGTAAATCGTTAACTAAAAAACGCGTGCCGGGCATTTGTTTTTCGAAGGATTTTGCTTTTTCGGACCAGAGACGAAATGCAGTGCCTTCTTTAGATAAATCGGGGAAAAGGATAACCTTGCGTCCTTTAAGTACCTTGCATTTTTCGAGTGACAGGCTGCTGAGGTTGTAAACTGCCAGCCACAAAAGTTGGTTTGGGTTATCAGGGAAACCATAATAGAGGGTTCCGATTATAGCAGATTTGGGTGCTTCGACCAGGGCAATGGGGTTATGTGGATATTTTGGGAGCAGATGTGCGCCAAAGAGGCACGAAACTTTTAATTCGTTTTGATCGTATTGTGTCAGCCATTCCGGAATTGGGCTGTTGATTTCTGTCAGGTTTTGTTCGATGATAGAATGAAGGAATGTAGTGGTAGTGGTGTGGTTGGATTGGTCGAACTGTTTGGCTTGTATTGTGCGGATATTGTTGGCTTCATCTATATAAGGGAAAGTAACGGCACCGGCCATGTATCCTTTTAGTACTGTGCCTAATTGATATTGGACGATTATTTTTTCGATCTCGGAATTTGTAAATGGATATGGTATGCGATTAAGGAGGTTTTGCAAAAAGGTGTTTTGCTCCCATCCCTGCCGTGTTTTCAACAAGACCTCGCGGGGAATGAATTTTACTGGTTTAGGTTTTTGAGTAAGGGACGGTGTGTATTTTGAGGTTGGCATTACAGAATTTAAGGTATTGTCGGAGACGTTTTTGGCATAGCCACTTGTATAGGGATTGAGGTGGTAGGCACATTCTGCTTCGCGGTCGCAGCGGCCATATTGGTCGGGGAGGTATTGTTTGGTATCGGAATCAACGTACCGGACAAACCTTTTTTTGTTGCAGCTTGGGCAGATGTGCTTGCGGCTGGATTTTTCGAGATTGTATTTGTAGGGTTGCATGTTAGTTGAATTTTGTTTTATTTCATCCTCTTAAACTCCTCACCTCATCCGCCCTTTGGGCACCTTCTCCTTGAAGGAATGAGAAGGGAAGCGGAATGTTTGCTTGTACCTCATCCTCTTATCCTTCTCCTTGAAAAAAGGAGAAGGACGATAGATTGTACACATATTTGGCTTTTCATAACTACTAAAGGAACAATGAAGGTTTTAGCTTTAGAAGATTGAATTTGCATATCTATACTTTTATTTTTTTACGCTTTTTAGGGGTAAATTATCCGAACTTTCCGCACTTTGGAGGGCAAAAGAGATGTTTCGATGGATTGAAAGTGCGGAAAATGCGGAAAGTTTGGCGGTTATATGTGCTATTTTACTTTTTTGAGTATTTGCCATGGGATATCCTGATAAAAAGGTCGGGCCGGGCAATGAAGGTGTTGATAGCGGTTTCCCTCAACGGGATGCTGGTGCCTATTTCGATGGCTTCGGCTGTTGTGAAGGATTTGGGAAGGGCATCGTAGAATTTCTGTTTGTCGTCGGGGAGTGCATCAATTGTGCCTGGTGCCTCGATGATGTTTATTATATGTTCGGCATTTGCAATAAAATAATCGCAAAGCGAAGCTGCGGCTTTTACAGCTTGAAGGGAAATCTGGTTGTTGTTATAATCCTGCATAACCTGCATGATAAGGGCGAACCGTATAAAATGAATATCGAACTTATTGAGCATTTCGCCAATGAGTAAATCGTGGTTTAGATTTACCTGTACAGTATTTGTGCGCTGCCATTCGTAAAAGAAGGATTTAGCTTCGGGAGACCAATAATAAAGTTTGACTTGAGGTGTATTGTTTTCGGGATTTATATCAGCAGGATTGTCGCGGATAAAATTTCGGATCCATTCGTTATAGTTTTCGATTACGACTTCATCAATCTCATTATCGGTGATTGGCATTTTCATAGCATTGTGGACATAAGCGAACAAGAACCTTTGCAGAAACCCACTGTCGGCTTTTGTGGGTGGGAATAGGCTACGCAACCGCCTTGGCTGAAGACTTCCAAGGATATTGAGAAATGGGTGAGGGAAAAAAAGTGGTATGGGTTTTGAAACCCTGTCGATGGATGTAGGTTTATTGCTCCAGAAAGATAGATATATACTGGATTGGTCGCCTTTAGAATAGTTATTCATACCGTCGAGAAAAGTTGCCAACTCGTCACTGACCACAGCGCATCCCCGGTTGTTGTCGGCCAGGCGTTGATGAAGGATTTCGGGTGTGAAATTATCGAGGATGGTTTTAATTATGATAGGCTTCTCCGGTTTTGCAGTATTTTTCTTTACAGCTTTTGGGAGTTCCATGTAATTATTATAGGCTTCATAAAGGATTTCAGCTTCTTTTGCTGCTTTGCGGTCGATTTCCCTTAACATTTTGAAGCATAATTCGATAGGGTGGCTTTTGGCTGCACCCGGATTCCCAACCAAAGCTGCATATAGAGGGGCAAATTCATACCAGCCGGATTTGACGCGGACTTTAGAACTTTTACCAATAGCAGTGGACACTGCTGTTATAACGGCAATGCCGGTATAGTCTATTGGAAAATTAAGGGCTTCGTTGGTTTCGATAATGAGTTCGCGGAAGGGCGATGGGAATATGTGGACTGGAAATGGATTAGCATTTACATCTTGGTTAGATAGCAAGTTAGAAATAGACTGCAAATCGTTGGCGGTGATGTTGGAATCATCGTCGAAGATTGGGTTTAAGTGTGTCATATTTCGGGTCCTCCTATATTACTATTTGAAATGTAGGATAGTAGGATAGTTTGTACTCCGAAATGCTGGCGGATTATGGGATAATCAGGTTGCTTTTTATTGAAAAAGTTGTTACCTTTGCTTGGTAGAATTAAAAGATTTTTTAGAGGGCTGTTACTCTTGCCGGAGGAAGCAGCCCCTGCTTTTTTTTGGCTCATTTGGTGCCTCCTTTTTTTACAAGGATGGGATGCGATTCGGCTTCAATTTCCTCAGTGGTTTTTAGACGGCCAGACTGGAGCCAATTGGTTAGGGTCTCTTTTGAAAAATAAACACGTTTTTGGCGTTTGAAGCATGGGATCTGTTTGCGGCTTATGAGACCATAGATGGTTTGTGGTGCCAGATTAAGGAAATCGGCGGCTTGGGCAACAGTTAAGAAAGGAGATTCGGATGTCTGCGCCGAGGAGGGAGCAGGATTGGTTCTTTGTCGGATTAATTCCTGTTCAATCCGAGAGAGCCTGTCGTTGATTTCTTCGAATGGATTTGAATGCATTGGCTAAAAGTATTAGTTTCAGTCTGCAATATTATAGTGATATTTATCGATATTTATCACCAGAACCACTGATGATAAACAAAGTGGTTCTGGTGGTTCTGGTGGCTTTTTTTAAGTTTTATATTTAGTAGGCTTTGAAGGGTTCTAAATACTTATTGTCATGTGATTTTGCTTTACCATGAGCTCCTTTATATGGTGTTGTATCTACATCAATATTAAAAGTATTTTTTATAATCAATTTATACTCTTTTGAATCATGTTTGTCCAAAATCCATTTTTTTAAAAGGCAGGTATAAATAAAACCAGAGAGATAACTCTTGGAAGACTTGATAGATTTGTTCCAATAATGTAGATTATCCTTGCAAGTAACAAATGGAATATCTAAAGGTAAATGTACATTGGTTGCTAGTTTTCTTATAATTTCATCATAATGCTCTTTTGACATTTCCCAAATATTAAAAAGAGTTTCCTTTTTAGGTTTCATGGTAATTTTGTCAGAAATAGGTTTTGATGATAAATCATTTAAAATAGGTGGGATGTCTTTAACTTCAGATTCGTTGCCAGATAACATTCCCTTCAAAGGAACAGTTTCGCCTTGATAAAAAATATTCTGAATGTTTGCAACAATATTATTGCAAAACATGGAAAGTGAATGGTTTGTATGTAGAGTAACATCAGATGACATAAGGACATTTGTAATTACTCCATTAATTTGATCATAACGCAAACTGATAGTGTTTTTACAATCAAATTTTTTATCAAGCAGCTTTTCATTATAGAATATAAAAGTGGTTTTTGCAAGGAAGTATGTACTGTTTAGAACATCTTTTAAAGCTTCGCGATTGAACTCATTACTTGCATAAATTTCTTTGCATCTTCTTTTGAAATACAAGGAATCTATCAAATCCGAATTGATTTCAAGTTCGTATTCAAACTCCTCTCTTTTAGAATCAGGATTGGTGCCTTGTTCAGATAACCATAATATTTTGTCCTGGTATTCGAATTTCTGTTTTATGAAAATTAATAAATTCTCAATAACTTGAATGTATTCAAAAGGCTTGTATTGATCAAGTAAAGAAGGATTAATGACTGAGCTAGGATGAGAGGAGGTAAAAATTGTCGATTGATCGAAATTTGAGAGATTGGAATCGCTCTTTAAACCGGAAGAATGGTTTGGTTCTAAAACATCGTAAAAAACTTCCATTTCAAGATAAGTATAAATACGCTTAGACAAGGCTCCAAAATCGAAATTATAATAAGTATCATAGTGCTTATTTTGTTGAGGTTCACAATCAAACATTATATCACCAGAAGTGCTACCAAATTCAATGTAAATAGCATCATAATCTTCAATACTTTTTATTTCGAGGTATTTTGAATACAGGTTTGAGTTTAATTTTGAGATTTCAAAGCAATTTTTCAATACAACTTTTAATCCTTCAAACTTAGTATTTGAATCTACTAACAAACTCCTGATCAGAGTTTTAAAGTAAGTGAAGTTTAATAAATCTGAATCGATATGTAATAAATACCTGAATTCCATTTTTTCACTAGTTAGAAGTTCACTTAGCGAAGTCAGAAAGGGACGATGATTAGGATATGATTGATCACGGAAACATTCAAAGATAAAGTAGAGGATTTGTTCAATTGCAGTGATGTATTCTATTGGAGACAACTCCGAAACTAGGATAGGAGCTTTGATTAAAGGTGAAGATGCAATACCAAATTTTTCATTAACAATAGCAGCATCTTTATTTTGTTCTACTTCTTTTAATGGATTTATTTTTTCTTCAATCCAGACAATATAACCATTTAGGTACTCCTTTATCTGGGCTTTAGTTTTCAAATCGTTTTCGTCGAAACACTCTAAAAAATAATTTTCTGAATCAGTCAAATGAGTTTTCTCGTCAATTAGGTGCTGGGTAAGAAAAGCGAAATCAACTTCAGCTACAGGTTTTGGATTAGGGCTTTGAGTGTTTTCGAGAAATACCCATTTAGATACATTCCTCAAATATACCTTATAAAGATAGACAGAATCAAAATATTCCTTGTTTTTGAGCGATCTGTAAAGATTAATATTTGGGCCATAACCACCGGCAAAAAAAGCTGCTATTCCTTTGGCAATTGGACGTGTCATTGTTAAAGGGATTTCCGTGCTTTCCGGAGATTGCGGATAAGTTGAATATCTGTAGCGTCGGAGGCCATCAGCACCTAAATAAATAGGGTTGCGAAATAGTGCAAACACTCCCGTTGTTGCACTTATATTATAATCGATATAATACTCCCAAGAGATTTCGTTACTCATAGCAAATAGGATAGAATTGTCAGTGCTAAATTAGGTTATTTTGTTGCAGGATTGAAGTTGGTGAGATTCTTTGCAAGTTCCCGTTTGGTATCCATTTCGAAACTTGCCAGGTAGTTTTCGGTTGTGGAAAGATTGCTGTGGCCGAGGCTTTCGCTGATAAACTCGGTGGATGCACCGGATCGTTTCATTACAGTGGCAAAGGAGTGACGGGCGGTGTAGGTTGAAACGTCCTTTTCAATTTTAAGGTCATTGGATATGCGGCGGATATATTTATTCGCATTTTTAATGGCCTGTTGCACTAGTGCTAATTCTTTTTCGGGTGTTATTCCCGACTGAAGGATTGGGAAAACATACTCGTCCTTGGTAGCTGCCTTATTGCCCCAGCGATCAATAATATTTGTTAGTTCGGGAGTTAATGGAACTACAATTGTTTTTTGATTGGAGCGTTGTTTGCGCTCTGTCTTGGCCCGGATAAATGTAATTGAATCTTTGTCAATGTTGCGGTATTTGAGGCGTGCAATATCTTTGAAATTGATGCCATTACAGAGGTAACTGAATATCCAATAATCGCGTTGCCGATGGATTTGAGAACCATCAATTACCGGATAATTGAAAATACTGCCAACTTCCTGAACTGTTAGTGCTTTTTTGACATTACGACCTGCCGGAATCTCAAACTTGCCCTTTCCGAAAGGATATGCTTCATTTTTTAATAGGCCTTTTTGAATTGCAATATTAAGGATGGCGCGGATGTTACGCAAATATATACCTACTGTAGTGAGGTTATGACCATTCTTTAACATCCATGCTTCGTAGTTGTTGAGAAGGGCAATGTTTATGTCGTTGTAATAAAGAGTAGTTAGGCGATTATCTGTACAATATTTCCGGAAGGAAAATGCTGTGCTGTCGTAATTATTCGCAGTGCTCACCCGGATTTGTTTCCTAAGTTCATCGCTGTAATTTTTAATGCCCAGAAAAAGGTCTTTATCCAATTTAGGGGGTTCGAAGTATTGTTTCTCGAAAGCTTGAAAAGAAAATTCCAAAAGGTTTATAATGGTTTGCCTTGCTTCAGCTTCGATTGCGTTAAATTTTTCGCGGTATTCGGAAAAGGGTTTGCGGGGTTTATCCAACTTTGTTTTAGCAAAATCTTGCTCCGACATTGAAGCCGGAACGCCAGGAATGATTATAGTATAAAACTTTTGAACGCGCTTGGACGTGATCATAAGTTTTAGTTTGTACATTTGCTTAGAGTTAGGCCACCGAGTTTCGAGGATAATATAAGCAGTGGCTGGGGTTTGATTCTTCTCCATGGTTTAAAATATCAACATACAATTCAACATACAAATGTAGTTAAAAAGGCAATATAACGATAAGAAATGATAAAATAAATTTAGTTAATATGCTGATATGATGAAATTTGAAAGATAATGATAAGCAAGGATAATAGTAGCAACATTGACTCTTAATCAATGGGTCACAGGTTCGAATCCTGTCCGGGAGACCTCTTAAAACAATCATTATCAAGGCTTTCAGGAATGAAAGCCTTTTTCCGTTTCATATTTTTACACTTGTTTTTGCCATTATGTTTGCAAATTTGTAAACAAATTTTTGCCTTTGCTCTATTCCTTTTCTTACAATTATGACAACTTTGAGTCCCCTCCGAAAACCCGGAAATGAAGAAGCACTACTAAGCAATGTGCTGAGATTGCCAAAGCAATGCGATGGTACAAAGCCTCACAACGCATTGTTAATCAGCAGTATAAACTTAGTGAAACTTAGAGACTTTGTGGCAAATAAAGGCTTTTCGGAGTGGATTCAACTTTAAAACTGTAGCCGTTGACAGAAAACGTTCTGATGGAATCTATCAAATACGCATCCGGATAACCCATCTGAGGAAGGTTGCTTAAATCCCCACGCCTTTCTATGCTATTTGTAAAGACTTTAACTCGAAAAATGAGATTATTTTATACTTTGAATTTTCGTACAATGTTGGATTAATAATTCCGTTAATAATTTCTTTCATGTAATTGGTTGTTTAACATAAGTTTGCATGGTCAATCAGTAAATCAGTTGTAAGGTTTTGTACTATATCATCGCATTTGTTTCTATTTCAAAATATATCCAATTTTCAAATCGAGGTTAAACATGGGATAAAAGCCATTAGCCGAATTGTAGCTTGACTTCATGCTCAAGTTATCGGTACTTAAACTGGATCCAGCATGTACATAACCTAATCCGCCGCCGCCTAAAAGCTCCACTGTGATTTTGCTTTCTCTGTATTTATCCCAATAAAACAAAACCCCTAAATTGGCAGTAAGCAAACTTCTGTATCTTGAAATTTCGTTTTCTACAGTATTGCCTTCTGCAGACCTGCCTTCTTGCTTCGACTTTGTAAAGATGTTTTTCAGTTCGATAGTGGCAAAAAAGCCACTTTCGGGGATTTCTTTTCTGTTTAAATATTTCCTGATTTCGGTGGTTGATTTGAACCCGTTTATGCTTTCCAAATCCTGGGATAACTTGGAAATCTGGTCAACATGGAAAATATAACCAATTTCCTGGGAGATACTTATACTTGATTTGACCATTTTCTCAATCCCGATTCCAATGCCCATGCTTTCGCCATAAATATCGCCCACCACACACGAAAGCGGAAGTTTAATGGTATAATCCCTTTTGCCTGCCATTTTTCCCTGTGCATGGGCTGCAACGAAAAGTATCAGTAAGGATAGTACTAAAAACAACTTTTTCATACGGTTACTTTATTTATGGTGGAATTCTTTATTAAAATGTGGGGAAGCTGGTTTTCTTGCTAATAGGTTACACCTTCCATTTCTCAACAAAGATACAGTACTTTCCCTCAGCCGCCTGACAAGTACTTGCACAAGGAGCTAAGTAGTTTCATCATTTTGTTGCAAGGGTATTTGTAATTTTTACCTTTGGCCTTTATTTCAACCCATCCAAGTGAATACACAAAGTTCAATTTCCGCTTTTACCACAAATTATAGGATTGGTTTCATACTTTTTTTGCTATTGGTGCGATCAATAGTTTTCTCACAAGATATATCAAAATACCTGGATGATGGTGGGTTTTCGACCAGTACAAAAATTATAAAAATCGGGTTTGACCCAATAAATGGTGAGCTTCCGCTTTACTTCGAGCACGCTTTGGGTAAACATATTTCATTGGAATGGAGTTCAGGACTTGTGTGGTTGCAACGTCAGAATTGGCGGTATTCCGAGAACCCTTTGCCCATTGCTTCAAAAGGATTGGGATATACGTTTTCGGGAAGTTTGAAAATCTTCCTGAAATCTTTTCCGGAGCGCGCCTACATTGCTTTCAGACCGGGGATAAGCATCATGAGCGGCAAAATATACACCGACATAATTGCATTTAATTACGGATACCAAAGGCCCATACTTGGGAAATGGATGGTTGCCGGGGAAATAGGCATGGGTGTAAGGCTGTTTGAAAATACGACCATGTTTGGCGGCATTGACTATACAGATAACGAAATCCGTTTTTTGGTACCTGTTTCAATAAAAACCGGTTACCTGTTTTAGGGCATTGGAAGCCATTGTATGAATAAATAAATTTCAAAATAAAAAACAAAATGAAACACTTACTTACGTTGATTTTGGCCTTAAGTATTATGGCTTATGTGAATGCCCAGGAGATTGGGTTTAACCTGAAAAAAGGTAAAATCCTTCGCGACAAAATTACCGAACGCACGGTTGATATTTCTGACCTTGGGACGATCAATGGAAAGGCTTTTTTCCTTTTCCTGCCATTCAGCGCTGTTTACAGCAATGCTAGTATTGGTGCTACCGACAACTATTTTGTAGGCAAATTCGATAGCGACCTCAACCTCATAAAAAGAGCAGAAATAGTACTGCAACAAGACAAAAAAGACTTGCAATGCGAAGGTATTCTGATGTTGAAAGATAAATTGCTGGTTTTTTCATCGTTCCAAAACAGCAAGGACAAAAAGCACTATCTGTTTGTACAAAACCTGAATCCGGAAACCCTTGCCCTTATGCCCAACAGCAAGCTTATTGGCGAGTTGGACTACAGTGGATTGAGCAAATACAACAATACTGTATTTCAGTTCGAGATTTCCCCCGACAGTTCAAAGGTTCTGGTATTTTATACATTGCTCAACAAACACAACGAAACTTTGCGCACCGGTATGTATGTTTTTGATCAGGACATGAAAATGAAATGGAAGAACTCGAATATTGTTGCGAAATTTTCGGGCGGGGTATTCGAATACAACCGTTTCAGGATTGATAATAACGGCAATGTTTATTTGTTGGGCCTGCTTTACAAGGATAGGGATAACTATTTTGATGCAGCACATTTTAGAGATAGGGGGTTCTTTTCGAGCGATACTTATTTTACCGACAAACCGAATTATACCTACCAACTTTACAGATATACTGACGAAGGCAAAACCGAGGATATTTACACACTATCACTGCCCGGAAAATTTATCCGAAGCCTCAATTATTTGCCTGTGGATGGAAACACCATTCTTTGCACCGGCATGTATGCTTCAACCGGAAAAATAAGCGTTGAGGGCAGTTTTGCTTTTAATTTCGATTTGGGTTCAAAACAAACAAACGGATTAAGCACCAAAGAATTAGGCACAGAATTGATCAGCATGGGATTTAACCCTAACGAATTGAACCGGTTCAAGCGAAGCATATCCAACAAACAGGAATGGGATCCTTTTGTGTATTTATTGGACGAAATAAAAACCAAAAAAAATGGGGACAAGTATTTTATTGCCGAGCAATACATTAACGGAACTAAAACTGAAAAAAGTGGCAATACCATCACTTATAGCGCTATACACATGCACAACGACTTGTTTGTGGTAACGTTAAGCAGCGATTACCAGATTAAACGCATAGACAAAATACAGAAACGGCAGTATTGGCTTAATACCGATTGCTACAATTCCTATTCGAACATAGAGAAAAACGGCAACCTTTATTTTATCTATAATACCTTTGAATCGAGCGATGCAATGTTTAAAAATATAGAATTGGGCGACTCGTACATTACCCGATTGGACGGGAATGGGAAACAACAGAAAACAACATTCCGCAAAAAAGAAGAAAAAGGGCAGCCTATGCCATTGCTAAAAACAGGGATGCAACTTTCGGAAAATTCGATCATTTTCACTCTTTTATCCTACAATTGGAAGGACTATCAGGTGCAAAAAATTAGCATTACGGAATAAGGTGCAACTTAATTTTATCCTTAGGGAGAACCAATCAGATAATTGTCAATATACTACTCATCAACGGTGAGTACCAATCAGACGGTTGTCAATATACTACTCTGTAATAGGGAGTACTCATCAGACGGTTGTCAATATACTACTCCGTAATAGGGAGTACTCATCAGACGGTTGTCAATATACTACTCCGTAATAGGGAGTACTCATCAGACGGTTGTCAATATACTACTCCGTAATAGGGAGTACTCATCAGACGGTTGTCA
>CAIRHD010000411.1 GCA_903878265.1 uncultured Bacteroidales bacterium | reverse complement strand
GGTGTGCTTACCGAAGACTGGGAATCGGGAAGCATGACAAAAATGGCTTGGGAAACAGGCGGCTCCAAACCCTGGAGCATCAACAATTTTAAGGTTTACGAAGGAACTTACAGCCTGCGTTCAGGCTATATTAAAAGCCTGGATACTTCCAGTTTGTCCATTGACCTGAATATGATTGCCGACGACAGCATTTCGTTTTACCGAAAAATATCGTCGGAACTGGGGTATGATTTCCTGAATTTTTATATTGATAACCTATTAATCGGGCAATGGTCAGGCGAAAAAGATTGGACACGTATTTCCTTCCCTGTTCCTGCCGGAATGCACACTGTGCGTTGGGAATATGTTAAGGATGAAGGCTTTAACGTAGGTTACGATGCTGCATGGATTGATTTTGTCGAATTCCCCATACAGCAACGGACAACAGTAAATGCAGGGCCAGATGTCAGGATTTGTGGAGGAAACTCATTTCAGGCAGATGCCAATGCAACAAACTTTATTGAATTACTCTGGAGTAGTAGTGGGACTGGCATGTTTGATGATCCTTTGCGCTTCGATGCCATTTATTTTCCAAGCGAATCAGATATTGAAGCGGGTTCGGTGCAGTTGATACTTTCCATCACTGGCTTTTCGTATGGCGAAACCCTTAGCGATACCTTGGTTTTGAGTATCGCACCAAAACCAACTGTAAATGCAGGAACCGATACGTTCATCTGTTCAGGTGAGGTGTTCACAACACTTGCTACTGCATCGAATTATATTTCTACAAAATGGTCAACATTTGGAGATGGAAATTTTACAAATCCTGATACCCTGAACACGTCTTATTCACCAGGACCGTTGGAAATTCAAGCTGGTAAAGCTAGGTTGGTTTTGCATGTTATTCCGGAATCGGTTTGCGAACAACTTCATGATACCTTAAACCTGAATATTTATCCGGGATTTACCGCGCAATTTACTGGCGATACCACTATCTGTACCGGCGATACTGCAAATTTGAAACTCAGTTTTGCTGGTCAAGGACCTTGGCGGGTTTATCTTTCAGATGACAGTACGATAACTTTAATGAAACCTCTGCTTATCCTTCCTGTTTCTCCATCCATAACCACCAATTACCAGATTGATTCCATCATAAACCTTGCAGGATGTACTTTCAGGAATCCGATGACAGTTAAAGTAAATGTTCTGGAACAACCGAAAATCGAAATGCTGGGTCCTTATGAAAGCTGCAATGGGAGGCAAATTATACTTCAGGCAAATGCTGATAGTGTTTCAAGTTTTTTGTGGAATCCAGGCGAAGCAACAACATCCATTATTAATCCAATTTTAAACGGTAGGGTAGGAGAGGCAGTTAAATACAAAGTGTTGATAAAAGGCATCAACGGCTGCTCTGATTCCGATTCGTTAATGGTAAAAGTTGTAGCTGAGTGCTTTGATAAAAAGGCTGGCAACGTGGATGTTAGATATTTCCCAAATCCAAACAATGGCGATTTTACGCTTATGCTTTCCTCAACCACCGCAGAAACAGCCAATATTACAATCAGGGCAATCGACAATAAATTGATTTATAGGCTCGAAAACGTACAAGTATTAGGTGTTAAAATAGTAAATATCAACCTAAATCCAATCGCACAAGGAACGTATGTCCTTGATATGTCGACAGGTAGCGGTAGGTTGAAGGATAAAGTGGTGGTTAAGCGGTAGGTTCTTTTTGACCCACTGTTGTAAAAAATGACTTTTGTCATCGAATTTATCCTTTGTGTCAAATTAAGGTAAATCTGGTTCAAATAGACATTCATCTCATTTTCGACCAAAGCGTTTAACTGTGCAAAACGCTCTTTTGTAATTCTAATAAGCTTAGTAAAACGCTTTTCGAAATGCATTATCAATGTCCCTATAATTAACGCAAAGAAATGTATTGAAATATAAAAATACGCTTATTCAAATCCATCAAATGCCATTCAAACTATATTTACAAAGCAGCTTTCATATTTTTTACGATAAAATGAAGCAAATCAGCCTAAAATGTAGTAAATTTGCATTGCGGATACTTTTTGATAAAAAAACAATCGTAAGTCAGACGCAAATGATTATCAATTAGATACAGCAGGCAAATACAGTAACAACATAAAAAACAATTAGTATGAAAACCAAGTTAGCATTTTCGGCTTTTCTACTCCTTTTTGGAGTGGGATTAGTGTTTTTCCTATTGACATCCTGCGATAAAGTTCAGGATGCTACCAACATCAAGGTAAAATTCGCATTGCCCGATCGCACTTTTACCATTGATTCGATTTCGCACCTAAAAACTGAGCAAAACTTGTTTTCGCAAACCTATAATGTAAATATCGACAGCATTTTAGGTGCTAACGAAGGCTTGTTGGGCGATGTAACTTTTTATCAGATGCAATTATCCGTGGTTTCGCCAGCTTGGGTTACGCTCAATTGGATAAACTCAGGCCGCGTAACCATTACACCTTCTGGCGGCTTGCCCATAGAAGTGGCAGCTACCGCTGCAATTGATACATTGGCGCGCACCATTAATTTTGAGATCAAAAACCTTGACCTTGCTGCCAATATTACCGGGCCATTTGTTTTGGATTTGTATGGCGATTTGAGTGGGCCAATCCCAACAGGATCGATTCAAATGCTGCTCGAAAGTGGGATTGAAGTAACCGTAAACCCTTTAACAGGGAAATAGGTGAGCTGTTTAAAACCAATGTATTATAGTTCTTGTTGAACTAAAATTGAGAATTTCAAAAGCGTCAGTAAAATGGCGCTTTTTTCGTTTCTGATAATGAATATTGAATCAGCTGCTTACAAAATTCACTAAAATGGATTTGCCATATATATATTCTCTTTACATTTATAAAAATCAAACATCTATAGCGTTCTTTACTTGATTGTGGTAATGCGATAATGTGGTAATGCGACAATTAAGCTATCGACTGGTATTTCTACATTTAAGGTTTCTGGAAGGGAACCTAACTTTTGTAGAATTAGTCTTTTATAACGATTATTTTAGAAGAGTGGCGATTGAAATCCGAAATTGTAAAAGAATTTAGAAAACGACATCAAGAAGAATTCAATATCGATATCAAAATGTACGATATTGTGAGCTAATTATTTATCAAGCAAGTAATTGAGCAACAATTAATTTGAGCTATCCTATCTTTTCCTTGCCACCTTGAACTATAATAGCAAAATATATAATCGTCCCTAAAAAGGTGTGATATCCTTATTTTTCATTATTTGCCTCTATTCATATTGTTATATGGATATATATCCATACATTTGATACAATTATTCAACGCAGTATAAACTTAAACAATTAAAGTTATGAGAAAAATTCTACTCTTGCTTGTATTGGTACTGACTACCAATATCTTGACTGCACAAAATGTGTTGTCGGGTAAAGTAACAAACGAACAAAAACTGCCACTTTTGGGTGTTAGCGTTTACGAAAAAGGGACCACTAATGGTGTGTTTTCAGATTACGATGGAAATTATACGATTTCGTATAATGGCGAAAACTCGATTATCGTTTTTAGCTTTGTAGGATTGGCCAGTCAGGAATATATTGTTGGCAAACAAACCGGGCTAAACGTTACGCTGGTAAGCAATAATATTTTGGACATGGTAGAAATTGTTGGTTCGCGACGGCCAAACCGCACGGCCATCGAAAGCGTTGTTCCCGTCGATATTATAGAAGTATCCAGGTTGTTGACAACATTGGGCCAGCCTGATGTAAACCAAATGCTTCAATATGTTGCACCTTCTTTTAATTCGAACAAACAATCGGGAGCTGATGGAGCCGACCATATCGATCCAGCTACTTTGCGCGGCTTGGGGCCTGATCAAACCTTAGTGCTTATTAATGGAAAGCGCAGACACCAGTCATCGCTTATAAACATATTTGGTTCGCGTGGAAGGGGCAATACCGGAACCGACTTAAATGCTATTCCCATTTCGGCAATCGACCGTATCGAAATTTTGCGCGATGGAGCTGCCGCCCAATATGGTTCGGATGCTATTGCCGGGGTTATCAACATTGTTCTCAAATCGAATACCGATGAGTTCACCGGCAGTTATACAACTGGGTTTCGAAATTCAACTCCGCCAAGCGAATATAATGTTCTTAAAGAAGACAAAAAATTTGATGGTCAGTTTACTCAGTTTAACGGAAACTTCGGCACGAAACTGGGCGAAAAAGGATTTGTGAACATGACCATGGACTATGCGAACCTGAAACATACTTTTCGCCGTGCCGACCCAACAAAATATGATGTTTATCGCAACAAATTCGGTGATGCCGCTTCCGAAAGTTTTGCCACCTATTTCAACTCATCTTTTAACGCAGGGAAAAAGACAGAGATTTACATGTTTGGAGGATATAATTACCGGTTTACCGATGCTTTTGCTTTTAGCCGCGCCGCTGATGAGGAACGAAATGTAATTGAGATTTACCCAAATGGCTTCGACCCTCAGATACAATCGGTTATAACTGACAAATCGCTTTCGGTTGGAATGAAAACTTTGATAAGCGGATTTAAATTAGATGTTAACAATACTTTTGGGGCCAATAATTTTCATTATGTGGTTGATAAAACACTTAATGCCTCACTTGAAGCTAATTCGCCTACACGATTTGATGCAGGCAGTTTTTCGTTGTCACAAAATACTACATCATTGGATGTTTCAAGGCTTTTCCCGTCAGTATCTCAGGGCTTGAACTTTGCTTTTGGGGTTGAACACCGTATTGAAAATTACCAGATCGTAGCCGGCGAGGAAGGTTCCTATAAATCTTATGGGCATCCTGTTTTTGCAATTGACACAACCCTGAATGATTTGGGCGGGATTGAAAGTATCGATACAACTTTCCGTCCAGGAGGATCGCAGGGTTTTCCCGGCTTTCAACCAGGCAACGAATTGAAGGAGTCGCGCAGCAATTTTGGGTCTTATGTTGATTTGGATTTGGATGTTACCGACAAATTCACTGTAAGTGCCGCAGGCCGTTTTGAACGATATAGCGATTTCGGGAAAACATTGAACGGGAAAATAGCTGCTCGCTATAAAATTTCCGATGCCATTTCGTTACGTGGTTCTGTGAGTTCGGGGTTTAGGGCTCCTTCGTTGGCGCAAATGTATTTTAACACAACATTTACCGATATTGTTGCAGGTCAGGCTATTGATAAAATTATTGCAAAAAACAACAGTCCTATCAGCCGTGCATTGGGCATCCCCGAATTAAAACAAGAAGTTTCATTAAATGCCGGATTGGGTTTTACGGCAAAAATAAAGGCATTGACTTTAACTGTGGATGCATATTATGTGAACATAAAAGACCGTATAGTGCTTACTGGTTCATTTTATAGCGATGATGATGTGATTGGCGCAGACCTTACAAAACTGAACATTGG
>CAIRHD010000410.1 GCA_903878265.1 uncultured Bacteroidales bacterium | reverse complement strand
TCTGTAAAGAAAATGGTAAGCGGCAAGTATATAGCCAAGTTTTTTTGGAAAATGGATGGCAAAGAATTCGCCCATGAAAGTAATGTAAGGGTTGAAAAATAAAATTGTTCAAAATTATTCAAGATTCAAAATTGTTTAAAACAGTTCAAAATCATCCACATTTTAACATTGACCCGAAGCATTTAACATTGCACTCAACTTCGCTTAATGGCTGGTCCATTGAACAATGAATGCGAGGCCTTGCACTTCGACAAGCTCAGTACCCAGCCTTTTGAACCTTAAACGCAAAGCATTGAACCTTGAACACAACACTTTGAACAATTGAACGCAAAGCATTGAAATTTTAAACCCTAACCCCAAAATACTAAAAATAACATGTTTCTCTGGACTGCATTTATAATTGGCTTAGTTGGAAATGCGCACTGTGCCGGCATGTGCGGCCCTATCGCTTTGGCTCTTCCTCTAAAAAACGAAAATTGGTTTACCCGCATTGGCGGTGGACTTGTTTACAATACTGGGCGCATTACTACATATATACTTTTGGGTGCCATTTTTGGATTATTGGGAAAAGGTCTGAATGTAGCAGGTTTTCAGCTTTGGGCTTCAATAGTTATTGGAATACTTATGATTGTAATGGTGGTAGTTCCTTTGATATTTAAAAATCTGCCTTCATTAAACAACCTTTTCGAGGGGTATTCTACTCGTTTGATGTCGGGGTTCAGAAATTTGTTCCGTAAAGGTGATACCAAATCCCTGTTTGGAATTGGCTTGCTGAACGGCATACTTCCATGTGGGCTGGTTTATGTTGCAGTCGCTGGGGCAATCAACACCGGCGATGTGGTTTCTGCCATGTTTTATATGGCTTTGTTTGGTGCCGGAACAATTCCTGTAATGCTTGCCGTTTCGCTTGCTGGTACCATGATAAGCCTGAACCTCCGGATTTTTGTGAACAAACTTTCGCCTTATGTTATTGTTTTGCTTGGAGTTTTGTTTATCCTACGTGGCTTATCCCTTGGAATCCCTTACATAAGTCCTAAAGCTGAGGCACTTACTCCAGTAATTGAAAAAGCGCACAAATGCTGTCATCCTGATTAATAAAATACTTTCTTTTAAAGTAGCATTATCCCAAATAATCAATAATTTTGCACACAAATAAACAACTTAACTATGAAAACCAGAAATTTTATTGCAATTGCAATGGCAGGCTTCTTTGGACTTGCTATGATCACTTCGTGTGGAGGTGGAAAAACCAACGAACAAGCAACAACTGACAGCACAGCGGTAACGGCGGCTGCACAACCAGGTGCCCCAAGTGCAGAGCAAATGGCCTTGGGAAAGAGCATTTACGAAACACCTGGAAAATGTATAACTTGCCACATGGCAACCGGACAAGGGATAGCAAATGTTTTCCCCAATCTTGTTGGATCTAAATTCTTGTTAGAGCAAAAAGTGCTTGCTGTAACACAGGTACTGAATGGATCGTTGAAAGTTGGCAACAAAACCATAAAATACCCTGCTCCAATGCCCCCACAACTTGGATCGGCGGATAGCGCGGTTGCAGTTATAAACTATGTACTCAATAGTTTTGGAAATGCCGGTGGCGTTGTTACAGTTGAAGAAGTAAAAGACGTTGTTATTGATCCACGCTAACTCAATTTACTTTTACAAGTCATTAAAAAGGGGCCTCGGTTCCTTTTTTTGTGTTTGGGTGTTTCCTTGTATTGACGATGTTGAGGAAAACTGAATGTAAAAATAAATTTCAATCATTTGATTATCATTTGATTAAATTTTGTAATAGAACCATTGAACACGTTAAAATCAACATTTCCATTTATTCCATCCACCTTTCCTCTTTCGCTATGCTGCCATAACGTCCATAACGTTTCAAACTCGTTGTAAAATCGCTCGTGGTCGAAATATCCGGCTATCCATAAGTGATAATCGTCAAAACTTCCTTTCAAATAGGTGTTGTAGAAATTGATATTCGTATAAATAATTGGTTTAACAGAATAATGTTGTTCTATTTTCTTAAGATATACTTTTAGTCCCAGGCAGATTTTCTTGGAGGATTTCCCATTGCTCAATTCAATATCTACAACCGGCGGTAAATCGCCTTTATTGAGTTTTACCTTTTTGATAAAGTTATCGGCCTGTTTGTCAGCATCCCGCGATGGATAATAAAAATGATATGCCCCTCGCAACAATCCATTTTCAGCCGAATGTTTCCAGTTCGTATCAAATTTTTCATCCTGCCTCGTTATACCTTCGGTAGCTTTGATATATGCAAAAGCAATCCTGATCCCATTCTTTTCCATCAGGTTCACCCTTTTCCAATCAATATTGCCCTGATGTTTTGATACATCAATTCCATGAACGATATAGCCTTTGGGAATAACTATTCCAAAAGATTCAACTTTTGGAAAGACTTTTTCTTCGTGAGAAATAATGTTTTTGAAAAAAAATGGAGCCTTGATAATCAATAAAGTAACCAGTATAATGCCAGCCGGTATTACCACCAACCTGAAAATCAAATTAAAAATTTTAGATTTCTTCATGGCGATACTATCTGATACAGTGGTAGGATTCGAATAATTGGCTAAAATAATTGGCTAAAAACCTGAAATAGCTTCCTTGAAGAAACGGTTTGCCTAAAATCCGGAATTTCAATGTAAATTTGTACTGATTATTGGGAGCATTTTTATCCATCCTACTCTTTGAACGAAATAAAAAAGTCAATTGTTTTACAACGAAGAAAATAAATATGCTCAACGACGTAGTAACTATCGAAAAAAAACATACCAATGCGGCATCAACTCTTTATGATCGAGTAATCCGCGATCGAAAGCCCAAATTTATCGTCTCCATTTCGGGCGAAGTTGGCACAGGGAAATGCGAAATTGCACATGAATTAGGCCGAAAACTCATTGAAGACGGCATAAGCGTAAAGCTACTCCACATGGATAATTATTATTATATCCCGCCTCGCGAACGGCAAGATTGGAGGAAAAAGAACGGTCTCGAAAAAATTGGTTACGATGAATACGACTGGAATAATGTGAACCGGAATATTGATGATTTCCGGATGGATTTAAAATCAATTGTACCAGTAGTGGATTTGTTTACCCAAAATGTTGACCAACTTCACACTGATTTCAAAGGAATTGAATTGTTGATTATCGAAGGGTTGTATTCGATTAAAATCAACCAAAGCGATTTGCGGGTATTCATTGAGCTAACCTACGAAGATACCTGGGAAGAGCAAAACATGACGCATAAAGAAAAATTGGACGATTTCCGCATGGAAGTGCTTAAACATGAGCATAAAGCTGTGCAATCCCTAAAAAAACAGGCCGATTTTTACATTGATTTCGATACGGCTGGCGAAATTTTTCATCTTTAAAATTGTCGAAAATCACTTCATTCTTAAACCCAAACCACTAAACCCTAACCCCTTCCTAACCGTGAGCCAAAAATACAAATTCCCCGAATGGGCGCGAAACCAGGTAGTTTATGAAGTAAATCTCCGGCAATATACGCCAGGTGGAACCATTTCGGAGTTTCGACAACATTTGCCAAGATTGAAGGATTTAGGTGCTGGAATTTTGTGGTTTATGCCATTGCAACCTGTCGGAATCAAAAACAGGAAGGGCACACTCGGAAGTTATTATTCCATCAGCAATTATTGTGAATTGGATTCTGCTTATGGC
>CAIRHD010000409.1 GCA_903878265.1 uncultured Bacteroidales bacterium | reverse complement strand
GAAAATAAATTGAATTATCAAAACTCACTGTTCCCAGATAAGCAGGGGGCTTACTTTTGAAAAAGAAAAAAAATGCGATTAATAATCAATTAGTTACCCTCATTTTAGTCCAGAATTATTGCTTTACCGGACAACAATGATATTCAATACAACTTTGCTCTGTCTTGAACATTTTTTCAAACTCAAGTTGATTTGTTGGATATTTCACCCGCCAAAGACAATTATTATATAGGGGAATGTTCGGATATCCCATTTACAGAATTTACCACCTACTCCTAAAGAACGAACTGAACCACAGGTACTCCCCGTCTGATATTTTCAAAATCGTGACTGAAGTACGTAGTGTCAAAATCAAAGATACCTGGCATAACACTGATGTCACCACCAAAACTTCAGACCTGGTTGCTAAGCTCGGAGTACATATTACGTAAAAAAGAAAAGTTACGGATTAATACACCTCCAACCTCCCGGTAGCATTTAGTTGATCGCGTACAAATTGATTGAATCCGGTTTGTTCCAAAAGATCTTCGATATTCAGGTGCATACGGAAACGCCAGTAATGGTTAGGGTTGCCTGGATTATTGATGCGTTCGCCATTGGCATCGGGAAAGCGCAACGATTCGTGCATACCGAAAATATCCTGTACGGCAAATATTGCCCACATGCTTGGCGAATACAAATGCTGGATTATTATCTGCTTTACAATATCAGGCGTACATTCTGCCGGAGCTTGAAACGCTCCCCCGAGTATCTGGTTGTAGAACATCTGCGTTTGCGAAAAATTCTCTTCCCACCAACCGCGAACCGTAGAAGAATCGTGCGATGAAGGACTTGCTACCGACAAATATGGATAGTTTGCCGGATGCCCAAAAGTGATTTTCGGGTTTTTGGGCATACGTTGTATTTCCAGGCTGAGGATGCCCAATTCGTTCATTACGCTTGGCACGCAAGCAGGCACCATCCCCAAATCCTCGCCACAAAGCAACATATTGGTCGCACTTTTTAATGTGGGGAGTTTTGCCATCGCTTTAGAACGCCAAAGTTCCTCGTTACGCTGGTAGAAATAATCAAGATACACTTCGTTTATGACGTACTTGGCATGGTTATCAAGTTCCTGGTACGAACGGGTAAAGTGGAGAGTATGGCGTGGGAAAAACGCATTGCCATCTGTGCCGGGAGCCGTTAAAAACAATACTTCCGAAATCAGTGAAAACAAGCCTTTTGTTATCCTTTCGAGTCGGCTCCTCATTTCGGGGCTGGTATCAGGCTCTATGGCCAATTTCTCTTCAACCTTGCGCTGCGTATCAAAATCCTTGCGAAGGTCGTAACATCCCTGGTTGGTTTCTATCAAGTAATTGGACTTAACAAAATCGGTCAACTCGCCGAACCGTTCATAAAGGAAATGTTCGCGGATATAGGGTTGGCAAAGCCGTTTCTCATCAAACCAAAGGCTTCTGTTTTGCAATTCTTCACGGTAATAGGGCAAACTGGGGTTGAAATAGCCCAACAAACCCTCAACCTGATATTCGGGGATTTCCCATATACGGAAAAACCCAAGGATATGGTCGATACGGAAAGCATCGAAGTAAATGGCCAAATGGCGAAGCCTTTGTTGCCACCAGGCGTAATTGTCTTTTGCCATTTCGTCCCAATTGTAAGTCGGGAAACGCCAATTCTGGCCTTTGGTCGAAAAATCATCAGGCGGTGCTCCGGCTTGGCACTCTATATGGAACAAATGCGGGTTGAGCCAGGCATCAACACTGCTTCGGTAAATGCCTATTGGGATATCGCCTTTGAGCACAACGCCTTTCGACCTTGCATAATTTGCCGCATCGAGCAATTGGAGGTGGGCGTGGTACTGAATAAAATAATGGACAGCAATATCATCGTAATGGTATAAGTCCTTGTCGGTGAGCTGCCTCAACAGCTCAGGCGATGGTTTGCTGTATTCGCCCCAGCGGCTGAAATCGGGTGTGTTGAAAAGGTCGCGCAAAAAGGAAAATGCAGCATAAGGCCTCAGCCAGTATTCGTTATCTTCAAAAAACGAAAGAAATGCAGGATCGTTCAAAAACTCATGTTTCTTCTGGTCGTAAATGAGTTTAAAAAATCTCGACTTCAGCGCCATCACAGCCTCGTAATCAATCTTTGACAACGAATTCAAGTATTTGCCCTGAGCTTCGATTATCTGTTGGTTGATATCCGATTCTAGTTCGCCAATCTGCAATAAATTGATATAAATCGGATGAAGCGCATACACCGAAATTGCTGCATACGGATACGAATCTTGCCAAGCGTGTTTGGCTATGGTATCGTTAATGGGCAAAATCTGTATCAGCCTCATTCCCATAATGGAAACCCAATCCACAAGCAATTTCAAATCAGTAAATTCGCCAACGCCAAAACCATGCCTGCGGCGGAGCGAAAACACAGGGATTGCTATTCCTGCCCCTTTCCAGGGATATTGTGGGAAATCGAATTTCTCGTCGCCAACTTCAATCACATCGGGCATATCCCCTTCGGGCAGGTTTAAAATCCTGTCTTCGGCTTTTTCCCAAAATGCGGTAGTCCCGTCTTCATTCCTGATCAAATATTTATAAGTAACAGGAAATTCGGATACGGCAATTTTTACTTCGCCACTCCATTCAGGGAAATCAGGATTGCCAAGCGAAACGGCTTTTTTTTCGTTCCAGGCGCCAAGGCTTTTGGCACTGCCCGAAACGGCTACTTTATGCCCTGGTTTAATGCGAATTACATTGGGTTTGAAACACACTACTACAGTATTCGCGGTTTCGCCAGCCTTAACTGATGGCGATTTGAATAATTGCCCCTGCTTAAGTATGGCGTTAATAAATGCTGAAGAATGTAAAGCATAATCCGGATCCGACTTAGCCCTCCACCTGTCGAGCAGGAGAGTGGATTGCTTTTGCCTGTTTCCTGGATTAAAAACCCTGTCGGGACCCCATTCGTCTATTAAAGTTTTAAAATTATCGTCCTTAACGTAATACCGGTAGCTGAAACCGGAAGCAGGATCCAACTCGGTGGAATAAACCCAAAGGCCAGAAACCGGATCCAGCAAAGTCATGCTATGGGCATTTGCCAATATATTTCCCCCAAGTTCGGGGATAGAACCAACAACCACAAGCTCTTGGCCGAGGTGGGTTTTGTAAATTATCTGAAATTGTATCAACATGATTCCTCAGTTTTTATAAGGTGTGAAAATAATATTTTTTTGTTTTGGTTGATGTGTTTACCACGAGAAATATTTTTACTTTTATTGTTCGAATGAAGAATACTATATGCTGAAACAATTTTCAAACAAAAACTTCTACCATGACAATACAAACAAAGGATAACAAAAAGGTTTTTTTAAAGCGGTTGCAGCCTTGCGATTTCGATAAGCTTACCGAATTCCTGCAGCACTTGCAGCCTGAAACCACAAGGCGGTTTGGTCCGCATGGTTTCGACAAACAGACTATAACCGAACTCTTCGAAAACGATGGCGCACATATTGGCTATATTGCCCTTGATGCGGAAACCCTTGAAGTAATTGCATACTCAATCATTAAAATAGGTTTCTTGGAACATGATGCCTCCCGTTTGTGTACATACGGATTAACCCTCGATGCAAAAACCGATTGCACGTTTGCCCCTTCGGTTGCCGATAAATGGCAGAGCCTCGGCGTGGGGAACAGCTTGTTTCAATTTGCTCTTTACGACTTAAAAGCGCACAGCATAAAGAAGGTTATTTTGTGGGGCGGTGTGCAATGCTGCAACACCAGGGCGGTTAATTATTATTTAAAAAACGGGTTCAAAATAATGGGCCAGTTCCAATACAATGGCGAAAATTTCGATATGGTTTTGGATATTGAAGGATAAAAAACAGAAAAGGCTACCACATAAAGGGCAGCCTTTTTCTGTATGCACGTAGGGACAAGGCATACCTTATCCCTACAATCATGGCTTTTTTACCGAAACAAACCCAGCCGCATTGTTATCGGCCGGTATCAGGTCGAGGGCATCAACTATACCATCGCCGTTCAGGTCGGCGTTTACATAGCCGCTTACAAAATTTCCTGCATCGGCACCAATGCCAATCAAATCGAGAGCATTGACCAGGCCATCCCCATTGGTGTCGCCTGTAAACAAACCATAAACCCCTGTAGGCAACAGCTTTTGGTTATTGCCGAAAGCTTTGGTTATATTGTCGGTAAAATTGTAATTTACATTTAATCCCGAAAAGGAAACTGGCGCTGCACTCACCGTTTCGATGGAATTGCGGTGCTTTACGGCAAGATAGTAGGAACCCGATTTGGTGCCCGGAACACTCACTGCCGCTTGGCCGCTAGTAGTAAGGTTCACTCCAGTGGCAGAATAAACAATGGTGATATAATTGGCCGCATGATGAAGTTCCACGGTTATTTTGTCGGCTATATTTCCCGGATATTGGTCGCCGCTTGTGCCCTGCGTTTTGTTCATACTTGTTCCGTTCCACAGCCCTTCGAGGTTTATCGTAAGTTGGAGCTGCTTCATCAAATCCGATTGTTGGAAACCGGAGCTCACTACATTTGAACCTGAGGTATAGGTTTCTACCACAGGTTCACCGATGGTGATACTCAAGGTGGCGGAAGTGCCGGTATAAAAATCACCGGCAGTGGAGATAACGGTTGGCGAGAGCGTTTGCCCGCTGGCAAAGACTGAAAATGCCGCACAAATGGTCATTACTAAAAGAGTTTTCATAATAGCTTATTTATTTTCAAGTTGTTCGATGCGTTTCATTATCTCTGCATTCTGTTGTAGCAATTGGTCGATAGTGAGTTTCTGTGCTTCTATTATCTGCTGCTGTTCCTGAACGGCTTTTACAAGGGGCACAACAAAATCGGAATACCTTAACCCATATAAACCATCGGCTGTTTGAGGCTTATCAACCCCACTAAAATCATAATTGCTCTGCTGGGCTGCCTGTTCCACTTCCTGCGCCACAAAACCGGTCATTTTTATCTTTTCGATATCGTATTTGCCAGGCCAGTCATTTTCGCTGGTGTTTTTATCTTTACACATCAGTTCATTCTGACGGTGGACTTAAGGTTATAGGTTACCGGGCGAAGTTTTAAGATAAAATCCAGCCCAGGCACATTGGCTGCTACATTGTCTTTAATTCGTCCATCGCTGTATGTGGTAAACGCAACCTGTCCCTGTATTCGTGTTACAAAATAATTTCCAATTTCGACCGAATTGCTGATACTACCAGCGCTACCAACATTATACCCCAAACCTGTCCAATTGTTTAACCCGTAAATAGTTGGATAGGCATTATCACCTATGTTGGTGTTAAAAGAGCCTGTGGAATTATAACTACCGGCATAATGTCCTAGAGCCGTATTATTGGTACCTGTTGTGTTTCCTAATAATGCCTGATACCCGTTTGCGGTGTTCATGGTACCTGTGTTATTCACATATAGGGATTGATAACCGGTGGCTGTGTTGCCATTTGCGGTTGTATTGGAATGCAGGGATTGGTAGCCTAAAGCTGTGTTGTTGGTTCCGTCAGTGTTCATATACAATGCATTGTATCCCTCTGCAAGGTTGTTGCTTCCTGTAGTATTGGCAACCATAGCCGATTCGCCGGAAGCAGTGTTATAAAACCCTGTCGAGTTGCTTATCATAGCAAATTTACCAATCGCCGTATTGCTATTACCGCTTATGTTGGCAGCCAACGCATTCATTCCTATCCCTGTATTACTTATTCCAGTTGTGTTATTTTGTAATGCGCTTGCTCCATTGGCAGTGTTGTTATATCCTGTGGTATTGCTCTGCAAAGCACTTCTACCATTGGCAGTATTATAACTACCGCTGGTATTATTTTTGAGTGCCCAGGCTCCGGTGGCACTATTTTCGTTTCCTGTTGTGTTTGAAAATAATGTTTGGTCTCCTAAAGCTGTGTTATTTTGCCCGGTGTTATTTGATGCTGTGTAACCTCCTTTGAGGGCCTCATATCCAATGGCTGTGTTGAAAGTTTCCCTGCCAGAAGTACGGTCGTCAGCATTATACATGGCTCCGGGGCCTATTGCAACACTTCGGTTGTTGGCTTTATTGGCAAATAAAGCCTGATATCCGCTAGCTGTGTTATAACCGCCGGTAGTATTGTTGTAAAGCGCGCCCAATCCACTGGCTGTATTATAGTTTCCGGTTGTATTATTATAGAGGGATCCTGATCCAATGGAAGTATTGTGGATTCCTATATTGTTATTGTAGAGCGCATACCAACCGGAGGCAGTGTTGTCACTTCCGAAAGTATTGAGATAAAGTGCCCTGTATCCTGTTGTTGTATTATCACTTCCTGTAGAATTCAAATAAAGCACTTTTGAACCTACAGCAGTATTTCCTGTGCTTTGATTTGGTGAAGCAGCCCCCTAATACACCCAAAACAACATTGCCTAATTCTTGTTACTTTTACAAAAAAAATCATGTTAACGAAAACCAGTGTAATAAACACAATAACTAGGCTTCCTGACAATTTTTCAATTGACGAATTAATGGATAAAATGATTTACCTCGAAAAGATTGAAAGAGGGATTCAGGATGCTGACAGCGGAAGGGTAATATCTGAAACTGAACTTGAGAAACGAATAGAAGGATGGTGGAAAAATAAGCATATCCAAAAATGAGCTTTTAAGAGCAATATTATTTGTAAATTTGTTCAAATTAAAATTCAATGGAAAGCATCACAGTTTATGTGAAGGATAAAGAGAAAATCGAGCTTTTAAACCGTTTTCTAAGGCATTTAGATTTTGTCGTAATGCCAGATATTGCCAATAAGCAGGTTTCGAACGCCAAAGAATATGATTCTTTTAAGTCATCCGGGCTTTGGGAAAACAGGAACGTGTCCACTGAGGATTTACGTGCAAGGGCATGGAGAAACTGTAGTACTTAGTGATACGAATATCAGGATATCATTGCCAAGTTGCACACTATTTGCAACGAGCAGTTTGCACAATCAATACTAAGTTCAACCAATAAAATAAGGGTATGGTTACTCGGGGATCTGCAATAAATACGGCCAAATCGTTTATTGGTGATTGTAAAACCAACGGATTGATTTTTTTCAAAGTATTGATCTTTGGTTCGGTTGCAAAAGATACCTTGCACGAATGGTCTGATATTGGTCTGATATTGATTTGTTATTGGTTTCGGATCAATTCAACGACAATGTTTTTGATAACTTAAAACTCTATTCGAAAATCAATATTAAATATCCACTTATTGAAACACATCCATACCCGACAAATTATTTTAATGATGGCGATGGGTTTAACAATGAAATCACAAAGGATAGCATTGAGATTTATCAATAAAACTCTGCCTCCTGAATAAACCATCAAGCCAGCCCCGGTAGGTGCTCATCTTCATTTTAGATGCGTGTTGATATTACCTCGCTCCATTTTGTGATCCTTAAAATCATGAAAACAATCAATGAGCTTAACGACAGGAAAATCCCGATAGTGAAAATGGACATCACTTTGGAGAAATTTAAGAATATGGCTTTGTTCCAGGATAAAGTGGATAAAGCAAACGAAACCTTGCGCAATTTGGGTTGCCAAAACAAATTTGACACAGTAGCCTAACAAACCCTACAACAAGGTCAGTTTTGACCACACTATTATAAATTGAGCCAATGCGAAATGATTGTGGTGGCGACTTTTTCGGGCACTCCGACAATTATAGAAGAATCCTAAAAGAGAACCAAGAATAGCAAGCAGTGTAGTGGCGACAAAATGGAAATTTCAGCACAATTCACTCCTTCAACCCTTCCTTTTCTTTAAAAATATCATAATCTAGCACTTTCAACCGCCAAGGATCTTCAATTTTACACTTTCGGTAACGAAGCATATAGGAAGCTGTGCCCATAGCAATAAGCGATCCGCCTACAATTGGTATTGTGTTGTCAATTAGTGGTTCTTCGTCGTGGATGGCCCTGTTGACCATGCTTCCACCGGCATAAAGCACCGCAGCGGCATAAAATTTCAACCAGGAAACATAAAACCAATGCCGTTTTCGCACCACCATATCAACATTGGCAATCGGAAAAGTAAAGTTGCGATTTATCGTAAACACCGAATCGTCGATGTAGGTAATCTCGCCACTCGCAGTAAATTGGGGCGTGCCTGTGAGCACCGAAATTTTATCGCCAACATGATAAAAAAACCGCGTTGGTGAGCCTGGCTTCTGAAGCAGCAAAACTTTTTGGGCATCAAGGGTTTGACAAATCAAAACAAATAATAATGTCCAGATAAAAAACAAATGGGTTTTCATGGCTTGGTTTATTTTCACCGATAAAATTAGACAAAATTCCTACGGCATCTTGTATAAAAGTCAAAAAACAAATAAATTCCTATTTATTGCGAAACATTGAAACATCAATATTTTTACGACTTTTGTACACCCATCCATTTGACGTATGAAATTCGGAACGCATATTTTTACCCTTGCCCTTTTTGTGATATTGCTTAATAGCTGTAAATTCCTTTCGGACAAAAATGTAACGATAAGGGGCAATTTCACAAACATACCAGAAAAACAACTGTATTTATACCAAATCCTGCCTAACAGCAAGCCACTGATTGATTCAGCTTTAACGGATGTTTCGGGTAATTTCAAACTAAGTTTGAAGGTGGAAAAGGCAGGGTTTTACACCCTCCGTTTAAATGCCGACAATGAAATTAACCTTGTGGTTTTGCCTGGTGAAATCATTTCCCTTTCCGGTGAAGCCAAAGCCATATCGAAAACTTATTCGGTAGAAGGCTCAAAGGAATCGGGGCTATTTGCGGAATACAATAAATTCACCCAGGTCAATCTAAGTAAGGTGGATTCGCTGTCGAAGATTTTTACCGAAAGGCGTTCTGACCCAAGTTTTATTACGATTAAAAGCAGCTTGGATTCGGCTTATATCCAAATATTTGACAATCAGAAGGAGGAAGTTATCACGTTTGTTCGCAATTATCCAAATTCACTGGCTTCATTACTTGCCATTTCAAACGATTTCGGCCCAAACCCATTGCTTTCGGAACATTCGCAACCCGAATTGTTCATCACGCTCGATAGCGCACTGATGATTTCGTACCCCGAAAACAGTTTGGTTAACACTTTTCATCTGCGTATGCTCGATTTTAAAGCAGAATTAGCTGATCTTGAAAAAAACAATAACCTTCTAAAACAGGGAATGCCAGCCCCCGATATTATCCTACCAAATTCAGTTGGCAAAAAAATAAAACTTTCCGAATTAAAGGGAAAACTTACTTTGCTTTATTTTTGGAGCAGTTGGAATGCATCGTGCAGGCAAACGAACATGAAACTTGCGCCCATTTATACGCAATACCACGGACGCGGTTTTGAAGTATTTGCTGTTTCTATTGATTCCGATACCGACTTGTGGCAAAAGGCTTATATGCTTGATAAAGCCTATTGGATTCAGGTAAACGATGCAAAAGGCCTTCAGTCGGAGTACAGTAAAATGTATGCCGTACGCAATTTCCCGAGAATGATCCTGATAGATAGAAACGGCAATATTATCCAAAGCAACGTGAACTTAATCGAATTGGAAAGCCTGATAAAAAGCAATTTGTGATGCTGGAGCATGAATCTCTAAAAACTGGCTTAGTAACAACTAGAAAACCAATCATCAAACTTAAAAAAACCGAAATTCTTCAACTAAATTCTTCAACTTCTCAAAACTCACTTTCACCCTTCTCCCCTCTCCATTCTCAATTGCAGCTTCTCCCCTCTCCTTTTTTCCACCTCCCCAAACACACCCGCCAATGCCTACAAAAAATAGTTATTTTGCAAGCGACTTCCACCTCGGCATCCCCGACAGGCAAAGCAGCCTCGTGCGCGAGAAAAAACTGATCCGTTGGTTAACTATGGTTGAACTGGATGCAGAAGCAATTTACTTGTTAGGCGACCTTTTTGATTTCTGGTACGAATACAAAACCGTTGTGCCAAGAGGTTATACGCGCCTTTTCAGCAAGTTGGCCGAATTGACCGAAAAAGGGATTCCTGTGCATTTCTTTAAAGGAAACCACGATTTATGGGCGTTCGATTACCTTAACGAGGAATCGGGTGTAATTATTCATAACGATACCTTGCAAATAGAATTAAAGGGCAAAAAGTTTTTTATGGCGCATGGCGATGGTCTTGGGCACGGCGACTATAGGTACAAATTTATGAAAAAGGTGTTCCTTTCCAAACTCCATCAGTTTCTGTTTCGTTGGCTTCATCCCGATATAGGAATGAACATTGGGCTTTATTTTTCGCGTGGCAGTCGCATTTCAAATATGATCAAAGAGGATAAGGACGAAAATTATTTCCTCAACGAAAAGGAATTCCTACTTGTGTTTTCGCGCGAAACGGCAGCTAAAAACCCTGATATTGATTATTTTGTGTTTGGGCACAGGCATATACCAACCAATATGAAAATTTCTGAAAAAGCAAATTGCATTATTTTGGGCGACTGGGTAAAGCACTTTTCGTACGGCAAATTCGATGGCGAAACTTTTGAGATAAAATATTTTGAAAAAGACTAATCCCTCTAATTTTGCAAATGTACATCCTTTCAATTACGGCATTACCATTTTGAAACAGAAACAGCAATCCTTTTAATATGAATGCTTTAGCAATTAAAATACTTGCATTTCTATTCGTCTTAGTTTCTTTTTCCCAAAACTGCTTCGCGCAAATGTCGGGCACGTTTACCATTGGAGGCACAAACCCCGATTTTGAAAACTTTTACGAAGCTATCGATAGTGTAAGCTCCAACGGCGTTTCAGGTAATGTGGTTTTTAACGTACGTCCGGGTAATTATCCGGGGTTT
>CAIRHD010000408.1 GCA_903878265.1 uncultured Bacteroidales bacterium | reverse complement strand
ACGGCATCGGATCCAAAAATTACAACTGGCATAAAATCCGCAATGGCCGATTTGGCGGCTGATATGAAAAAGCAAGCACTTGCCGAGGCTGAAAAGAAAAAAGAGGAGATGCTTTCCAAAGCGAAAGACGAAGCCAATAACATGATAGCTAAAGCTGATGCCGAAGCTGCGAAAATAATAACAGAAGCAGAAAAACAAGCGCAGAAAATCGTACAAGCTGCGAAGCTTGGGGCAGACAATATTCGTATGGCCGCTGATTCTTCAGCTAACATGTTGGTAGCCGAAGGCAAAAAGAATGGCTATATTGCAGAAATAGCAGCGAAAAAAGGTGCTTCCAAAATTAAAAAAGAAGGCAATGACCAAGCCAACAAAGTGGTTGCCGAGGCTCAGAAACAATCAGATGCCATTATTGCAAAAGCACAATCCGAATCCGACAAAATAAAGCAGGATGCCTTGAACCGGGTAAATAAATAGTGTGGAATTGTTTCGGTGCGTTTCTCAACAGCGAAAAACAATCGGAAGGGAAAACCGAAGATAGTACGTTCTGGTTTTGAATATGCGAAACGGTGCGTAGGTTTACGACAATTGGAGTTAGTCGAGTTTCAGCACTGCTAAAAATGCACTTTGTGGAACCTCGATGTTCCCGATTTGCCGCATACGTTTTTTGCCTTTTTTCTGCTTTTCGAGCAATTTGCGCTTACGCGAAATATCGCCTCCATAACATTTTGCAATTACATCTTTACGAAGTGGCTTGATAGTTTCGCGCGAAATTATCTTTGCTCCTATTGCTGCTTGTATCGCCACTTCATATTGCTGCCTTGGGATAAGTTCTTTCAGTTTTTCGCAAATGCGCTTGCCAAAACTGTAGGCATTGTCGCGGTGGATCAACGTGCTAAGGGCATCAACTGGATCGCCGTTCAGGAGGATATCAAGTTTCACCAAATCTGCCTTTCGGTAATCGGAAATATGGTAATCAAAAGACGCATAGCCTTTCGAAATGCTTTTCAACTTATCGTAAAAATCAATAACTATTTCGCCTAAAGGCAAATCGAAACTGAGTTCCACCCGGTTTTGGGTAAGATAAACCTGGTTTTTCAAAGTGCCCCGTTTGTCGAGGCAAAGTTTCATGATTGCGCCTTGATAATCCGATTTTGAAATTACCTGTGCCGAAATAAAAGGTTCATAAATATCGTCAACCCAAGTAGTATCGGGCATACCCGATGGATTATGCACTTCAATTTCCTCTCCTTTGGTTGTAATAACCTTATACATTACGTTTGGGACCGTGGAAATTACATCCATATCGAACTCGCGATCGAGGCGCTCCTGAACGATTTCCATGTGTAGTAGGCCAAGGAAACCGCATCGAAAGCCAAAGCCAAGCGCCAATGACGATTCAGGCTCAAAAGTGAGGGAAGCATCATTCAACTGCAGTTTTTCTATTGAGGCACGAAGTTCTTCATAATCATCGGCATCAATAGGGTAAAGCCCTGCAAAAACCATTGGCTTTACATTTGCAAAACCCTCTATTGCTGCCTCGCAAGGATTGTCAACGTGTGTGATGGTATCACCAACTTTTATTTCTTTTGCAGTTTTGATCCCCGAAATTATATATCCCACATCGCCTGTTGTGAGCAGATCCATAGGTTTTTGTTGCAATTTGAGCAGGCCTATTTCTTCTGCACGGTATTCTTTGCCGGTATTTACAAATTTCACAGAATCGCCTTTGCGTATCTGACCATTAAAAATCCGGAAATAAGCAATAATTCCACGAAAAGGGTTGAACAAAGAATCGAAAATCAAAGCCTGTAAAGGGGCCTCAGGATCTCCTTTTGGCGATGGAATGCGGCTTATGACAGCATCGAGGATTTCCTGGATACCCATTCCTGTGCGGGCACTGGCCCGTATAATATCTTCAGGCTTACACCCAATGAGTTCAATAATTTGGTCTTCAACTTCTTCGGGCATGGCCGAATCCATGTCCATTTTATTCATAACCGGAATTATTTCCAGGTCATGTTCCAAAGCAAGATAAAGGTTGGAAATGGTCTGGGCCTGAATCCCTTGTGTTGCATCAACAATAAGCAAAGCACCTTCGCAAGCAGCAATTGCACGCGAAACCTCATACGAAAAATCCACATGGCCAGGGGTGTCGATAAGGTTCAATTCGTATTTGGTGTTTCCTACCAAATAATCCATCCGGATTGCATGGCTCTTGATGGTGATGCCTCGTTCGCGTTCAATATCCATATCGTCGAGCACCTGGTTTTGGAGCTGGCGTTCGGTAAGTGTTCCGGTAGTTTCGAGCAACCTGTCCGCCAAGGTACTTTTACCATGGTCGATATGTGCTATAATACAAAAGTTTCTGATGTGTTCCATTGCCGCAAAGGTATAAAAAAAGAACAATTTTTTAAGATATGTAAATGGCAGATTAATGTTGTCGAAAAATTGTTTCATTCGAAGTAAAGGCTAGCGGGCTTTTTCTGGTTAGGTGATTATACAAAGCAGGCCGGGGGATTTGCAAAATGATAGTCCGAGATTTAAAACGGAGATACTTTGATTGCATCTAATATTCTTCGTTTTACTTTACCAAGTTATTATTGTCTATGTAAAATAACTTGTATTGCAAATACACAATAATTTGTCTTGTGGTTATAGGCTAATACAGCTGAAAGTCGGGCAGATTTTCGGTTTGCTTCCTTGAGTTGAACAACTGCTACACAGCATATGACAATAGGATTATAAGTATTAACCCACAAATTTCAATTAACTCCAAAGGCAGATGATTATTAAAATCTTTCCGCATTTCTTGTATAATTCATTAAAGTATTATCCTTACTTTTGCAGCGCAATTTAAAAAAGCAAAACATCTTTAAAAATCAATATATTATGACAAAAATCAAAGTTGGTATCAATGGTTTTGGCCGTATTGGCCGCCTTGTTTTCCGCGCATCAATTCTCCGCGACGATATAGAAGTTGTTGCAATCAACGACCTGATCGATGCAAATTACATGGCTTACATGCTTAAGTACGACACTGTTCACGGACAGTTCAAAGGTACTGTTGAAGT
Source organism: uncultured Bacteroidales bacterium (assembly GCA_903878265.1). Classification (GTDB taxonomy): domain Bacteria; phylum Bacteroidota; class Bacteroidia; order Bacteroidales; family UBA4417; genus UBA4417. The sequence goes on along the minus strand of CAIRHD010000408.1, from coordinate 5,336 downwards.
TAAGGACGGACATTTGGTGGTAAATGGACAAACTATTCGCGTTACTGCATGTAAAAATCCTGCCGAAATCAAATGGTCGGATGTAGGTGCAGATTACGTTGCTGAATGTACCGGTTTATTCCTCACCATGGACACATGCAAAGCTCACATCGACGGCGGTGCAAAACGTGTTATCATGTCGGCTCCTTCTAAAGACGAAACCCCAATGTTTGTTTATGGCGTTAACCATAAGGAATATGTTGGTCAACAATTCGTTAGCAATGCTTCGTGTACAACCAACTGCCTTGCCCCGCTTGTAAAGGTTATTAACGATAATTTCGGTATTGTTGAAGGACTTATGACAACTGTTCATGCTACCACTGCAACCCAAAAGACCGTTGACGGACCATCAGCTAAAGATTGGCGTGGCGGACGTGCTGCTGCTGGCAACATTATTCCTTCATCCACTGGTGCTGCAAAAGCTGCTGCAAAAGTTATCCCAGCAATGAAAGGCAAACTTACCGGCATGTCGTTCCGCGTTCCTACTTTAGATGTATCAGTTGTTGACCTTACTTGCCGCCTTGAAAAAGCAACCACTTACGAAGAAATAAAAGCTGCTGTAAAAGCTGCTGCCGATGGCGAAATGAAGGGCGTTATGGGCTATACCGATGAAGCAGTTGTTTCGAGCGATTTTGTCGGCGATTCACGCACCTCGATTTTTGATGCAGAAGCTGGCATCATGCTCAACCCTAACTTTGTAAAACTTGTTTCGTGGTACGATAACGAGTGGGGTTACTCATGCAAAGTGCTTGATATGATTGCTCACATGGCAACTGTATAAGTTTAGATTTTTCTTTCTTTCAAAGAGCTGCTTTCGGGCAGCTTTTTTTATGGGAATAAATCGGGTTTTTTCACTCATCTTGATAACAGCATCCTCGGTTTTAGTGTCGTAGTTTCTCCACACAAATGCTGGTCCACAACAAAACACATGCAGCCACTTTTCTGTTTTTTAAACTACATTTGCAAAACAGACACCGTTCCTTTTCCCATCTTAAACGGCAAGTGCTTTTTGGGGATTGGTATTGGCAAACGCATCAAATAAGAATTTTGATTATGGGAGATTTTGATTACAATAACGACGAACTCGAAAAACTCAGGATGGAGAACGAATATAAAAAAATGAAGCTCATTCTCGAACATGGCGCCCATTTTTCGGAATTTTCGGGTAAAACACCATTGAATCCGATCATCGAAAATGAATTCCTTAAAAATATTGAGGAGTTTGAAAATAACTTCCATCATGCCGAAACCATTTTGCTTTACGATTTTATCGAAAGGCCTGATTTTGCAAACGTTGAAACTATTGCCGACGATAAAATAAGTGAGGAATTAGATAGGATAATGGACATTTTGAACGAAAAAGGCATTCAACTCGACACTATTTGCGATGTTGAAGAACGTGAAGTTTACCGGTTTATAACCGAGGAGCTTTTTGTGCACGAGATGGACAATATGCGGATAAAAGGGATGATGACATGCTTTATTTACGAAGAGTTCCACCCTAACCACGAATACGATATCAAAAGCCATTTCACAGATGCGATTTATGATTTTTTGAGCAAAAACACAGATGATTATTCGATATATTTCACGCTCGAAGCCAAAGAAGCTTCGTGGTTTAACAATTTCCGCGATGCTTTCGGGTCGTTTACCCTGCACCAATTTGAAATCACCGATGTTGATATCAACAATATCAATGCTTCTGTAAATTTCGAAATCGACTTTACCGGTTTTATCGAAGGTAGCACCATACAACAGCGTTACTTCGGCAAAGGCTCAGCACAAATGCTTTATGAGGACGACTTTTGGGTAGTAATGATGCTGGAATTTCCTGCCGTTCTGAAAGAGAGCTGTGTTTAGGCCCTGTTCTTATGAATCAATTTGCGGAAACCTCTTGTTGGTTCCTCCTGCAACTTCCTTGTTTCCATACAAAAAACAGTACTTTTGTGGCATGATAGCAATTGATAAAACCTTAATCTCCGATGACCTGCGTACCGAATGTTTTGCCTGCGACTTAATGGCCTGCAAAGGTGAATGTTGTGTTGATGGAGATGCCGGTGCCCCCTTGGATGAAGAAGAAATAAGCATCCTCGAAGATAGTCTTGATGAAATAAAGCCCTACATGACTCAGGAAGGAATCGAGGTAGTAGAACTTGGTGGGGTTTTCGATTACGATATGTTCGGGCATTATGTTACGCCTTTGGTAAATGGCCGCGAATGTGCTTTTGTTTATCGCGAAAGGGGAATTGCCTTTTGTGCCATTGAGAAAGCAAATAAAGAAGGAAAGATTGAATACCTAAAACCAATTTCCTGTCATTTATATCCGGTCCGCATTAATAAGTACAAGGATTTTGATGCAGTAAATTACCACGAATGGCATATCTGTAAACCGGCAGTGCTGAACGGCAAGAAGAACAATGTCCCTCTTTATGTATTTTTAAAAGATTCGTTGATTCGGAAATATGGCGAAGTTTGGTACAACGAACTTGTCAATTCTTTTAAAAAGCAATAACAAGGCTTTTGGTTTCTTCCTTTTGCCTTTCCTAAAATTCTAACAAGATTGAAGCTTTGCAAATTTTTCTGTTTCGCACTTTCGTTTTCAGTTTAACCGTAAATAATTAGTGGCTTAATTTGTCGCAACACTTTTTTTTAATTTCGGCATAAAAACAAACCAAATTCATGAGTTCTTTCGAAATACAAGGTGGCCTCCAGCTTAATGGCCATATTACCCCACAAGGTGCTAAAAATGAGGCATTGCAAATCCTTTGCGCAGTGTTACTCACTTCCAGTGAAGTAATAATCCATAACATCCCCGATATTTTAGATGTAAACAAGTTGATTGATCTGCTTGGTGTAATGGGCGTTACGGTTAATAAAATCGGGATTGGCAGCTATACTTTTAAAGCGGGGAACATAAATTTGGATTACTTGGAAACCAATGAGTTCCGGCAACAAGCTTCGAGCCTGCGTGGTTCGGTCATGGTTTTAGGGCCGCTTCTTGCCCGTTACGGCAAAGGAAGCATCCCAAAACCAGGTGGCGATAAAATTGGTCGTCGCAGGCTGGATACGCATTTTATTGGTTTGCAAAAACTTGGGGCCACTTTCGACTTCGATTCATCCAAAGGTTTTACACGCGTAACCGCCGAAAAGCTTACCGGTGCTTATATGTTGCTCGACGAAGCTTCTGTAACCGGAACCGCCAACATCCTTATGGCAGCCGTTTTGGCCGAAGGAAAAACAACCATCTTTAATGCAGCTTGCGAACCTTATTTGGTGCAACTAAGCGAAATGCTGGTTCGCATGGGTGCCAAAATTACAGGTATCGGTTCCAATTTGTTGATGATTGAAGGAGTGGAAACCTTAACCGGAACTTCCCACACATTGCTTCCCGACATGATCGAGGTCGGCAGTTTTATTGGCCTTGCAGCCATGACACGGAGTGATATTACCATTTGCAATGTGAATTATCCGGCACTTGGGATTATTCCCGATGTTTTCAGAAGGTTAGGCATTAAAATAGAGCATCAGGGCGACAATATCCATATTCCAGCACAGGATCATTATGAAGTAGAATCTTTTATGGATGGCGGCATTATGACCATATCGGATGCGCCTTGGCCTGGGTTTACACCCGATCTTATAAGCGTTGTTCTTGTTACAGCCATTCAAGCCAAAGGAAGTGTGCTCATACATCAAAAAATGTTCGAAAGCAGGTTGTTCTTTGTTGATAAACTGATAGATATGGGCGCTCAAATTATACTTTGCGACCCGCACCGGGCCACTGTTATCGGGCTTAATCGCGAACACAGGTTGCGTGGAATCCGTATGTCATCCCCCGATATCAGGGCTGGGGTTTCACTTTTGATTGCAGCCCTGTCGGCCAAAGGAACAAGTATAATAGATAATATTGACCAAATTGACCGTGGCTACCAAAATATCGATGGCAGGTTGAATGCGCTTGGCGCGATGATAAGAAGGGTGTGAAAAATTAGAGGGGAGACAAGGGGATTGGGAGACAAGGAGACTCGGAAGAATCTATACTGTGAATGGGATGACCCCAATCATTTAAAATTAAAAAAAAATGACCACACACGTTCTGATATCAATAAGAAAAGCACTGAAGTTAAGCTCCGTGAACTTAGCGAAGGAATCTCACGAACTCCTAAAATTTCAAGCAATTGTGAGTAAATTCTGTGAACTCCGTGCCTCCGCGGTAAAATTTGAAATTTCTATGAGACAAATTACCCCGTTTTTAGTATAAATTGGTGTTTGAGAAAATCCTTTACTTTTCATAAAACAGTACTTCACTATATTTCAAAAATTTCCTATATCTTTGCAACTTCAAAATTCCTTTATAAGGAGGTTTGAGTTATACAGAAGAGGGGAGAGAACAGGCTCTTAGAACCTCTGGCAACCACCACTACCCAGTGAGCAAGGTGCCAATACCTGAACCCGAAAGGGTGATTATAATTGAAACACACTCCTGGTCACCCTATTAGGGTTAAACTGAATGTGTTGAGTTAAAAACTTCTGTCCTACTGCTTTGTTTAAGTAGTTGGCAGGGCTAAACATATAAGTATTATGATTAAAAAGGAAACTATTTACAACGTATTAAAAAACAGGGTTTTGGTTCTTGATGGTGCCATGGGTACCATGATTCAACGCTATAAACTCACTGAATCGGATTATAGGGGAAACCAATTTGCGGCCCATCATATTGATCTTAAAGGGTGTAACGACTTGCTTTGCCTGACCAAGCCCGAAGTAATCCGCGAAATCCACCACGCTTATTTAGAAGCTGGTGCCGATATATTAGAAACAAATACTTTCAATGCAACGTCTGTTTCAATGGCTGATTATCAATTGGAGCCTATTGTATATGAAATAAACGTGGCTGCTGCCGAAATTGCTGTCGCCGAAGCTTCAAAGTTTACTGCTTCAAATCCAAATAAACCACGTTTTGTTGCAGGGGCGGTTGGGCCAACAAGCAAAACAGCCAGCATGTCGCCCGATGTTAACGATCCTGGGTTTCGCGCTGTTAGCTACGATCAGTTGAAAGATGCTTATACGGAGCAGGTTAATGGGCTAATTGATGGCGGGGTTGACCTGCTTCTTGTAGAAACAATTTTTGATACGCTTAATGCCAAAGCTGCACTTTACGCAATAAACGAAGTACTGGCCGCAAGGAATCTGCGCATGCCGGTTATGGTTTCAGGCACGATCACCGATTTGAGCGGCCGCACACTTTCAGGCCAAACCGTGGAAGCTTTTCTAAATTCGGTTTCGCATATTGATTT
>CAIRHD010000407.1 GCA_903878265.1 uncultured Bacteroidales bacterium | reverse complement strand
TGATTATCCTGAAGCCAGGGAAAAGGCGATGCAAGCAGGTTGCAACTATTACATCACGAAACCTATAGCCAAAGAAATGTTGATAAACCTGCTTCAGAATAAATTCGGAAAGTAATGCCTGTAGCCCCCCGTTGCCGCGCGAATCCTTTCGCGTGGATTCATAAATCCACATCCAAAGTTGCCATGCTCAACGCTGAGATATTTAATCTCCAATGGATTAAAATTATCATTTTTATACTTTAAACGGGATAAATTACCGCAAATTTTCCTTTATTCCAAGTGCCGTAGGCACGAAATATTGGTAGCAATAATAAAAACCACACATTTTAGGAAGTGCCGTAGGTACGACATATATTTCGTCCCTAACGGGACTTATTTGAATGTGTGTATTTTTTCTACTAACATGCCGTCCCTAACGGGACTATAAAATGCGACAATTTACACTGTTTTGAGTATAGATAAGTAGTATATATAGTTACGCCTCAATCCAGTATGTCATTATAGCTTTCGAAATGTTGTTGAATTCTCGTCAGGAGTAACCATGAACCGTACTCAAATTAAAAACGGAATTTGTTTGCGCTTTCGCCCTCCCCTGGGTCATTGAGCCAATCGAAATGCGGTCGTTGAGCCTGTCGAAATGCGGTCAGATGCGCCAGCCACAGGCGTATGGAATTTTATTGCTTCAGGTAAAATGCGGAATTTTTGCTTAGGCTTCGCCCTTTTCTAATAATAAATTAACACAAAACAAATTTTTTCCTTCCCACTTGCCATGTTGCTGCAAGCCATCTTACTCAACGCTCATTTGTCCTACATTCCATTAACGTTCCAGCCCATTTCAGTTTGAAGGTTCGGTCGCTCGTGCCTCACTCCCACGCACTAAAGCAGCTCTCAATGGGCATTCGTGCCTCATGGCCCATCTTCAAGCAGCTTTTATCGTGCTATCACCATCAAACCTCATTAAGCTTCCACTGGCATTCCATTCTGTCCTCAATCGCTTTTTCGTTTCAATGCCTTTCGCAACCGCACAGAAGCAAACAAAACTTTCACCTTCCCTGCCCATCGCTACTATTCCTTTTTTGCTTGGCGCTCATTTGCCCCCACACAACAACCCATGTTACAATGAGCGCTCAACCAAACAGGAATATCCTTTCTTCCTTTTTATGAAAGTTCTGTCAGCTTCTAAAACCCACGCTTTTGCCCTCTTAGCGGAATACCTTGTGCGCCTCTCCTTCCAGTTGGTCATTGAGCTTGTCGAAATGCGGTCATTGAGCTTATCGAAATGCGGTTTCTTCCAACGCTCGAAGCGGTTGCTTCTTAATCTATAAACATTCTAAATTATAGCCATTTATCGAAATGGTATTTTTATTGTTTACTTTTGGTTTACTTTTCAAAACATGGTTTGAAACCTATTATAATTATTCGTTTTTAACCTTTTGTGAATGTTTGTTGTCGGCTATATTGTTATCAGAATTATTGATATCAAAATATTGCAAACCATTGAATCACAAATACAAAAGGATTTCACCGATTACAACTAATACCGAAATAAACACAACTGGTTAGGTTTACACAGATGTTATCGGTCAGGCTAAAAGACGACACAAACAAATTATGAAAGGACATTATCTACATTTCATAACCTTACTTCTCCTTATGACATCAGTTTCATTTGGACAGTCAATTGATGTGGAAAC
>CAIRHD010000406.1 GCA_903878265.1 uncultured Bacteroidales bacterium | reverse complement strand
TTTTTTTGAAAATTAGATTAAAGCGAAAATCCAAATAATTGAGAACCAATTTTATGCTATAAAATGTGTTTTAGTGCTTTTAGCCTTAGCGTTAAAAGAAATACAACCGGAGTATTGAAATGTAAAGCATGTGATTTTAACTGTCCGTAAATAATTTATGAGATTTTTTATCTACCGCGCTTGATGCTTGAGGTGGATTTTGGAAAGCAGATGCCATACCAGCCAATGACGAAGGCTTTGCAGTAGAATGCGAAAAAGGAAAGCGCTGCTTTACGTTTAAGCCTATTTTACCAACGGGTAGGGCAAAGTAAAAGCTGCTTGGGCTTTTGAAATTTGGGTATATAATCGGTTTTACATAAAATAATTTCATATCCCCATATACGCGAAAATAAAAAAGTTTTTACCTTTGGATTGAAATCCAAAAAAAACATTTTATTATGGCAAACAACGAAACAGGACACGCTACCAATCTCGCCAATTTTAAGGTGATGATTGACGAATGTACTGCCTACGGGCCAATGTACAACCCGGGCAACCTTGCCCTTACCACTGCAAACATGACCGGACTGTGGACTGTTGGCAACACTGCCCACAGCAGCCTTACCACTGCTTTTCAACTGGCAAAAGCCCCTATAAACCAACGGCAGGAGCTTTTCGACAGTGGCATAAAGTTAGTTACCCGCACTTTCAACATGTTTAAAAGCAGCGGTGCCGACAGCAGGATTATTGAAGATGCGAAAGGGCTTGCCGACCGTTACCGTGGGCATGGGCGGAAACCGAAAAAACTGCCCGATGGTACGCCCGACCCCGACTATGTTTCGACAAGCCACCAAGGGTTTGTTGACAGGGCAGATACTTTCAGGCAATTGATTACCCTTATTGGAGCCGATGCCAACTATAAACCCAACGAAGTTGAGCTGCAAGTGAGTGCGCTCGAAGCACTGGGCGTCCAAATGAAAAACGCCAACGATGCTATTGGCAGCATACTTGCCCCTGTGGGCGCGGCACGCATTGCACGCGACAAGGCTTTGTATGCCGAAACTACCGGTATGGTGGATGTGGCACTAAACTGCAAGAATTATGTGAAAGCCGTATTCGGGCCTTCGTCGCCACAGGCAAAGGCGGTGGGGAGGATTAAGTTTACGCGAAAATAGTTGTGTTGAGGGGGGGTGAGGGGTTAGGCTTTTAGGATGTTAGGATGTTAGGATGTTAGGCTGTTAGGCTTTTAGGCTGTTAGGGAGCCATCAATACTGACATTAATAGATGCGAAAAGTAGGAAACGGGTAGCGAAAAGTAGGAAACGGGATGCAAAAAGTAGGAAACGGGATGCGAAAAGTAGGAAACGGGATGCAAAAAGTAGGAAACGGGATGCGAAAAGTAGGAAACGGGATGCGAAAAGTAGGAAACAGGATGCAAAAAGTAGAAAACTGGACTCGAAAAGTAGGAAACGGTATGCGAAAAGTATGAAACGGTATGCAAAAAGTAGAAAACGGGACGCGAAAAGTTGGAAACGGGACGCGAAAAGTAGGAAACGGGATGCGAAAGTTATAAAACAGGATTCAACATTTATAAAACGGGATGCGAAATTCAGGAATTCTGATGCAATGTTGACCGAAATAGTTGGCACTATAATCAATAATAGGGGATTATACAGAGCATGACTGCGTAATATACAAAGCCAGATGGTGGCACGAAAGCAGCAAAACCACCGAAATTTACACCCATATAACCACCAAGGGTTTCGACCAATTGAAAAGCCCATTGGATACCATGGATTTGTAGCGGACTGAGCAATGAAAGGCTGGTAAAACCAGAAAAGGCCAATATGCCGCAGAATATCGAAGAGGAAAACCTGATACAAGTTTTTTTAATTATGCTAAGCAGGCAGGCAACATTAAGGGAATTGTGTGTATTGTGTGCGAGCCGCTATTTATAATCGCTATAAATTACGTTGGGAATGTTGGGAAAGAAGATATATAATGTATCTTTGGTTCGCTTTTTGGGATAGGGTCAAGCAATAGCAGTAATAAACCGTTTGCACCCGCTTATAATTGTTTGTTGTCGTTTAATTTATTGTTTGGATGTATGGAAACAAATTATTGCAAACCACTGAATTACAGATGTAAAAGGAATATCCCAGTTGTAGATAAATCCGAAATAAACACAACTGGTTAGGTTTACACAGATGTTACCGCCAAGTGTAAAAAAAACGACACAGCAGATAATTTGCTACTTAAAGTCTGAAAAAGAGACAGAGAAAAAATGACTGCCGACACACAAAACAGCACATTTGCAAACCGCACAAGCCGACACACGACCAAAGTTTGCAAAAGAGCTGTTTTCTTGCTTACGCACCCAAGCCCACCCACCACCCCATAAAGACAGGTTAATAACTTTATGATTACTTTTTATCTTATAAATTGAGATAATTAATACAAATTACTATTTTTGCAACTTGATAATTTGAAAGTCAATGAACAGAATAAAGGAAGTACTAGACGGAAAAGGAATTAAACAAACTTGGTTGGCTGACAAGTTGGGGAAAAGCTACAATATGGTAAACTCATATGTGCAAAACAGACAACAACCAAGATTAGAAGTTTTATATCAGATTGCTGAAATACTCGAAGTTGAAGTAAAGGACTTATTAATAGAAAAAGCAATGCATCTAGCGGAGGACGAAACAAAATACCTAACTAAAAAGAACGGCAAAAAGTAATGGAATTACAATTAGAAAATTTAAAATATCAGGACACCGCCATTCAAGCGGTTATTAAAGTGTTTGACGGAACAGAGAAAAATACTTTTGACAATGCTTGTATTGAAGGAATCCGTTCTAATTTTTGCAAACTCACTGCAAATCAAATTGCCGACAATATCGCAGCAATAGCAAAGGAAAACGGCATTGACGATGAAACTGCAAAGTATTCAGTCGACAATGACTTGTGCATTGAAATGGAAACAGGCACAGGAAAAACACTTGTTTACATCAAGACAATTTACGAGTTATACAAACATTATGCTTTTACAAAGTTCATCATACTTGTTCCTTCTATTGCTATCAGGCAAGGTACTTTAGGTACTTTCAAAACTTTTGAAAGGCAACTCGAAAGCATATACGGCTTCAAAGTTCAAGCATTTGACTACGACAGTAAAAAACTAAATAAAGTTACCAATTTCTTTGAAGAGCAGCATCCACAAGTTATGATTATGACTACAGGAGCGTTCCATTCTGATGACAGAATATTAAACCGTGCACAAAGAGAAGACTTGTTTAACAATCTACCTTATATTGATGCCATTGCTAAAGTGCGACCAATTATTTTTATGGATGAGCCACAGGAAGGAATGGACAGCGATAATATGATGGAACGTTTAAAAACTCTTACAGCAGACGAAAGAAACGAACGTTACAGCAACAAGAAAGATGAAAGAGAAAAAACCATTTTCAAAACACTTGACCCTCTTTTTAAAATTCGCTATTCAGCAACACACAAAACCGTTAAAAACTTATTGTATCGTTTAACTCCTTACGACAGCTACAAACAAGGGCTGGTAAAGAAAATTGAAGTGCTAACAGTTACTGAGAAAAACGATGAAGCGACAATAAAAATTGAATTGACCGCCACACAAAACGGAACAGGTGCTCCAAAAGCCAAATTAAAAGCATGGAAGTTGAAAGCTGGAAAGTTTGTTTTTGAAGAAACTGGATGGCTTATGGTACATGATAATCTTGGTGAAAAAACAAACAATCCGAGTTACCTAAATTATAAAATTGAACGCATCAATAAAAGTTTGAAAACTCAAAAATGGAGCATCACGTTTACAAATGGTGTCGAACTTTTTGAAAAACAAGCATCAGGGAATGTAGAAAACATTTGGGCTTTACAGTTGGAGTGGCTGATACATCGCCACTTTGCAAAATCTCAAAAATTAGAACCACAAGGCATCAAGTGTTTGAGTTTAATTTTCATTGACAAGGTTTCAAACTATATGGGCGAAGAACCCAAAATCAAAAACCTATTTGTTGAAAAATACAAAGCCATTTATCCTGAATACAATGATGGTAAAGTTCCAACCGACCAATACATTCACGAATTGCAAGGCTATTATTTTGCACAAAATGCAAAAGGCGAATTTTCGGACAATGAAGGTGGACTAAAAGAGCAAAAGAAAATTTATGAACTAATTTTACAAAAGAAAGATGAATTATTGACCATCGGCAATTCAATTGAGTTTGTGTTTTCTCATAGTGCTTTGGGTGTTGGTTGGGACAATCCTAACGTATTTAATATTGCTACGCTAAATACTGCTTATTCTGAAATTCGCAAACGCCAGGAAATTGGCAGAGGTTTACGGATATGTGTAAACCAACAAGGACAAAGGGTTTATGATGCTTTAAACGCCGAAGATGCAGACAGAGTAAACCAATTGACAGTAATTCCTAACGAAACTTACGAAACCTTTGTGACACAATATCAAAAAGAAATTAAAGACATCTACGGAACTACTTCGGCTGGTGCAGGTATGTCGCATACACACAAAGGAAAACCGCAAAACGAAGTAAACTTTAAGCGAAACACAGACAATACAATTGATGAAGCATTTAAACGCTTTTGGAAATCATTGGCAAAAAAGACAGACTATGTAATTGCATTTGACGAAGAAAGCCTAATTGCTAAAGCAACCGAACAAATAAACCTTATTACAATTTCGGATTATGTTGCAGAAGTTAGTAGCCGAAACATTGGAACAATAAGCGAAGAAGGTATTGAAGATAGTTTTGGCGGAACAGAAACCTACAAACTAAAAGCAAAATTTACACCTTTGGATTTGGTTGAAGAACTAAGCGAAAACACAGGTTTAAGTTACACTACCCTCTTTAAAATAGTAAACAACATTACCAACTTTAACCACATCATTAAAAATCCACCGCAATACATTCATACTGCTGCTGGCATAATCCGAAACATAGAATTGGACGAAATGCTTCGGGGCTTGGATTATCATTTAACTGGCGAAAATTTTCCGTTCAGCTTTTCCGACTTCGTTAGAAATGTTTCTAAATCTGATTATGTGGAAACACCAAACAGAGGAGTATTTGACAAAATGCTTATTGACAGTAATGTGGAATATGATTTTGCAAAAGCAACGGACAACCAAACCGATATAGTTTGTTTTATAAAACTACCAAGTTGGTATAAAATCAAAACGCCCATTGGCGAATACGAACCCGACTTTGGTTTAGTAATGAAACGCAAAAGTTTGAAAACGGGTGATGAAAGTGAATACTACTTTGTAATCGAAACCAAAGGGACAAATGACATCAACGATAAAAAAGCATTGACCGAAAGCGAAGTATATAAAATAAAATGTGCAATGAAACACTTTGCAACATTGGGTGTAGAAGTTCATTACAAAGCCCCTGTAAAAGAGTATCACTACTTTAAAACAGAAGCCGATAAAACAATTAACGCATTAAACGAAAAATAAGAATGGAAAATATAAATGACTTAATGCCTTTGAGCAACGATTGGAACACAGAAAGATTAATGCAATTAAAAAATCTTTTCCCAGACCTGTTTACCAATGAAGGCAAACTGAATATAGAAGAACTAAAAAAAGTTGTTGACCCTGCAAGCGTTTCTGAAACCGAACGCTACGAGTTTCGGTGGTTTGGTAAAAGTGCAGCCAAAAGAAATGCGTATACGCCAAGCAATGCAACATTAATGTATGATGAACAAAGAAGTGCAAATCCAACGGAAAGCGAAAACATCATTATTGAAGGCGAAAATTTAGAAGCCTTAAAACTTTTAAGCGACAGTTACAGAGAGCAAGTTAAGTGCATCTACATTGACCCACCATACAATACAGGCAGTGATTTAATTTACAATGACGATTTTTCCCAAGATAGAAAGGCTTATTGGGAAGATGCAGGTATTACTGAAAATGGCATTAAAATAGACACAAACATTGAAATTGATGGTCGTTATCATAGTAACTGGTTGAATATGATGTATAGCCGTCTTTTAATTGCAAGAACCTTATTAAAAGATGATGGAGCAATATTCATTTCTATTGATGATAATGAAGTTCATCATTTAAAAAAACTTTGCGATGAAGTCTTTGGAGAAGATAATTATATCAATACAGTTTCAATAAAAGCCAAGCCATCAGCAGGAGCAAGTGGTGGTGGTGAAGATAAACGCCTAAAGAAAAACACAGAGTATCTGATGATTTATGTTAAGAATAGAGATATTGAGGCTCTTGACTTGGATAAGGCTTATGATGAAGTGAAATTGACAGACCATATTCAGTATATGCGTGATGAAAAGAAAAGTTGGAAATATACACGGGTGTTAAAGGAATTTGGCTCTAAAGAACTTACAACTACAGTTAAAGATGGCGATGGTAATGACATAAAAATATTTACCCATAAGGGATTTATAATGAAATCCATTTCTGAATTAGTTGAAGAAGAGAATATTTCAGAAGAAGAAGTTTATAAAAAATATTTCACAACTGTTTTTCGTGATACAAATGCTCAAAGCTCAATACGTGGAAGAGTTATGAATGCTATTGGAAAAGAAGATGGACTTTTCAGTATTGAGTATGTTCCACGTAGCGGAAGAAACAAAGGTCAACTTACAACTGTATATTACAAAGGAACAAACAAAGACCAAATTGCTTGGTTAAAAGACATAGCTGTTGAAAACGGAACAGACATAACAATTAGAGCAAAAACTGGGACACTTTGGTTAGATTTTAATTGGAATAATGTTTCAAAGGAAGGGGACATTTCATTTCCTAATGGCAAAAAACCAATTGCTTTTATTCAGCGAATGCTGGAACTTTCTACCAATGCAGAAAATGAAGATTTAATACTTGACTTTTTTGGAGGTAGTGGTTCTACGGGACATTCTGTTTTGGATTTAAACAATAGAGATAATGGAAATAGAAAATTTATTCTTGTTCAACTGCCCGAAACCACAGAAAACGAGCCTGATTTAGTTAAGGCAGGTTACAAGAAGATTAGCGATGTGACTATTGACAGAAATAAAAAAGTAGTTGAAAAACTAATTCAAGAAAAGAAGTCAAAACAACCTGATTTATTTGATAACGGACACAAAGACGATGTACTAAAAGGTTTGGGTTTTAAGGTTTTTAAATTGGTAAAATCAAACTTCCCAAGAGTTGAATGGGCTCCTGATGTTGAAAAAACAGACGAAGAAAATATCGCCTTGCTAAAAAAATACATTGCCGACAAAGAAGCTCAATTAGTAACCGCTTTCAACCGTGATGAACTATTAACTGAGATTTTATTGAAGAACGGTTTTCAACTCAACTACAAAGCGGATAAGCAAGAACAATTTAAGAAAAATGAAATTCTTTTAGCAAACGATGGTATAAAAGAAACCTTGATTTGTTTAGATATTTTAATTAATGCCGACACTGTTGAATATTTCAAAACACATACTGACAAAAAATTTATTTGCCTTGAACGAGCATTGGACACTACAAAAAAATATAATTTAAAACATTATTTAGGGGACTTATTCAACGCATTTTAGCCCACGCTTCGTAGTCAAGCACATTTGCAAACCGCACAAGCCGACACACAACCAAAGTTTGCAAAAGAGCTTGCCTACCCAAACGCACGGGCAGACAGAAACCTTGTAGCAAATTGACAGAAAATGATTAAAGACAAATAACACCAGGCGGTAACAAACGCTATAGCAAATGCGGGTATGCGTGTTCGTTGAAACATTTGAAATCTTTACATACATTTGCGCTGGCTGACAGTTGAGCAACAATTTATTCCCGCACTTGCCATAGCGTCAGCCGTTACCTGCAAGCCTAAAAAACGACATTGCATCATAAACAAATGAATATTAACAATTAAACAACAAACAATGGCAATACTGACAAGAACACGGTTGTCTTTGCTAACAGAGAGCAAACTTGGAACTCGCATGTTCAGTGAAGCACTAAATGAAGCAAAAAGAGAAACTAGAACAACTGCTACAGTTTCCGTTTTTCTTTCTCATAGTCATGATGATTTAGAGAAAGCTGATGTAAATAAAATCATTGTGATTTTCCGTAAAGCAGGCATTAGGGTTTACATAGATTCCTTGGATTCGTCATTGCCGCCTTTCACTAGTGCAGAAACCGCAAAGAAAATCAAAGAACAAATCAAACTGAACAAGAAATTTGTTCTACTAGCAACTAACAAAGCAATAAATTCAAAATGGTGCAATTGGGAGTTAGGATTCGGTGATGCACATAAATATCTTGCACATATAGCATTATTTCCTTTAGCGGATACTTCTGTCGGATGGAATGGAAATGAGTATTTGAGAATTTATTCGAGAATTGAAGAAAGCGAAACGAGACCAGAGATATTCAGAGTAATATTTCCTGACGGAACTACTAAGTTATTAAGCGAATGGCTAACTTTTTAAACACAAAACAAATGGAAAACAAAAGAAAACATCTTGAATTCATTCAGAGTGTTATTGCTAGAATGAATTCTAATTCATTCTTAATCAAAGGTTGGTCAATAACACTTGTCTCCGCCTTGTTTGCGCTTGCTGCAAAAGATGCAAATTTAAACTTCGTTTTGGTATCCTACATCGGAATTCCAATCTTCTGGGTGTTAGATGGTTTTTACATTTCACAAGAAAGACAATATAGAGACCTTTATAATAAAGTTTCAGAAACCCCAGAAACCAATATTGATTACAAAATGGATGCTACCGAGTTCGATAAAGGAGATAGAACATGGTTGTGTGGAATCTTTTCAAAAACACTTATTCCATTTTATGGAATTTCAGTATTGACAACTCTAACCATAATGTTTTTAATAAAATAGAAAATGGGAAATAAAGTAAAAGGTAAAAAAGTGTTTATTTCATACAAACACGCAGACACGGATGTTCTCAAACTTCCTAACATCTTTAATACAACCGCAAGAGACTATGTAAATGTTCTTCAAGAAATGTTTGAAGAAACACCTCATATCTACAAAGGGGAGGAAGATGACAATGATTTAAGTAGATTCAAGGATTCAACAATTGAATCTAAATTAAGAAATAAAATATACGATAGTACTGTAACTATTATTCTTATTTCAAATAATATGTGGGATAAAACTTATCCCGAAGATGATCAATGGATTCCATGGGAGATTTCTTATTCTTTAAAGGAGTATAAACGAGAGGGAAGAGCAAGTTTAAGTAATGCTTTACTAGCTGTTGTACTACCAGATAAAAATGGCAGTTATGATTATTATATTCAGGAAAATACGTGTGCAACATGTAATTGTCGCTCTCTATCTACATATAAACTTTTCAGAATGTTAAGGAAAAACATGTTCAATATAAAAAAATCAAAAGAGCAAAGAAGCAATTGTGCTAATCATGCTGATGATAGCAAGCCATATATAGGGCAATCGTCATATGTTTGTTCAGTTAAGTGGGCTGATTTTTCAATTGATGACACAAGCATAGATAAGTATCTAAAAATTGCTTTGGACGTAAATGAAAAAATTAATGATTACGATATTACTTACGAATAGAACAATATGGCATCTGAACTAATAATACAGCTTCAAAACAGAGATGGTACTTTCAATTGTGAACAGTTTAATAATTTACCTTCTCCAAAGTCCGCGTATATTGCAATATGTTTTACAGATAGCATTCAGTCAGAGCAGCTTGCAATTGACCTGAAAACAAAGCTCATAAATTCAATTACGAATCTTGGCACCAGCTTTTTCCCTTCACGACCACCTTGCGGTGGTCATGCAGTTAGCTTCAATGGTTGCCAAGCTCTCGGAATTCCAGACAATTTAAAACTACTAATTGTTGTAACCGATGGTACGAGTAATAGTTTTGCTGAACACTCTGTTTTAAACTGGGCATATAGGACTTTGCCTGTAATCGAGGCAGGAAAACCAGTAAATCTGCCATATCCGCTTAATATTCCTAACGCAGTATTTTGGAACACAGATATTGATGAAGTTATTCCTACAATTTATGGTTTAATTGGAATTAGCGAAGAAGACCAGAGGATATTTATAAGCTATAAAAGAACTGACACCTCCGTATTCGCAGAGCAGTTATTTGACAGATTGAATCATGAAGGATTTGAAGTTTTCCTAGACAGATTCAGCATAGAACCAGGTGTGAATTTTCAAAATAGGTTGTATCAAGAACTAGCAGATAAAGCTATGATTGTATTTCTCGAGTCACCTAATTTCCTTTCATCATCTTGGATCCAATTGGAAATTGCTTTTGCTAAAAAGTACCGGTTAGGTCTGCTTGCATTGAATATTGATGGCGCAAAAAAAATATCTTCAATTGATGATGAATACAGAATCAATCTTTCTTTAAATGCAGCTGGTCAAATATCAGCATCAATGCTTGATAGTTTAGTTGTTGACATTAAACAAAAACATTCTGTAGCTTTGTATAGGATGAGAAATTATTTAAACAAAAATATTGTTGCTGCATTAAATGGCAAAGGAGTTCTAACAAGATTTGACAACAATGGGTTTATTTCAGTTACAAATCATAGCGGAACAGCTGAATATAAAATTTGGGCAACTCCTAGACCGCCCAAAGTAAACGACTATCATTATTCCGATATTTCTAACCCTATCGGAGAAAAAGTAATTGTTGGCCCTAAATTTATGGAAGAGAAAAGAGAAATATTGAATTCTTGGTTGTCCGGAAAATCAGTTGTTGAATTCTACAATGAAGGAGAAATATTGAATTTGGTCAAATTAATTCATCCTTAACTCCACTAAGACAATGAGCTACTATCCATTTACAGTTGTACTTTCAGCAAGCGTTCCTTTAGAAAAGCGAAGCCAGAAATATCAAGAAAATTATACTAAAATAAAAAATGCACAAATTCAAATTGAAGAAGCAGTTATTGGTTTATCAAGAAATATATTCCAAGCAGGAGGTAAAATTATTTTCGGAGGACATCCTTCAATTTCTCCATTAGTTGCTATGGTTGCGACTGAGTTTAAAATAAATAAAGAGATTGAAAATTCAAAGCGTAACGAAATAGGAGAAAAACTAATTACTATTTATCAATCCAAAGCATTTGAAAAAATCATTCCTAAAGAGACAACAAGTTTATTCAATCTAGGTTACTCCGACATTATTTGGACGGATGCTATTGACCAAGAGCAACCCAATCCTAATATTAAAGATAAACCACAATGTGAAAAGAGTTTAGCTTATATGCGTAGAGAAATGATGAGAGGTTCGGTGGATGCATTAATTTGTATTGGTGGTATGGATGGAGTTGAAAGAGAGTTTGAAATATTTCATGAACTTCATCCAACGAAGCCTATTTTCATTTTAAAATCTACTGGTGGTGCTAGTAAAATATTGGCAACAGAGTTCGCAAACTCTAATTTTGTAAGAGTAATAGACAGCGAATATTACCCTTACAGAAACGAAGAAAAAGGGAAAGAAGATACTCCTGAAAAGTTTGAGATAATCCCTTACTCTTACTTTACGGCTCTTATTATTAAACAAATACTTGACAGCAAGAATAAATAGCATTCTAAAGTCATACAATTAAACAGATTCATAAATTTTGATGTCAATGAGAATTAAGGCCAGCAGGTAACAAAGGCTATATGCAATAAGGGTTTCAGTGGTAATTCAAGCATTCTGCCCCGCTCAAACTTCGGTGTCGGTGGACAGTTTTGTAGCCCGCAATCCCTTACTGCATATAGCCTCAACCGTTATCGGTCAGGCTAAAAGACGACACAAACAAATTATGAAAGGACATTATCTACATTTCATAACCTTACTTCTCCTTATGACATCAGTTTCATTTGGACAGTCAATTGATGTGGAAACAGAAAAGTTTCCAGAGACAAAGAAATTAATTGTGAAGTCATTTAATGGTTGCTGTGCTCAAAAGGGCTTTAGAGCAATTTACTATTTCGACAGCAGCGGTCGGACTATAAAATCATCTCACTATTTCAAAAGACAACTTCGAGCTAGTTATGAATATCGTTACAATGAAAAAGGACTTCTGATCGAGAAAATTATGGTTTACGACATAAACAACAAATCACGTAAAGACACAACAAAATTCGCTTATACATTTGACCAAATTGACAGAGTAACTACTAAAACTGAACTTTTCGGCAAGTGGTCTGCGATAGAAACATATTCGGACTTTGACGGATTAAACAACCCAATTACCGTAAGACACACATTTGACAATAATACTTTTGTTGAAAAGAAACAATATAATTCCTTAGGACAAGAGATACTAAATCAAAGGTTTAAGGGCGACTCTTTAACAAGGACAGAAGAAATTAAATACAACGAGTTTGGTGACATAATTTATAGCAATGTTCCAACACTCATGGACAAAGAAACAGGAAAAATGATCATGCTTGTTGGCGGAAACAGACATTGGTTTCTTGAAGAATACGTATACAGTTATGACAAATTCAATCGTTGGACTGAGAAATATGTAGTTTATGACAACAAAAAAGTTTTACTTGAAAAACGAATTTACAAATGACAGAAAAAGAAGCCCGAACCGATAACAGGCGGTATATTTTATTGCCTGGTTTGTGCTAAAAAGAACTTTTTTTACTACTAAAAATAACTTGTACTACCTTGCCAATGAATTACTTCTAAAACCGGCAACAAAACATACCACCGGACCGTTAT
>CAIRHD010000405.1 GCA_903878265.1 uncultured Bacteroidales bacterium | reverse complement strand
GCCGAAACAGGTGCCGACCGGATCGAACTTTATACCGAAGCGTATGCAAATCAGTATCCGATGGATCGGATAATAGCAATTTTGCCATACATCGAAGCTTCAAAGGTCGCAATCCAAAACGGGTTGGGCATCAATGCCGGTCACGACCTGGATTTGAACAACCTTTGGTACCTGGTGCGCTCCATACCCGAAATACTTGAGGTTTCTATTGGACATGCTTTGGTTGGCGAGGCTTTGTATTTAGGATTGGAAAAAACAATTCAATTGTATTTGAAGCAGTTGAGGTAGATATAAAAAGTTCAAGGTTCAAAAGTTCAAAGTTTAAAAGCTTGACAGCCCGAAAATCCCTCTACTGAAATAGAATTAATTTCCACAAACATGTAATCAACAAATTAACTCAAAGACAATGCTAAAAAATATCTTTTCCCTGATTCTTATTTTTTCATTTACTGCCACAATGGCTCAAAAATCGGTTGAATCGAAGCAGTTGGAAGACCATAATGGAATCATTTTTCTGAAAGGCGAAAAAACACCTTTTACAGGCACAGCAGTGGCGTTGTTCCCTACCGGTAAAAAACAAATTGAAAGCCCGTATTTGAATGGTAAGGAAACTGGGGTTGAAACTACCTGGTTCCCTGATGGAAAAAAAATGATGGAAATTACCTATCGTGATGGTGAGTTTAATGGGTCCTACAAGTTTTATTACAGCGAAGGCGGACTGGAATATGAAAAAATATATTCAGGTGGTATGATGAACGGTCTTTCGACCCATTATTACAAGGGCGGCCAAAAAGAGTATGAAGGATCCTATTCCGATTGCCGCGAAACCGGCACCTGGACGTATTACCACCCAAACGGAATGAAAATGAAGGAAGGGAATTTTAAACTCGGATTCGAAGATGGTGTGTGGCAGTTTTGGGACGAAAACGGCAAACTTACCAAAGCTGTTGCTTACCGGGAAGGCGAAGTGATAGATGAACGGATTGTAAAATAACAGTTTTGCCAAATTTTAAAAGAAACCATGTGCTTCCTACAAGAATATACAAGACTCTCTTCACAAAAGATTATAGATAGCATCACAAAATCATGAAAAACAGCATCATAACATTTCTTTTCCTGCTTTCGCTCTCGGCAGTTTTCGCACAAACGGCTCAGACTAAAACTGATTTCACCAAACTTTGGGAAACCGCCCCGGGTCTTAAAATCCCCGAATCAGTTCTTTATGATTCGGTTACAGGCCTTATTTTTGTTTCCAATATCGAAGGGAACCCATCAAAAAAGGACAGTTGCGGATTTATCTCCACACTTTCGGCAGATGGAAAAATACTGAAGGCAGATTGGGTTAAAGGCATCGATGCCCCAAAAGGGATGGCAATTTTGAATAACCATCTTTTTGTTAGCAATATTGATGAGGTTGTGGAAATTGATATTGCTGCTGCCACAATCGTTAAACGGTATCCCATTTCAGGTTCAAAATTTCTCAACGATATTGCAATTGACCCGAAAACAGGAATGATTTTTATTACCGATACCGAAACGGGTGTGGTTTATGTGATGCTCAACAAGAAATCGAGCGTTTGGCTGCAAGATGCACTCTATATAGGGGCAAATGGATTGTATTTAAAAGAAAACCAGTTATATATAGGAACCGGAAACAGTATTATGCAAGCTGATATTACAACCGGAACAGTAGTAGTTTGTGTTGCAAACACAGGAAGTGTTGACGGGCTTTTTGTTACTTCTGACAAAAATTTCATTTACAGCGACTGGAAAGGTTCTGTTTTTATTGCTGGCAAAAACCGCAAGCCTGAGTTACTCTTCAGTACTTCTGTACAAAAAGTGAATGCTGCCGATTTTGGGATAATCCCAGAAACACACGCAATCCTTATCCCAACTTTTGGCAATAACAAAGTGGTGGCTTACACATCGGATTGCATCGAGTAAAAATTAGTCAAGATACTTTTTATGCAACTTTTTTACCGCGAATTCGGTGCAGGACAGGCAGTTGTTATTTTACACGGACTTTTCGGGCAAAGCGATAATTGGGTTACCGTTGGTAGGCGTATTGCCGACCAGTTCCATGTATTTATCCCCGACCAACGCAACCATGGGCAATCGCCACGTGCCGCCATCCATAGTTTCCCATCCATGGCCGACGACTTGGCCGAATTTATCGAAGAGCATAATATTCAAAACCCGATCTTGGTAGGTCATTCCATGGGCGGCAAAGTTGCCATGACTTATGCCCTTGAGAATCCGGATAAAATTAGGAAATTAGTGGTAATCGACATCAGTCCAAGAAAATATCCTGAACGTATTACCCACACACAGGTAATAACACAAATGCTGGGTATTGAACTTGCGAATATTAAGACCCGAGGTGAAGTAGAGAAGATTTTAGAATTGCGTATTGAAGATCCACGTGTGAGGATGTTTATAATGAAAAATCTATATTATAAAATTCATGGAAAATTAGCTTGGCGATTAAATATTGAAGCAATAAATCAAAGCATGGACTTGCTTTTTGATGGCATTCAGAGCGAAAGCCAGTACAAAGGGCCAGCATTGTTTATCCGTGGTGGCAAATCCGATTATGTGCCGGATGCCGATATCCCGCTAATTACCAGCATGTTCCCCGAGGTTGTTTTAAAAACAATTTCCGGGGCATCGCATTGGGTTCATGCAGACGCCCCGGAAGAATTATGTTTTCTGTTGAGTAATTTCCTCGAAAGGGAATGTGGTTTTAAAGGTTAAAGCGAAGAGTGAAAAGAGAAAAACTGTTTTTCCCTGCGACCTAACAGCCTAAACCCCTAACAGCCTAATACCTAACCACACTCACACTTGCTACACCAGCCTGAAGGTTGATTTTAATTTTATTGGCGCTTTTATCGTAATTCGGGGTTTGATATTGCTGTTTCCCGATTTTAGTAAAGCCATCGAATACCTTGCTCGATAAAAACGTATTCGAAATAATTTCGCAGCCAACACTTTCAGGGACACGGATTACAATGGATGCTGCACCTGCTTCCAATTTAACGTCTGTGAGAGGGAGCGAACCACCCAATTTTAAATCAATATCCGAAGCGCCGCCTTGTATTTTCAGGTTGCGTGTCTTGAATGCCGAAAAATCGAAATCCACTTCGGCTGCTCCAACATTCAGGTCCAAATCCCAGATTGGGTTCGGATTAAGTTTCATGTTTACATTATTCTTTATGTCGCCATCGTTAAACTCGCCTTTTTCAAGCGAAAGGTCTATAATGGTAAGACTGTCTTCAGCTTTGGCAGTCATCGAATAATTTGCATTGTCGTTGTCGTGCTTTACTTCAATAAGTTTGTAAGTAGTATCTTTAATGGTGAAATTCCCTACGCCGATATTAAGTTTAAGCTCGGCAAATTTGGTGAGCGAATCAAAATCTTCTGACATCACATTGTTGTAAGTTGTCGAAGTGTCCTCGTCATTATTGTCTCTGTTAAAATTGCGGTCGTGGTCGTTCCAGTTGAAATCCCAATTATGATTATCTTTTGGTCCGTATTGCTGCATGGCGAAAAACGTTATCACCACGGTTGCAAACGAAAGAACCAGTTTAATCCAATCTTTCACAGGAATAAGCGATATACCCCAAAGAATCAGTATTACTGGCCATAAATGCCAGATTGTATGCCAGTTGAAAAATACCACACCGGTATTTTTCAGGATAAAAAGGATGCCTACCAGTACCAGCAGAAGTCCCCAGAATATTTTACGGTAGCTCATTGTGTTTGGTTTTATTGGTTTGTTTATAAAATTATTGGTTGAAATTCAAGGCAAGGGTTAGTTGCCTTTATCATTTTTGCGTTCGGCCAAGCTGGTGGCAATAAGCACACCACCTATAACAACAAGCACGAGAGGCCACACATTATGGAAATTGATGTTGGGGATAAACCTGTTGGCGAAGAAAATCATGCCAAGTGTAATGAGTACGATACCTCCTATTAAACCATTCTTGTTTTCAGGTTTCGTAGGCACGTTAAAGGGATTTGAAGTTCCGGCACTGTTATCAGGGTTTGGCTGATCGCCCGGATTCGTGGAAGTGTAAGGGTCAGAAGAACTATAAGGGTCAGAAGAACCCATGTTCATCGAAAAAGGTGTAAGAGGTTCTAATGGCAATGCAATCCAAAGTATGAGGTAAACTATAGCGCCACCTCCACCGGCAAAAGCGATTATTACAAATAACAACCTGATTATTATCGGATCGATGTCGAAATACTCGGCTATTCCGCCGGCAACACCACCAAATACTTTGCTTTTAGCTGAACGGTACAAACGTTTTCTCGTTTCCATGATTTTTAGTCTTTAAATGTTTTATTGTTTAGGCTTATGACGCAGGCTTGGCGATTTGGTTACACGGCCGGGAATACAATTTGGGAAACAATCGCAAAAAGCAAAAACAATCCAAGGCGGGAAACCAGGAATTATCTTGCAAATCAAGGGATTTGGTTGGGTAAAGAGCCGTAAAACACGTTACCGCTGGTCGGGTTACTTAATTGTCAATTTGCTGACAGCAATATAACAGAACCAATAAAAACCGGGTTTTGCAACAGTTGGGTTTATAAAGCCGTTGAAAAAAAGCGTTTAGGAAAAAACCTAAAACCGGGTAAAAACATTCAGGAAATCGGCTTTGCGGGTGCGGGCTACCAGCAGATTGTGGCCATTGTTCATTATTACTTCGCCACCTTCGTCGCGCATATATTTTTCCACCTGGGTCAGGTTGATAAGCGAGGAATGATGGATACGAAAAAAGTCATATTCGTCAAGCAAGTCGTCCACATCGCCCAATAGTTTCGTTATCAATATTTCACTTTTATCGGCCATAAACAAGCGTGTATTTCCGCTGTCGGCCATGCAATACACAATGTCGTCAATAGAAACAAAAGTCAAACCGTCGGCAGCAGGCAACGCAATAGTGTCGGGTAATTGCTGATTGAAAACCGCTGTTGCCATCTGCAACTGTGCCGGGCTAATCGAGATAAGTTTGTTTTTGATTTTTTCGATTGCAACTGTGAGGTCTTCCTTGTTGATTGGTTTTAGCAAATAATCGAGCGCGCTAAATTTAATAGCTTTTATGGCACATGAATCGTTAGCTGTTGTGAAGATTACATCAAAATCGAGATGTTCGAATTTTGCAAGCAGTTCGAAGCCATTAAGTTGGGGTATTTCAATATCCAGAAAAATAAAATCCGGGCGTTGTTGCTGTATCAAATTAAAAGCCTCAGTCGAATCGGAACATGTGGCCATAATGGCAACCTCGCCAAACTCTGTTTCGAGCAAAGTGGATAAGCTTTCGATACAATGGTTTTCGTGATCAATAATAATACAGTTCATTTTTACAATTTTATAATTATTTGTCAATTTTGTGAAGCACTATGGCTGAGG
The DNA here is from genome assembly GCA_903878265.1 of uncultured Bacteroidales bacterium. Classification (GTDB taxonomy): domain Bacteria; phylum Bacteroidota; class Bacteroidia; order Bacteroidales; family UBA4417; genus UBA4417. The sequence goes on along the minus strand of CAIRHD010000405.1, from coordinate 11,748 downwards.
TGATTTTTCTATTCAAAGCGATGCGTTGAGACTTGGTGTGAGCTTTGTGTTATGCTTGCCAGACTGTGCCGCGGTGCCAGTGAATTGTGGTATTTCTTAGCAATGATCCGGCGCTAGCCTTGATAGTCCTTTGGTAAACCTTTGTTTTTTCTGCCCCAAAAACATCCTTGGATTATTTATGTCAAAAATATACAATACTATGCTTATTTCCAAATATGCTGTTAGAATATTCTTGCTTGGGTTAAAAAGTCCGTGATGAAGCAGCGGCAAAATCATTTCTACTTTTCCGGCCCACCGGCAATATCTGTTTCCTCGCCAACCCAAACATTGGCAAAATCGCCCAAAACAGCTATTCCCATTGCTTTCCATACCACATCTTTCCAAGTATTTTTATTTATTATCATATCATTATGGCCAGGGCTTTTCTTCCAGCCATCTAAAATATCCTTAGCAGCAGCTTCAGTCGAATCGAATCTATACGTCGAATAAAACGAAATTTCGTATCCGTTGCCAGAGTAATTAGTCAGTTCGCGTGGCTTGTCCCACATACATTGGGCTTTTTTATGGTCGGGGGTGTAGCAGCATGACAACCAGTTTCCCTTTTCCGACCAACTGTGTAGGTTGCAACGGCTGCCATATTTAAAGTTGGCAGTTTGGTCCTGGGCATGTGTGCGGGCTACCAGACAGAGAGATTTTGATAATTTCACTTCCGGCAAGCCTTTCTGGACGCGGTATTCGCAAATTTGCTTGTATAACTCAATTTCGGTAGGGGTAAGGCGTATTTCGGGAAGCACTTTGACAGCATTTCCTGATTGTGGAAACACTTTTCCTACGTAGAAAGTTATAAGAAAGATAATGGCAATAAAACGCAACATATTTTTAGGTTTTACTTGGTATAACTCAAACTGACTGCAATAATTGTTTTACCTCCCAGGCTCAAGTTCTTGTCCGGCTTTCCCGTAGCGTTTTTCTTTGATTTTTTTGCCATTGAGGAACTCCGATTTCACTATTAGTTTGCCGTTTTCGTCCCAATATTGCCAGGTTCCTTCCTTTATTATATTAACATATTGCCCAGCTCCCGATGCTCGGCCATTGGCATGATAGGTTTTCCATGCGCCATCAGGTTTTCCCTTGTCGAAATTTTCCTCTTTTATTTTAAAGCCATCGGCATCCAAATAAACCCAAAATCCGTTCCGTTCCCCATCAATCCAGCCTCCCGATTCGCGCAACGATCCGCTTTCGTGCCATTCCTTCCAATTCCCGTTTTTTATACTTAACTTATACGTACCAACTGTCCGTTGTTTCCCATTTGGATACCATGCTTTATACACACTGTCCTGGTTTCCATTTAAATAAAAACCGATATATTGTGGCTTCCCATTCTCGAACCAACCTTTCCAAAGCCCTTGCATTTTACCATTTTCATAGAAACCCGAATCCTTCACTTGCCCATTGGCAAACCAGCCTTTCCAAATGCCATTCTCCTTGTTTTCAACAAATTCGCCACTGTGGTGAATATGCCCATCCGTGTAGAAGAATGTCCATGTTCCGGTTTTTTCATCGTTTTTATATGAACCTTCCTTCCATTTTTCGCCGTTTTCGTAGTAATACAACCATTTCCCTTCCATTTTGCCTTCAATAAACTTTCCTGTGCTTCCCACATTTCCATTGGGATGATAAAAAATCCAGGTGCTGTCGCGCAAATCATCGGTTATACGACCTTTTTCTTCTGGTGTGCCATCTATCCGCCACGATGTTACCAGACTGTTAAGTTTGCCCATTTTAAAAAAACCTTCAAACTGTTTTTTCCCGTTTGGATACCACTCGGTGTATTTTCCTTCCTTGACGCCGTTGGTATAATTGGCTTCTGCAATTTTACGCCCGGTTGCATTAAATTCGTACCAAACCCCATCGCGTTGTCCGCTAAGCATTTTGCCTTCTGCTTTTTTGCTGCCATTCGAGTATTTCTCGATGGTTACCTGCGAATAAACAGAAATGGTGATTATGAGGGATAATATTGTTGATAAGAAGGTTTTCATTTTTGAGGATTTGGGGATGTGAAAATTTGGGGATTGGAGGATGTGGAGATTGGATTTATTCAACAATTTGAACATTTGAATAAAAGAACAATTGAACATTCGAACAATTGAACGCGAAGCATTGAACAGTGAACGCGAAGCATTTGAAGCGAAGCATTGAACATTGAACGCGAAGCCATTAAACCTTTCTAATGCTTCCGTTCCGTGGTAAACATCACCAATTGTTCGAGAGAAATTCGTGAATCGCTTTCGGGCATGGTATTGAGCAAGGCTATTGCTTTTTGCTGATATTCGCGCATTTTACCGGCGGCATATTCAATCCCACCGCTCTTGTTTACTTTGTTTATAAGCTCTGTAACCTTATGTGGTTCGTTGTTGTGGTTGCGCACAATGTTCATGGCACGGCGTTTTTCGAGCCAGGTCATGTTGTTGAGCATGTGGATTAACGGCAAAGTCATTTTTTTCTCCTTGATATCAATGCCGCTTGGCTTGCCGGTTGCAAGGTTTTTTTGGTAATCGAACAGGTCGTCCTTAATTTGGAATGCGATGCCAACATACTCGCCAAAAAGGCGCATTTTCTCTATTGTTTCGGCATCGGCAGCAACCGAAGCGGCACCGGCAGCACAACAGGATGCGATTAGTGAGGCTGTCTTTTTCCTGATTATTTCAAAATATATGGGTTCTTCTATGTCGAGTTTACGCGCTTTTTCTATCTGCAACAGCTCGCCTTCGCTCATTTCGCGTGTAGCGTTCGAAACAATTTTCAGCAAATGATATTCTTCGTTTTCGAGCGAAAGCAGAAGCCCACGCGACAATAGATAATCCCCGACCAAAACTGCTATTTTATTCTTCCATAATGCGTTAAGCGAGAAAAACCCACGCCGCTCGTTGGAATCGTCAACCACATCGTCGTGTATAAGCGTGGCGGTATGCAACAATTCGATAAGTGAGGCTGCATGGTAAGTGCTGTCGTTAACAGTGCCGCAAACCTTGGCCGAAAGAAAAACGAACATGGGCCGCATTTGTTTGCCTTTTCGTTTGATGATGTAACGGGTAATGGTGTTGAGCAACGGAACCGGGCTTCTCATCGAGTCGCGGAAATGTTTCTCAAACTCTTCTATATGCGAGGCAATGGGAGCTTTTATCTGGTCGATGGTGAGCATTCGGGTTTAATATGGATTTAAGTACTCAAAAGTAGTATATCTCGGCGAATAATCGGCAGGTAAGCATATTCCTTGAGGCGATTTAGCTCAAATTCTACCATTTCGACAGCATAAACAAGAAGGTAACAAACAAAAACGCCCATTGTTTCCGGCAAAGCCTTAACAACAGACGTTTTTAGTAGCTTCCTGACTCTAAGTCATTGGCTGTAAATTTTTACAAAAGACCTTTGCCTGGTTTAAATTTAGCAACTGTTTTTGCTTGGATGGTCAAGGCTTCGCCTGTTTTTGGATTACGGCCTGCCCTTGCTTCCCTTGATGCAACCGAAAAAGAGCCAAAGCCTAAGATTTCAACTCGTTGGCCGCCTTTAAGAGCATCGGAAATAGTTTCGTGATAACAATCAATAGCTTTTTTTGCATCAACTTTTGTTAAGCCGGTGCCTTTGGCTACATGGTCAATTAATTCTGATTTGTTCATACTTGTTTTTGTTTAGTACTCGTTAATAAATGAAGGTTAGCTACTCGGATATTTTTGCTGGTTTATTGATTATTTGCTGTTTGAAAAATCATTTATTTCTATCATTGTAAACTCCTCGCTGGAAATATTAGGCTAAGGTAGTACAAATTGTAACAAAAACACCAAAAGTCAATTATTTTTATGATTTATTTTTCAAAATTACTTGATTTGACTAGATTTATTACCTTTTTGTCCTGTTTTGTAACAATAATGAGGGTGGTCAGGGGTTTGTGGAGCGGTGCCTTGTGTTGGGATAAAACAATTTCCTGTTGCCAAATCCGTAAAGGAAAAATTTGTTTTATTTTTGTGATGAAATCCAAAAAAAACCTCTCCATTATGGCAAAAAACGAAACCGGACACGCTACCAACCTCGCCAATTTTAAAGTGATGATTGACGAATGTACCGCCTTCGGGCCAATGTACAACCCGGGCAACCTTGCCCTTACGACTGCAAACATGACCGGACTGTGGACTGTTGGAAACACTGCCCACAGCAGCCTTACCACTGCTTTTCAACTGGCAAAAGCCCCTATAAACCAACGGCAGGAGCTTTTCGACAGCAGTATAAAGTTGGTTACACGAACTTTCAATATGTTTAAGAGCAGTGGTGCCGACAGCAGGATTATAGAAGATGCGAAAGGGCTTGCCGACCGTTACCGTGGGCATGGCCTTAAACCCAAAAAACTGCCAGATGGTACGCCCGACCCCGACCATGTTTCGACAAGCCACCAAGGGTTTGTTGACAGGGCCGATACTTTCAATCAATTGGTTACCCTTGTGGGGGCCGATGCCAACTATAAACCCAACGAAGCCGAGCTGCAAGTGAGTGCGCTCGAAGCACTGGGTGCCGACATGAAAAACGCCAACGATGCCATTGGCAGCATACTTGCCCCTGTGGGCGCGGCACGCATAGCGCGCGACAAGGCTTTGTATGCCGAAACCACAGGCATGGTGGATGTGGCGCTAAACTGCAAGAACTATGTAAAAGCAGTGTTCGGTGCTTCGTCGCCACAGGCAAAGTCGGTAGGGAGGATAAAGTTCAGGCGGTAATAATGCATCAAAAAAAGCAACGGGCCATCTCTTTTAAAGGGGTGGCTTTTTGTTTAGCCGAAAGTGTATTATCCTAACGTACTGCGAATACTACTAATGATCAATTGTATTTTGAGCCGCAAAAGGTGTAATAGCATATAGATAAAACACGATGCAACAATTATAAAACACGGAGCGGCAATTATAAAACACGGAGCGGCAATGACAAATTACCATACGATAATTACAATTGCGGATGCAATGTTGACCGAAATAGTTGGCACTATAATTAATGATAGGGGATTATCGAGAGCATGACTGCGTAATATACAAAGCCAGATGGTGGCACGAAAGCAGCAAAACCACCGAAATTTACACCCATATAACCACCAAGGGTTTCGACCAATTGAAAAGCCCATTGGATACCATTGATTTGTAGCGGACTGCGCAGTGTAAGGCTGGTAAAACCAGAAAAGTTTACTGGGCGGCACCCGATACATGGGGAAAACTTGCTCTAAGTGTTTTCGATTGTGCAAAGCAGGTAGGTAGCATTAGGTGAATTGTTTGTAAGGTATGCGAAGCCCTTATTTATAACTGCTATAAATTGCGGAAGGTTTGTTGGGAAAGGACTTTTATTATGTACTTTTGGTATGCTTTTCAAAACATAGTTTTAAACCCATAGTACTATCCGTTTGAACCTGCTTATAATTGTTTGTTTTCGCTTAATTTATTGTTTGGATATATGGAAACAAAATATCATAAAACGCTGAATAACATATACAAAATAAATACGTCAGTTACAACTAATGCTGAAATAAACACAACTGGTTAGGTTTACAGGGATGTTAGCAACAAACATAAGTCAACAGCCAATCATAAAAATCAACTCTATATGAAAAAATTATTTATATTTATTTTGACTACATCAATCTTCATGTCTGTGAATGCACAAGACATTTTAAAAATCAGAGAAGTTTTCGACTATGAAATTGGAGATGAATTTCAGTTTACTTCATCAACGATTCATTACCCAGGCGAATTTATTCCACAAAATGCTGACCGAATTAAAATCATTGGTAAGTATTATTCTTCAAATAACGACTCTCTTTTCTATATTCGTTTTCACGACCTCTATACTACCATTTTGACTGATTCTTCTCAACTTGAATATCATTTTTGGACAAGGAATGATACTGTTTATTTTGTGAACCTAGACTCATTAATTACTTCCTATGACACTGGATTTCAAATAAGTGGAGATCCGTATATTACTACTTCCATAGAGCTATGTGACTCAATGATAGTCGGATACGATTATTGGACAATCCAGAATGACTTTGTAATTAATGAATATGGAAAGGGGTTAGGTCATACTTATGCATTTTATAAATGTACTCAAGGCAGTTATACACGAAAGGACAAGTTGTTTTACTATAAAAAAGGAGGGATAGCATGCGGAATACCTGACTTGACAACAGTTGGAATTGAAGAACCATTAAAAGTGCTTGAAGACTTTTTCATTTATCCAAATCCTGTTGAATCGACATTTACTTTGCAAAATACATCTCAACAACATAATTTTCAATGCAACCTTCATAATTCTTTTGGCCAAATTATCATGACAATGGAGTTAAGCGGAGAAACAAATAAAATAAACTTATGTCATATAAAAAGAGGAATTTATTACCTATCTATCAAGACTGACAATAAAACTTCGACAATTAAACTCATAAAAGAATAGAATGTCTGTTGCTAACAAACGCTATAGCAAATGCGGGTATGCGTGTTCGTTGAAACATTCGGAATCTTTACATACATTTGTGCTGGCAGACATTTGAGCAACAATTTATTCCCGCACTTGCCATAGCGTCAGCCGTTACTTTATGATTTTTATCGTTTTGAAGAAAACCCGAAATACCTACTTTTAGTAAATAAACCCTTGGTTTCAAAGTTCTGTTGTTCAATAAGGGAAAAGACAAAGTTTATTTTGGTGTACCTGGAAATCTTGTGGCATTCGCCTGTAAAGCCTCGTTTGATAAAGGATATCAAGGGTTTTTAGCTTTCGATGCTAAGACCGCTTTAATCAAGCATTATGAAGAAACATTACATGCTACTTATTTTCGTGGACTTAGAATGTATATTGAAACCACGGCAGCGTTAAGACTGATTTCACAATACTTTAAATCTTAAAAATATGGGACTCATTAAAGAACCTAAAAATGTTGACTTTGCTGTTCAATCTGAACCATGGACTGAGGAAGAATTGAAAGACTTCCGCATATTAATGAGCGAACTAAAAGCCAAAACCGCGAAAAGAAAAGTTCAGTCGCCGATGAAAAAAAGAAAAGTCGGAGCCTGAATTATATTTAGAAACCTTGACTGAAAAGAAACACAGCACATAACAAACCTTTACCACCAACCTTTTTAGAAACCACAAAACCCGATATTAAATAGTGCGTTATATGGTGCTTTATGTCAACAATCATTTACTTATAAAGAATAATCAACCAATTAGTGCATGTAATTGCACTTTTTATCAAATCTTGCGGTTTTAATTATATATTTGCATAAAAAAGAGCTGTAAAATGCACTATATAAAGCTTATAGAAACCATAAAAGAACGCAGGGTTGTTATGAAAGTAACGCAAGAAACCTTAGCAGAACTATCGGGAGTTGGCTTAAGAACTTTAAAACAGTTTGAAAGTGGCAAAGGAAATCCAACTTTGATAACTTTACAAAAGTTAGCCGATGTTCTTGGTTTGGAGGTTAGCCTAAAGCTTAAAAACTCAAACAGCAGCAAATGAGACAGGCGAAAATATTATTCAAAGACGAAGAAGCAGGCATATTAACCCAAAACGATGATGGTTCGTTTGCGTTCCGTTATCATGATGCCTGGATGGCAGATCATAAAAAACCGGGAATAAGCCTTAGTTTTCCTAAAGTCGAACAAGAGTATTGTTCAAAATCCTTGTTCCCATTTTTCTACAATATGTTGCCGGAAGGATCCAACAAGCAAATAGTATGTAACTATAACCGGATTGACAAAGAAGATTATTTCGGATTGTTACTCACTACTGCTAAATATGATAGCATAGGTGCGGTACGAGTGATTAAAGTAGGGTAACTATTCAGCCTAAATCCGAAGAACGTGCCTTTTATTTGGTTTAGGCTGTTAGGCTGTAGGCTGTTAGGCTGTTAGGGTTTTGCCAATTCAAATAATGACTAATTTTAATACAGAGTATCGCATAAAACGATAAACCCTTACACCCAATCCCCAACCCTTATAATCCCAACCCCTGAATAGTTGCAAATTAGAAGAGCCATGAGTTTTCCTGAAATAAATTATTGCCCTGGCACATTGGCTGCAGGATTTAATGCTTACAGTAGGACGTGCTTAAACAGAGTGTTTCAAGGCAAAGCGGTGTATCATGTATTGCCGTATGATTCACCTGCTTCTAATGCTGAAACAGATGAGTTATTTGATGAAAACCGAAGGAATATATCCATTTCGGGAGTACAGGAAAAATTTTCGGTATTGCTTGAGAAGAACAAATTGAGACTTATCAAAGAAGGGGAGCGCGGCACTTATATACTGAAACCTATTCCCAATACAGGAAAAAGGGCTGACCAAATGCCTGCCAATGAACATCTGACGATGCAGATTGCCCGTCAGGTTTATGGTATAGAAACTGCTGAAAATGCACTGATATTTTTCAAAAATGGGGATCAGGCATATATCACCAAGCGTTTTGATATAAGTGAAAATGGCATCAAATTGGCTCAGGAAGATTTTGCATCCCTTGCAGGCAGGACTCCTCAAACCCATGGAGAGCATTATAAGTATTTGGGGAATTATTTGGAGCTATTTCAATTAATGCAAACAAATGTACCTGCTTACAAATTGGAAGCCACTAAACTCATGAAAGCACTAATATTTAACTATCTGTTTTCGAATGGGGATGCTCACTTTAAAAACTTTTCATTGCTCGAAACCTCGATGGGCGATTATCGGTTAAGCCCTGCTTATGACCTTTTAAACAGTCGTATTCATATAGAAGATAAAGACTTTGCACTGGAGGACGGACTTTTACCTAAAAATTTAGCTCAAGGGAAAATTGGCAGACAATTTGCCATTCTTGCTGAGCAAGCAGGAATCAGGGAAAAGATTTTTACTGATATTCTTACAATGATGCTTTCTCAGTCGGAAGCTGTAGAGAAAATGACATCATCATCATTCTTAAGCGAAAGCACAAAAAGGAACTACTTTCAGTGTTACCAAGGGCGTTTAAAACAATTGATGAAAGAGTGAGTTAAAAACTATGAGCCTACATCAATGCTAACTATTCAATCGCAAAGAAACCTGGTGGCAATAAATTGAGCGTCACGGGAACGAAGTACCCCTCATGTAGAGCAAATTGAACCAAATTGGAAGCCTGTGAACAATTCCAAATCATTAAGTTGCAAGAGAGGAATTTTCTTCATGAGCCATTAAATGCCGGCTAAATATTATTTTGATGTGTTGAAGGGCTTTTAGAGTTTTTAGTGTTTTTTCTGAATGTATTTCTGTTTTTTTCTTGTCCTTTTGCCTTGACGCAAAAGGACCAACTTAGCGAAGCGGTCTCATGAGCTCCTTTAAAAATAAGCAATGGGCGAATAAAAAGTCAAGGCTTTATATAAAATTTACACATCTGTACACCTCGGTAAACACCCGCAAAACAAGGTTTGACAAATTGGCTACCGTGGTCTGAATGTGGGTGAAGCTGTGTTTTGCTACGCACATACCCGCGCGGTTTACCTTCGGCTACAGCTGCGTAAAATTTCTATAAGGCCAGTCCCTATAACCTATAAATCTTCAATATTTACCAGAGTCTTCCGAACCGGTTTTGCCCCAAGTAACAACTATCTTACGAAGGACAGGCATTATAAAAATACGATAGCGATTCTTAGTCGGAGGTATGAGCGGAAGGCATGTGCGTAGCAATACACAGCAACGACAAAAGCTTGGTTTTGTGCCATCTCACATGCCTTGTATTGCGGGATGATACCTTCGGCTTAGAAACGCAAGTATTTTTATAAAGCCTTGATTTTTTGTTACTTTTTGATCAGCAAAAAGTAAGAGAAAGAGAATGTATTCAAAGCAATAATACCAATCAAGAAGTAAATTCTAATCACTTTTCCATCAAGTAATAAGTCAGCACATCAAAATAATATGTATCCTAAATGCAGAAATTGTAACGGTTTGTCGCGCAATTTCACGATATTTGCACATCGTTTTATACACTTTCAACCTTTACCATGAGAACAAAAATTAGCTTAGTACTCCTATTTTCGTTAGTTGCTTACGCGGCCAACGCCCAATTCCCGCCTTATTATTTCGGTTTAAAAGCAGCGCCACAAATAAGCTGGATGAAACCCGATGCCGACAATTACAGCGGTAACGGTGCAAAAATCGGGTTTGCCTGGGGCTTTATTGCCGAGTTCAATTTTACCGAAAACCACAGCATCACCACTGGTTTCAATATGCTTTTTGATGGCGGGAAACTTAAATTCCCGAGCGTAATTGACAGCGTGAACGGCACGATGGCCAGGGATTATTCGCTCAAATATGTAGAATTTCCTTTCACGTTGAAAATGCGCACAAATCAAACAAATGGGATGCGCTATTTCGGGCGTATCGGTCTTGGGTCAGCATTTAAAATTGGCTCGAAAAAAGAGGACGAGTTCACACCAACCGGAGGAAGCGCCAAAAGTTTCCCGAAATCAAATTATACCGAAACCGCAATTTGGCGCGAATCGTTGATTGTTGGCGTGGGCGGCGAATACGAGATTAAGGAAGGCCCAAAATTAGGTGTGGAGCTTATTTTTAACAATGGGTTTACCAATACTTTGAAGGATAGCAATGAGAAATCGACACTCAATTTCTTTGAGCTGGCTTTTTCTGTATTGTTTTAAAACAAAATAAATTCCTTTTTTTAGCCCGGGTATTCATCCGGGCTTTATTTTTGTGCAAATTTTCAACATGCGTATAGCACTTGCCCAGCTCAACTATATTATTGGCGATTTCGAACTGAATACGGCCAAAATAATTGGTACGATTGAAAAATGTAAACAACAAGGCGTTGAACTTGTGGTGTTTGCCGAACTTTCGGTTTGTGGTTACCCTCCACGCGATTTTTTGGAATTCGACGATTTTATTGAAAAAAGCTATAATGCAATAAATGCGATAGCCGCACATTGTACCGAAATTGCGGCAATTGTCGGTGCTCCTTCGCGCAATGTTGACAGCAAAGGGAAAAACTTGTTCAATTCAGCCTGGCTTTTGTCCGATGGAAAAGTGCAAGCCATGGCACACAAGGCATTGTTGCCCACTTACGATATTTTCGACGAATACCGCTATTTTGAACCTAACCGGCAGTTTGACTGTGTTTATTACAATGGTGTAAAAATAGCGCTAACCATCTGCGAGGATATCTGGAACCTGAGTCCTGACCCTTTGTATGTTACCAATCCGATGGAAGTTTTGGCGTTGCAAAGCCCTGATATTATTATCAATATTGCGGCATCACCCTTTACTTACGAGCAGCAAAAAACGAGGTTGGGAATACTCCGCACCAATACTTTGCAATACGATATCCCATTAATTTATGTGAACCAGGTTGGGGCGCAAACGGAACTGTTGTTCGATGGAAATTCGTGCGCACTTGGTAGCGATGGCAATAGGGTAGCTTGTTGTAAGGATTTCGAAGAAGATTTTATCTTTGTGGATTTCGATCCGAAAAGCAAGGTTTTGACAAGTGGATTGCCTGTGCGAATTGCAAATTCGGATAAAACAAACCTTATCCACGAGGCCCTTGTTATGGGCATAAAGGATTATTTTGCAAAAATGGGTTTCAAGAAAGCAATTTTGGGCTTGTCGGGAGGAATTGATTCGGCAGTTACGCTTGCATTGGCTGCTGAAGCTTTGGGAAATGAAAATGTGTATGCCGTTTTGCTCCCATCTGAG
>CAIRHD010000404.1 GCA_903878265.1 uncultured Bacteroidales bacterium | reverse complement strand
TGCACCATAACCCAGGTATCCTCAACCCAAACTTCGATGGATAGCTTTTCGCCTGCCGAAATTACCGAATCGGCGTTGCGCTTCAAATCAAAATCGAGCCATATCTTATACGGTGTGGTGGTGGTTATGGTGGAGACGTCAATCCAGTAACTTTCGAGCGATTTTTCGTAGTTCGCCAACAAAGGCAAGCCTTTAAAAATGGCCGAAGGGATTGGGTTACCGGCCTGCTGGTCTATGGCCCAATTGGCTTCCGCAACCCATTGGTTGGAGCCAAACTGCCCTGTGGCCCAGTCTTCGGTAAATGGCAATTCGTAGCCGAAATGAATAAAAACACAAGCTGGACCATCGTGCTGCGACTCCCCAATCTGACCTGGATATCCATAAGCCGTCAAATCATAGAGTGCCGAAATTTCAAAACAAATGGTGTCAGGGGTACTACATTCCACCCACAGTGCTGAAATTGTTTTATCCAAAGTTGAAAACAGTTGTCCAGAGCGGTACACATTATAATTTATCAAATTGGGAGGCACACTACCTGCAATCGAATCGAAAGGCGGGTTCCACGTTAGGTGTGCCTGGTTGCCGGTGCTTGTAACCTGCAAGTCATTGGGTTTGTATAAATACTCCGAAACAAGGCTAACAGAATCTTTTGCAGAGATGCCTTGCGCATATCCGGCGGCTACATACACAGTTAGTGTATCACCATAATGAGCCAAATCGGGTGGTATTTGGCACGAAAGTTCCCCGGTAGTTGTTATCAACGAATCGCCAACATAAAAGTTATAGCCAGTTACTTCCATGGCTTCCGAACTTATTTTTATATCATCAATAGCCCAACCCGTTCCCCATAATCCCCCATCATCGGCATGAAACCCAATTTTTACTGATGAAAAACCATTTACTCCTGAATAAGCAGAAAGATTTACTGAAACATCCTTCCAGGTATCGGAGGGTGTTAGCGTATATATTGGATTCCAACTAATGCCGCCATCAAAACTTAACTCTATGTAAGCCCAGATGCCATACGCACCGGTATAAAAACTGCTAAAAAACAACTTATATCCAGGGTATTGCGTCAAATCCAAGGTGGGTGTGATAAGAAAATCGCAACATCCATTATTGGCTTGCCCGGCAGTATCGTCGTTCATAACCGCATAGCTGGTATGGGGTGGAATTGGAAAATACGAAGAACCTCCGTTGCTGCTTAAAAACCATCCAATCCCTTCAGTTTGCAACTGCCAATTAGGTGGGGGAAAAACAGGGCTTTCAAAATTCACATCCAAAATCACACTCGAAGGATGTTGCCATGTAGCTTGCAAAGAGGAAGGGTCAACAGATAAATTTCGTGGAGGGGGCATCACCTGGGCAACAACCAATTCTGATAATACCAAATAAATAATGCTTAGAGCAAGCATAAACGGATTTTTCATACATGTATATCTAAAGGGTTAAGTCAATTGTTTCAAACAAAAAAATCAGGCTACTTGAATTATTCAAGGCTTATTATTTTGGTGTAAAGGTAAGGTTAAAAATTCCAGTTACACCAACAAAAAAAACAAACATTATAAAATACTGGCAGAAATACTGTAATTTCGTTGTGTCGGTTTACAGGTTGTACTAAGAAGAACAGAAAAAAAATAGATACATCAATTAAAGGCAAGAAAGCGTGTTTAAAACAATTAGCTGGTTTACATACCTTTGGTGGAGCCTGTTGAAGCCAAGGTTCGAATTGATGAAATTCAGAAGGCAAGGAAAGGATGCGGAAAGGGACTCTGTTGCGCACGCCATTGCAAGGAGATGGGCGCAAACTGGCCTTGCGATGAATGGTTCGTCCATACAAATATTTGGAATTGAAAATGTGCCCAAAACTGGTGGGATACTCTTTGTAGCCAATCACCAAAGCAATTTCGATATACCCATTCTTGTGGGGCATGTTCCTCGCGATAAAGGCTTTATTGCGAAGCTGGAGTTGTTGAAAGTCCCTTCATTCAGCCGATGGATGAAGTATTTAGGTTGCGTTTTCATCGACAGGAAAGATCCACGCCAAGCGATGAGAGCTTTAGATAAAGCCGCAGAAAGCCTTATGGCTGGACATTCGCTGGTCATATTTCCCGAAGGAACCCGGAGCACCGATGGAACCATTGGCCCGTTTAAGGCAGGAAGCCTCAAGTTGGCCATTAAGGCAAAAGTGCCAATTGTACCGATAAGTATCAGTGGATCAAAGAATATTATGCCAAAAGGCAGC
>CAIRHD010000403.1 GCA_903878265.1 uncultured Bacteroidales bacterium | reverse complement strand
GAAGAAATCCCTGTAATTGATCACGAACCTTACGAACTAACCTCAAAATAAGCAGTCTATGGAACAAAATCATATAGAACACTCCGAACATTTCGATCCGGTTGCTTCAAAACTGGGCATGTGGCTGTTTATTTTTACCGAAATCCTGCTTTTTGGAGGCTTGTTCATAGTTTACTCGGTGTATCGTTTCAAACATCCTGTCGAATTCCATCTGGCCCATCAGGAATTGGATGTTACCATTGGTTTGATAAACACAATTATATTGTTGGTAAGCAGTATGACGGTAGCCATGTCAATAACAGCATTGCAACTTGGCAATAAAAAGCTCACCCTGATATTGATTGCTGTAACACTTTTATTAGCAGCAGTTTTCCTTGTAAATAAATATTTCGAGTGGGGCGCAAAAATCCATCATGATATTTATCCCGGAAGCGAATTCCTGCTTAGTTTAAGCAAAGGCGACATGCTTTTCTTTGGTCTGTATTTCTTTATGACTGGTCTGCATGCGATACACATTATAGTCGGTATGGCTTTGTTGGGTGTTACTTACGTGAAAATTAAACATGGAACTGTGAACCAAACCAGGTATTCGTTGCTCGAAAACAGTGGCCTTTACTGGCATTTGGTCGATTTGATCTGGATTTTCCTTTTCCCATTGTTCTACTTAATCCATTAATCCAAATGAGCGAACATAAACAACATATTTCAACATACAAGTCGCAGATACTTGTTCTATTAAGCCTCATTGTGCTAACGGTACTCACAGTTACTATTACCAGTGTTCACCTTGGCCCTTTCAATACGGCAGCAGCCATGCTAATTGCATCGGTTAAAGCAGCCATTGTATTGCTATACTTCATGCATTTGAAGTTCGACGAAAAAATCTACCGCTTCATGGTTACCCTTGTGCTTGCCATTTACGCGGTTGTGATAATCATAACATTTTTTGACTACTTATACCGATAAACGCCATGTTCTCAGGATATTCAAACTTTTCGGGTGGAGTAGATATGGCTTTTGCCATCATCGTTGGAATCTCGCTTTTCTTCCTAATAGGTATTACGGCAGTAATTATCTATTTTATTTTCAAGTACAACAAAAAGAACAATCCGGTTGCATCCGAAATAGAAGGCAGCACAAAACTGGAAATAATCTGGACGGTTATCCCGCTTATACTTGTTTTGTTCATGTTTTGGTTGGGTTGGAGTTCGTATATCCCTCAACGGAAAGTACCAGCCGATGCCATGAAAATTAAAGTCACTGCCCAAATGTGGAGCTGGCGTTTCGAATACGAAAACGGTAAAGTTGAAGACACACTTTATATACCGGTTAATAAAGCAGTTGTGCTCAATATGGTTTCTCTGGATGTAATACATAGCTTATACATTCCGGCATTTCGTGTAAAAGAAGATGTTGTACCCGGCAAAGCCGAAAATTACATGTGGTTCAAATCACTGGTGGTTGGTTCTTACGACTTGTTTTGCGCCGAATATTGTGGATTGAGGCATTCGTATATGGGCACAATGGTTGAGGTGGTTGACCAAAAAACTTTCGACAAATGGTATGCAGCCACACCACCAAAAATGGATTCGGCCATGGCCGCAAAACCAGGTGTTGAAGGCCGTATGATCATGGATAAAAAAGCCTGTTTTGCTTGCCATTCCATCGATGGAAGCAAATTGGTGGGACCATCGTACAAAGGAATATTTGGTCATAAAGTAACTGTACAATCCAATGGAAAAGAGCGGGAAATAGTTGTGGATGAAGCCTATATCAAAAAATCGATAATTGAACCAGAAGCCGACATTGTTAAAGGCTTCCCGAAAGGCACTATGGTTTCGTACAAAACACAATTGACCGAAAAGGAAATAGATGAAATTATTGAATACATCAAAACACTAAGTGAAGACGAAAAATAGCATTGGCGAACTCATCAAAATTGCCAACGAACTTGGGAAAGTCCGCATTTCGGTTGCAGTGGCATTTACAACTTTTACAGGCTACATTCTCAGCCACGGTCAATTCGATCGTGGCTTTGTTTTGCCTTTTGTTGG
>CAIRHD010000402.1 GCA_903878265.1 uncultured Bacteroidales bacterium | reverse complement strand
GAAATTGGCGATGAATTCATGACGAAGGCTGAGAATTTCGTGCGTGATATGAGTGAGTCCTGTTTTTTCAATTTCTTTCAGGGTGTTAAAATCAAGTTTCTCCCGGTCAGAATATTCAACTTTTGTGAAGCTGAGGAATATCAGCCTGGAGAAAAGGGCAATATCAGCAGTAGGCATTTCCTGCCCTGAAAGGATAATGCTGCAATCCACGTTGCTGGTTTCATTTCTCTTATTTTGTTCCATATTTTTCCGTGTACGCCCCATGCCGTCCCAGAGGCCTTTGAGGTATTCTATTTTCTCGAACTCCACATTGTTTTTGTATTCGTCGATATGGCAAAAAGCATTTGAGAACATCCCAACATGATCTGCCAGGGCAGGGCGAGTGGTGTTGGTAAGGTTCAGTCCTTTTGCCTGGTTGCCAAAAAACTGCAACATGCTGATTGCAAGCTCTGTTTTTCCGGCGCCTTTGGGACCGAACAAGTTGAGTATTGGAAAAAACCCGAAGAGTTTAAAAATATGGTCGCGGAAAAGGGTAGCCATGTAGAAACAGATTCCAAACATCGCGTTGTCGCCAAACACCTGCATCAGTTTAATGGTATAATCGTTCAACGAAATGGTTCCATCGCCGAAGCAGAACCGGCGCTCGTTTACAAAAAGGGAATCTTCGCCCTTATACACCGTGGAACTTGCTGGTAGGTAGAAGTTCTCGTTATTGAATTTTACAATTCCATTGGCATCGCTAAAGCTGAATGATAGATTGAAAATGCCGTTGCACCAAGCCCAGAATCCTTGTTTTTGCCATCCAAGTTGAGTGATCTCGAAGCAAGAATCTGTTTTTTCATACAGGTAGCGTTTCAGCTTATTCAACTCCGTTTCCGATGCTTCAAACAGGAAGTTTCCAAGGCTTTCCACGCGAAGGCGGAAGGAAGCCAGGCCGATAAGGTCTTTTTGAAGGAGTTCAATGACCTGTGAAAAACCGAACTCATTCGTGATTTTGTAAAGTCGTTTGGCATTCAGTACGCTGCTGATATGAAAAAGAGGTTCCATAACGAAGTTAGTACCCCTGATTACACCTTGTTTTGTTTTAAAATAGTAGCAATTTTCATCTTTATAAAAGCCATATTTCTCAAAATCGCTGAGAAGTATGTTGTCAGGGATTTTCCATCCTTCTTCTTTAACCGGAGTTTTTTCGGTATTGCAGGACCTGAGGGCATCCTGCCAGGCTTTTTTGGGTTTTATCAGCTTGGCAAGCTGTTCGATATAAACTTCATGGCTCGAAGCGGGGAGTGAGGAAATAATTTGGGCAAAATTCCCAATGATCCTGCTTTTCAGGTCGGGGTTTTGCGCTTTTGGGATGTGTTCCGTTACCTTCCAGATGATATAATCCTTCAGGGTTGCTTTCACGAACAGGTCAAATTGATTTTCGTTGGTAAAAAAGCTGTCGGGGTCAGTCTTTTCCTGTTTTATCTCTTTCTCTTCAATTATTTTTTCTACGACAAGATATTCTGAAATCCGGCAAGATGTGGGCAATTCGACAATATTGACAAATAGGCCCGCAGCAATCAGTAGCTCAGAGGATCGGTCCACGGCTTTTTTACCTGCTTTGTCACTGTCGCCGATAACGGTTACCGAAGAGCAAATTTGCTTTATGGCTGTAATTTGTCCGGGAGTAAGTGATGTGCCGCAAGAGCCCACTGTGTTGAGCTTGCCGATCTGGTGCAGACGGATCACATCGGGGTTTCCTTCTACCAGGTAGATGAAGCCTTTTTCTTTGGCATGACGTTTTGCGAAATTTAGCCCATACAGGATTTCCCCTTTTGTATAAGCTACAGTTTCATGAGAGTTAAAATACTTTGGGGCATCGGCAGCTCCTGAGAAATCGCGACCTGTAAATGCAGAAATGCGTCCACGGCTGTCGTGAACAGGGAAGATAATGCGGTTGCGGAAATAGTCGAATATTTTGTTTTTGCTTTCGGTAAGAAGCCCTGCTTCTAGGAGTATTTCTTTGCGTATTCCCTGAGTGGCAGCCCACTTTAGCAAGTTGTCCCAGCCTTCAGGTGCGAACCCGATACGGAACTGGCCAATTGTTTCCTCATCCCATCGTGAAAGTACATAGTGCAGTGCTTTTGCATTCTCCGGTTGCCGGAGGTTTTCTTCAAACCATTTGCAAGCCATTTCATTTGCAATCTTTATTCCTTCCTGCTTCCGGTATTGCTCCAGGCCGGCTTCGCTTTGCTCAACTTTAGGAATTTCAATATGATGGTCTTTGGCTATTCTTATTACAGCATCGGCAAATTCGAGTTTTTCGTGCTGCATCACGAAGCGGATGGCATCGCCTGCAGCACCACACCCAAAACATTTAAAGATGTTTTTAGCCGGATTTACTGAAAAAGAAGGCGTACGCTCATTATGCAGCGGACAGCAGGCGGAGTAATTGGCACCCTTTTGTTTTAAAGGGACATACCTGGATAGTACAGTGACAATATCAAGGTTTTGGACACTATCGAGGGTGGAAGTGTGGAGCACAGGGGGAGTTATGAATTATGAGTTATGAGTTATGAGTTATGAGTTATGAGTTATGAGTTATAGTTATGAGGTTGCGCTTTCATGATTTTGGTTGAATTTTGAAGTCATTATGATTTCAGGACACGGTTTAATAACCCTATCAGAAGGAATGAAAAAGTTGAAAAGTTTGAGTACCCTGTTTTAGTTTGACTTAAGCATTATAGGTTTTGGTGCACCGATTTTGTGCCGAAAAACAAAGTTTGTATTACATCACAAGTGATTCGGTGGTTCTTCGTGTCTATTAATCATAACTGAAAGAGTTTTGAATTGCTTACGAATGCGAATACATAACCAAATCAGGTTATCAACCTACAGATTGGCTGTTTGTTGGCAGGGGTGTTTAATGGATGGGATAATAGCCCTGGGTTCTGGTTCCAATACCAGCACCTGGTTTGCCAGTTCCGGGAGTGATTG
>CAIRHD010000401.1 GCA_903878265.1 uncultured Bacteroidales bacterium | reverse complement strand
TATCCGAAAGTACCGAACCGAACAGGTACAACTCTTGTACTTTGTGCGTTTCGCAAAGCCCCATTAACTTATCTTTATGCAAATCTATCAGGTTCATAAGGCAAAAGTACAAAATTTGTGGTTGTTTTGTGGTTTTTCTTCTTATTAGCTGAAGGCCTTGTGCTATTGTGTGGCTCAGAAGCCTAAGCGGGAAGGGAATGCGTATCAACTTATTAAGCGCTGAACAACAGGGGTTGAATAACCAATCAGCAATGAATAAATTGTATAGGTTCGGGCAACAGGAAAAGGATTTAACCTGGACGCGTCAGAAAGAAGACGCGCCCGAACGGAGGATGCGCCCGAACGGAGGATGCGCCAGAACGCGGATTATCGTTACTCTTCTATTACTTTTTTACGCTCTAAAATATCAGTAAATCTAACCAACATTTCCTCTACCATTTTATCAGTAAATTTTCTATTTATCAATAAGTAATACGATTCTCTTAATAATTTATTTTTATAATCAATTGGTTCAAAAGGGTTGAAAGTTAGGTATCTACCAACTTCCATAATTTCATCAAATTTATGCATACCCAGATTAACTTGTACACATAACCTTCTAGGTTTGGCTAACTCTGTTTCTGGTACAAGTAAAATTATACTGTCTCCTAATTCGTAAACCGGCACCAATTCTTCAAGTTTCATTTCTTTTTGTTTTAAACTATTATCACCTGTTATTCGATGTTTTGCTGCAAATTTACATTCCACTTCTGACGCATAATACATTTCCCCTATGCTTTTGCTTGCCAAACCAAACCTTTAATGTGTGAGTGAAATATTGCCTATTTTATGTGACAATTTTGCTAAACCGAATGCGTCTAAAAACAAGATGTGACAAACTGAGTTTGGTTTATTCATGATGTGCATATACCTATTTGCAAGCCCATGTTTTTTATATTTCAACTTTTTCAAATTCTTCAACTGGAAAATCAATAATTATATCATCATCGCCCCAATCCGGGTCTGAGTCATATATAAGTCGAAATTCCTTATCATATAGTTTAACATCAACTGCAAAATCAAGAGATGCTTTCATAGTCACAAATGTTGAAATGCCAATATATTCATTATCATTAGGCCTTTCAATTTTATTTGTCAATTCGTTTAGTCTGTTAACATTCAGTTTTTCATCAGGCATTTCATTTATCAGAAAATCAAATTGTGAATAGGTATGATTGTTTGCTTCTATGATATTTGGATAGCATGAAAAAATTACATAAAAATTGTCTATGGACTCTGATAACTTATGATTCCAATCAGTCCATTTATCAATTACATACGTTTTTTCCAATTTCATGATTTATTAGTTTTAGAAGTAAAGTGTTTTTTACATGCTTTGTTCTAAGACAATCTAATGATTTTAATTTAACCCATCTGCTTTTGTTCCCAATTTTGTCATCCAAGAACTCTCAGCTTCATAACATTCCTCTTTTGTGGCTGTCTTAGAAAGTATTTCAAGAATTGTAAATTGAAAAGTTCTATAAAAATCTGGGTTATAAGACTTAAGTTCAAGTAATTTGACATTACCCCCCGTATAATCTCCTGTTACATAATTTCTCCATCGATTCCATAATCCTTCTTGACCTAAAGTATTGCCAACATATTGTTTGCGAGTTAATTTATCAAAGATCAAATATACAGCTTGTAAATGAGAGAGCGATTCATGCCACTTACTATGAGAGTCGGGATTATCTATAATACTCTTTAATTCAAAATGAGTTAATACAATTTTCATTAAGTCTGGCAATTCCATAACAAAGTTTTTTGGTAACACCTTAACGACTTCTTTATTATTGTTAGTATCATATATATTGTACCACAGTCTAACTTTCCAGTCTATTACAATTCGATTTTTATATTTTTCAAATTCGGAATCTTTTGCAAGATTCAAGTAAAAATCCGCATCTTTATTTAGTGGTTTAGCGTATTTGACTAATTGATTTGAATACATTGGTAATTCTTCCTTTTCTTTCAAATCTGTCTTTCTGTAAAGACCAAAGAATTTCGCTTGATTATTTGGTTCAGCAAGGAAAGCCACAAGAATTTTACATTCTTTAAAAGCTTTCTTATCTTGAAAACTCTGAAATTCTTCAATTAAGTCCAATTCAACCAAATCTTTTAAGTTATTGTGCTGATGTCTAATGAGAAGTATTTTACCTTCATTTGATAGTTTGTCTAGAGGTAAAATCTCTTTTAAATAAATCTTATTAACAGCCATTTCATGTTTTCTTAATGAGTACAAAATTTTTAATATTATTCCTTTTTCAAAACAGCTTACTAGATAACCTTCGCAAAATCTGTCATTTCTTACAAGAGCGGTTATCAATTTACAGATTGTTGCTAAGTCTAAATTTGAGTAATTTGTATTTGTATCTTCTAACAATTGTTCACCAACTTTCCATTTCATCCAATCAAATTTGAGAATAAAGTTATTTGCATATGAAACAGCAATGAACTCTTCCACAATTTGTGTTTTTTCAATATAATGCATAACGGAAAAGTTTTCCGCAATCTTTTGGCCGCCAGCTAGTGTGCCAAATTTTTTGCTTTCCTCAATCGCAGGGATTAGATTGGTTAACGCTTCACAATTGCTTAATGTAATGTTTGAGATTTGTATCTCAATAGGATTTTCCATAGTAGCAGAAGTATTTTGATTTTTTAATGGTGGGTTAACGTCCGACAGTATGGCAAGTGCGGGAATAAGTTGTTGCTCAACTGTCTGCCATCACCAAAGTAAGTAAAGATATCAAATTTTTCAAAGAGCAAGCAAACCAGCATTTTCTATCGTTTGTTATATGCCGGCTTTTTTCATTATTTGTTTGCTTTGCTCCAAAATATTAGATCTAAAAGTTTTAAATCTGTAAATTGTTCGTGTTTTAATACTTTGTTTTTGTCCATCTGTTCAAATTTCTCCTTAATACATTTTATTAATTGTCTGTTTTCTGTTGCCCAATGTTTATACTCACCGCTGATAATAAATAATGAGATGAAAAAACTTTCCTTTTTAAGTCCAAAATAGTTTTTTATTGGATTGTCTAATGCACAGTAGTCTTCTGGCCGGAAAGTATGAACAAGTTTAGAGAAGAATGAACCAAGGTCTTTTTCTATAAATCCGTTTCCGTGTTTTATTTCTGCTTTGTTGAAAGTGTTGAAATAAAGTTGGGATAATTTATCTGTACGAATGCTTTCCAAAATATTTTTTTTTAACCCTTCAAGTTTGTCAAGGAAGCTGTTATCAATGCCTTGTAAAGAATATTGCTTTTTAAACTGTCTGAAAAAGTCGGTCGATTCAAAATATAGTTTTTCATTGTTAATTGTCAAAAAGTAATAGTTTTGAAATTCTGAAGAAATTTTGCTATCAAGGTGACTTTTTATAAGGTCTCTCTCAACGATTTGGTCTATAGATTTTTCATTAATTTCATCTGAAATACGGTTGTAAACCGATTGTTTCAGTATTCTAAAATATTCATTTTCGTTGTCGGTCATTGTTTACTTTTAAAACTTGATTCAATAACAAATATACTCCACTTCACTTTACATCCATCCTTTTTCAAAATATTTCCCTCAAATTTAATTTATCCTCACTCTAAAACCATCTCTACCTATAAACTACATCAATCTCCCTCTATAAGTAAGGATAGAAAGAGCTTGCCCCATTCCGCAAGCTCCCCCTATCCTCAACATTTAAAAGCTATTTGCAACTCAATCCATACCTTACCCCTTCACCATCACCCCCTCCACTTCGGTTTCTTCGTCGGCTTTAACTTCAATATGGGTGAGGCTAAGGTTTTGGTAGGATTCCTTTATGCAAAGTATGCTGTGCATGCCGGGGTCCACCTGGTCGAAGGCAAAGCTGCCGTCCTCGTCGGTGGTGGTGGCTTCGGGTATGCCTTCCATTTGCACAATGGCATCGGCTATGGGTTCGGCGGTAACGGAATCGGTCAGCGTGCCGCTTACCATGCCCTGGGTTTCGCCTTCGGGGCTGCTGGGGCGGCGCTTGCCATGCCTATCCACAATTACGCGGGCATTGGTGTAGGCGGCAAAAAACTCGGGTTCACGGTTTTTTACAATGGTAAAGGCCAGGTCCATTTTGTCGGTAAGCAGGGCGCGGATGTTGGAAATAATTTTTTCCATCTCCGATTTAATGGCGGCGCGGGCACTTGTGTTTGCGCGTGGATCCGAAAGCATGGCTGAGTAGCCGTCGATACTGTTTTTAAATTCATCGAGGGTGTTTTCTTCCAGCCCATAATTGTCAAGGTCGGCTATGGTGCCGGCAATAGTATGCAATCCATAGCAGGTGTCGGCAAGTTTGTCGCCGCCCACGTTATGGATATCGGCGTAATAAAGGTCAACTTTACCTTTAATGGCTGCAGCATTTTCCATATTGGCATACAGCAGCATAATGCTGATAAGTTCCTCCGCTTTGGCTTCGAGCAGTTTCCGGTTTTCCTTTTTAATGGAAGCCGCCCCATTGCCAAGCACAAGTTGCTGGTTGCGTTGATGGAACTCAGCAACAAAGGTTTTAAGTTCGGTGTAAAGTTGGGGCAATTTTGGCACAAGGGGATGTTTTGCATTAAAAGCCTCAAGAACCTTGCTTACGGTTTCCGCCATGCGGAGGTGGTTTAAATCAGTGATTTTCATTTTGTTATTATTTAAGGTTTATAATTGAGTTTTTGTAACTATTTACTCTGTACCTGTAAAACGAAGAATGTACTTTTTATTCGATTTAGGCTGTTAGGCTGTTAGGCTGTAGGCTGTTAGGCTGTTAGGCTGTAGGCTGTTAGGGTTTTGCTAATCCAATAAATCTTGATTTAATCAACAACTGCGCTTAAAATGATGAACCCTAACACCTAACCCCAAACCCCTATAAGTTAAACCCCTGAATAGCTACAAGTTTTTTAATTGGCTATTGATATCACAAATGTACAATTAAAACTT
The DNA here is from genome assembly GCA_903878265.1 of uncultured Bacteroidales bacterium. GTDB lineage: Bacteria > Bacteroidota > Bacteroidia > Bacteroidales > UBA4417 > UBA4417. The sequence goes on along the minus strand of CAIRHD010000401.1, from coordinate 10,766 downwards.
GAAGCGGTTTTACAGAAAACAAAAAATAATTTCGATACTCCAAAGCCATGCAAAAGGGGCGGGATGTGTGTTTATGGCTCACCCGTACATTTAACCTTCCCAAGCGTACATTTGATGTTCCCACCCATACATTTCATACTACTACCCACACATTTCATCTTTCCAAAAGTATATTTGATATTCCCAATGGTATATTTGATGTTCCCATTCGTACATTTGATGTTCCCATCCGTACATTTCATCCTCCCAAGTGTACATTTGATATTCCTATCCGTACATTTCACCATCCCATCTATACATTTGATACTCCCGGTCGTACAGTTGATACTCCCGGTCATTCTCCAATACTATCACGAAATGGGTTTCGCACTGATGTAAACCCTTTTCTTTAAACTGCCAAATAGCAGTGCATCGTACCACATATAATAGAAACGTTGGGCATTGAACCATGTAATGCCATCAGGGTTGTCGTCGTGATAATCGTAAGGGTCGGCAAAAATAATCACATCGTCCATCACGTTTTTTGGATCCCGGATATCATATCCGATTACCAACACCCAATGTCCGCCCCAATCGCTCCATTCAACAAGGGTTGGGATGTTGTTTTTCAGGTTTTCCTGAAGCATTTGGAGCGAACCTTCCTGATGCCAGGATGCAACAAAACCATTGTTATTGAGCCAAGCAACCATTTGATCAGGATTGGTGCCAATGGTGGAACTTGTCCCCATTTGGGAGGCTATGGCCATTTCGTCGCCTTGTTTGCTGTAGAACTTTAGCAACGACAATACTGCTGCCGGGCCACAAGTGTATTCGGTTGTTTGCTGGTACGATTCCACATTCAGGAATGTGAGGCCTTCGGGGGAATGCAACGGCTTGATGTTCGAAATATAATACTCGATTGCCTTTGGGATATCCGCTGGTGTTGTGCTGTCGTTTTTCTTGCATCCGGTTACCATCAGCATCAAAATGATAACAGAGGCTATGCTGTAAAATTTTGTCATGGCTTTAAATCATTAACTGTTTTATTGTTCGGTCGATTTCATTGCTCATTGCCCACAGCTAAAATGCTTAGCCTTTTGAATAATTCAAAAAATCACAACCGCAACAGCATCAATAAAAATCCGTGCGGCAGCCTTTGTGGGCAATAGGAAAGAGGGCTTTTAAGGAAAAACGCAACTTAAAGAAGATGCGCCTCAAGGAAGAATATTTCTAAAGCCATTTCTTGTGTTTCTTTTTCAGTTAATCCTTGCCGATAAGGTTTTCCTCACTTTAGCTTTCTTCTACCGCATGCAACAGTACCTTTTGCTCTTCATAATCAAGCTTTTCCCACAGCTTGCCATCCTTTGCTTCGTTGTTTCAACAAATCATAAAAATTCAACAAGAGGTTCTCATTGTCAATACTGTCGATAAGGAGGTGAAAACTCTTTTTTAGTTCTATCGCGTCCACAATCATTCCCTTTAGTATTGCAAAGTTAGCAATCATTATGAGTTATATCATTCTCGGTTTACATTTCGGGGAGATGTAGCGGAACGCGTCTGAAAAAAGACGCGCCCGAACGGAGAATAAATCCTGAATTATTTTCTGTTTGGGTGCATCTTCTAATCTGATGCATCCGGCAATATAAACATAGAAAAGCACTACGAAAATCAATTTGCCCAAATACCTGTTGGTATTTGCTTGCCTGAAACCTGGTTTGCTCCTGCTCAGCCTGGGCAAGCACAAAAAATCTACCCAAATGAAAAGCTAAGGCAAGATGGCAACGTTAAAGACCATATGGGTCGATGGATTTTTGGGTCGGGTTTACCTTCGGATGCAGCCCGGCAACCGGTCATGGTCACAGATTCCAGGCATATAGCTGTCGGCACATTCCAAAGGGTCGCAACAGGTACTGCACACCCTTTTCAATGCACGGAAACCCAAAAGCTCAATATCTTTAGAATAAAAATGGTCTTGAACTTCCTCCTCACGCATAAGGTCAGTGCTGAGGTATTTTTTATTGGAATCGGAAAATATGGTAACTACGTTTGCCGTACTCCCAATCATGTTCTGGGCAATTAATGCGCCGATAAAATTTGCTCCCGACGAAATGCCTACTCCCAACCCTAACTGGGTTGACAACATTTGCGACATGATTATAGCATCACCATCGTCAACCTGAACAATTTCATCCAGTTCTTTCAGTTTAACAATTTCGGGTATAAATTCATCGGAAATGCCCTGAATCCTGTGTTTGCCAACCTTATAGCCAGTTGTTAATGTGGGGGAATTAGCAGGTTCGAGCGCATGGAGTCTGATTTTTGGGTTTTGTGATTTAAGGTATTTTCCCGTCCCCATAATGGTTCCACCTGTGCCAACACCGGCAATAAAGGCATCGGGAAGTATGCCACGGAACTGGAGCTGGTTCCAAATTTCAGGTCCTGTAGTTTCGAAATGGGCGAGAATATTGTTTTCGTTGCTGAATTGCCTTGGCAGGAATGAGTTTTCGGTTTCTTTAGCCAGCTTTTCAGCCATGGCAATACTGCCGAGGAAACCGCCTTCTTCCTTAGTAACAAGGTTGATTTTTGCTCCTAAGCTTTGTATGAGGTTTATGCGTTCGGCACTCAGCCAGTTAGGCATAAATATCACCACCTGATGACCCATGGCTTTGCCCAGGGCGCAAAATGCTATTCCCGTATTGCCGCTGGTGGCTTCAATAATAGTAGCGCCGGGTTGCAACGCACCGGTGAGATACGATTTGTGCAAAATAGCATAAGCCATACGATCCTTTATGCTTCCGGTCATATTCAGGTTTTCCGACTTGGCATAAATTTTACGTTCTTCGCCCTTGTATTTGAACTTGATTTCCAACAGCGGGGTGTTGCCTATCAGACTTTTTATCTGCTCAATTTTCCTGATTTGAGTTTCATTCATATCATGCCCGGTTTTGTGTGGGCAAATATATAAATTTATGGATGAGTCTTTTGTAAAAATCTCTTTCTGCTTCATTGACAAAAAACCTCTAATTGCACTCGTTGTTGCTTGTTCAAAAACGTTTCCCTTTTGTTAGCTTAGCTAATAGAGCTGTATCTCTTTGCTAAGTTTATTATCCAGTCACAAAATACATTTTGAACTTTGTTTAATTTGGTTGTAAACAGATTTTTTTCAATAGCAGGGTTTTCCTGAAGGACTTACAAGGCTAATAATATCTTTTAATCACCAATCCATCAGCAGGTTGTAATACCGAAACTTCCTTTTCGCCATGTGAGAGCAACTCCTGCTGCAAATCGTAAGTTAGGTATGTGAAAATAGAAAAGATAGTGTATGCTTCGGTAGCCTCAACTACTTTTTGCGATTTATGCAGCGGATTGGCTTTATAATAGCTCGCCTTTATGGGAGTGGTTTTGATTATAATTTCTTGCGGTTCTTCGTCATAAAACCGGACAATACCAAAGCAATGTTCGTAATGTTTTTCAAGGCTAAAATCTTTTGGGTAATAGGCTTTTTGAGTTTTATTGACCGTTAAATCGCTTATCCTATCCAAACCGAATGTTTTAAACGCTTTGCCATCGTGCGCGACCAAGTACCAAAAACCTTTAAACTCTTTCAGCCCCAAAGGCGAAACCTCCCTGCTTGTTGATTCCCGCTTTTCGTAATGTGTGTATTTGAAGCTGATTTTCCGTCTTTTCCTAATTGCCTCAAGTATCTCAAAAAAATGGCCTGTCCCACTTTTGGCTTTACGGGGTTCAAATGCGATATTCCCCTTTACATTGTCCATATTTTGCAACACAAACACCAGATTGGCTGCCTCAAGCAAAGCTGCACATTCGTTTTCGGTAAAACCATCGCTTTCAATATAATAACCCTTATTTTTAATGTCATAATCAATATAAACCCTCAATAATCCGCGAATATCTTGGATGTCGCGCTTTGTTGTCCTATCGGTAACGGTTTTATATTCGCTATCATTTAGCTCATGCAGTTTGTTCAGCATGTTATTTACCGCTTCGTTTAGGCTTTTTAAAGTTGGGAATTTCCCTTTTTCCACTTCTTCCAAAATGGTTTTGCAGCGCAAAAGTTGTTCAATGTTCATAGCGGATAAAGTTACACTAAATTTTGGTTCCCGTTTTTAGAAATCAATTGGCGTTTTTAAAATCGAAATTGAATTTTTATTGCCGTAGAAATCCAGAATTTCAACGTTATAAGTATAGTCCTTTGTTGAAAAACCATTATTTTTATAAAACTCAAATTCTGCTTGTAACCCACTGAACAAAAATTCATTAAACAATTTAGGTTTATTATTCATACCGTGAATAAGGTGTTTTTTATTGTATATTTTTTCACCTTCCAAAGTTGTAAATACATCAATTGGGTCAGTTACCAAGTAAATAAACAAACCCTTATCGAAATCCACATCAAGCTGGCCTAAAACTGGATTGTTAAAAGCGTATAGCTCTTGATGGGAATCCATAAAAATAGCCAATTCTTTTCCAACTTGATTGTTTGATTCGCAAACCAAACCTTGGCTTTCCAAAAACACATCCACATAACTTTGGTATTTGCTAAATACCTGCTCTCTTGCCAAGATTGGGTTTTTGTCTTGAAAAACTTCGTTTATTTCGATCAAATCGCTGAAATTTGACTGAGTGCGAAACAGTGTGCCTTGAAGCAAATAAAGGGGAGCGTTCATCTATACCATTGACCGGTTATGTTTCTATTAATTTCCTCAATTTCCCGCATTTCCCAATATATATCTTCATCGGTCAGCATTTTACCATATCTGCTTTCTTTATCTTCTTCATCCTCACCCCACCAGCTTTTAAAAAAGCCTATAATACTAATCCTATTCCGTTGAAGTAAATTGTCTAAAAAGGTTTTTAGGTTTGAACTTCCTGAAATTCTTGAAGGGACAATTTTAATATAACAATCTGTTTTATTCGACCTTAAATACCACTCGCCTTCCACATTCTTAAAGTATTGATAGGCTAAATGTTCTAAGTTATTCAAATCCTTATAGCTCTTGGAGTATCCAATTAATTCAGTAACAAAATGAATATCAAGGTCATCTCTGCTATCAAAACAAAAATCTATTTGACGTAAATGAAGATCATGTTCAGAGCTTGTACGTGTTTTCTCATGACCAGCAACAGGAGTATTATTTATCGGATTAATAGGTGCCAAATTGCCAGTTTTTTTTTCACAAAATTCTTTGTACACGTTAATCCACTTTTTAAATGTTGCCGTATTGGTGTAAATATCTCCGCCGCAGGGAACAAGATGCCTGGTTTCCCTACCTTGACGGTTATCCTCGGCAGTATAGGTTAAGAGAAACATTAGCTTTTCGCAATTGTCATTCGCAAAATGCTCATCTAAATCCCCAAGGGAACTTTCGACTCTTAAGCAAACACCAATCCCAGTGTCAACGCTGCCTGGGCTTTCTGGGAATTTGAGTGTTAAATGTGTCCTAAATTCTTTAGTTTTCATTTTCTGTTATATTTTTGTTATTCAATGGTTTAGATATGTATTAGAGTGTATTTAGTATTTCCTGAATCTCGGAACGTTCGCTTAAACAAGTATCCATAATCTGGGCGTTTTCCCTGAAAAACTGTTGGTTCGATTCTTCCGATAGGTATCTTCCCATGATACTAAGGGCTTTGTGGGTTGGGGGACTATTCTCAACACCAGAAACGGCCTCGAACGTAAAATACCTTGTCCTTTTAAAATTAGCAATCAAAAAAGTAAGCGGTTCAGGCTCTTGCATGTGGATCACGAAATATTTTTTTTCGACCACGTTTTTCCAGTAATCTATAATACAATGCCGCATTTTCAAACCTTCACCTTTCAAATCGCGCCTATGCGAAATTAATGTGCAACTTTCCGGCAGCTTCAATGTGCCTGAATATTCAACCGACAATTCCAGATATTCGCGCATCAATCTTTCCTTGCTCCAGGAAACATCGAGTTGTTTGCGGGCCTTTATAAACTTATCCACCTCACGTTTATACTTTTCATCATACAGATACCTGTACATAGGTTCCAAAAAATTGTCGAGAAATTTTGTGGGGCTTTTCACCGCTTTCAACATGCAAATAATGGCATTCCATTTCAAAGGGGTATCAATATATGGGCTACACAACACCATTTTATAGAAGTGTTTTGGCGAAATAAGCTCGGAAACACCTTCATTTTCCAGAATATAGTTGGTTAATTGCAGCGGATTTGTGATTTCCCATTGAATGGCTTTTTCAAAAACAGTATCAGTTAAAACAAGATGTGGATGCCTAAAAGCCTTTATAATCCAATCAATTTTTAGCTTCTCAAAAAGCTCGTTTCTATTTGAAGATATTAGTGCAATCCGCCAATTTAGGCTGTTTACTTGACCTTTTGAATGCTTCTGAAGTTCACAGTTTGAACTTGTAAACTGCACTATTTCCACACAAGTGCCTGTTACTGAATTAGCGTTTTCTAATATTGATACAGACTGGTTATCAGTATGTTCAATATCATTTTGTTGTTGTTCCATACCTTTGTATCTTTAAATTTGATACAAAGGTAGTTGGGAGGTATGCCAAAAGATGTCCCGGGGAATGGAAGATTATGGGGAATAGAGGATAATTGTTTAATTCTATGTTAAGTAAATGGTTATCTTAACTGCGAGTTTAGGCAGATTATGATAATGAGTTAATCCATTATTAATTGGTTGGTATATTTAGTCAAAACAAAGAATACGTTGCATAATTATAGATAGCAAAATACATTCCACATCTTTTTTAGAAGAATATCATTTACGAACTCGGCTCTACTTCTTATAAAATTACATGCTAAACTATTAATGGAAGCCATTACTTTAGGCATACAAATTTCGCCAGTTTCACTCCTTTACTAACTTCTACTGCATAAGATTTTTGTATTCCTGAACTTTTAATAATGCTGGAAATTTTAAAATTATTTTTTCTAATAATTTCTGCATATTTAATACCAAACAAGTGGATATAGGCCACTTGCTCCTTCTGAGGAGCATTTAAATACATTTCTTTTAAAATGCCGCCTAATTCTTCTAAGTCCATACAACCTATTTTGTTGAGTTATCAATTAAAATTTTACACCCTGTTTCAAGCTTTTTTGAATGATTAATATTCCAAGCTCTCATTCTAGAGTGCCATTTTTTATGAAATAAAAATTGTTGCCAATTCAAGGATATTATTTTTTCTATTGCATAATTCTCATCTAGTTTAATAACAATTGCAAAATCGAAAATTTCTCTATCCTCTCTTACCGAATTAATAGGATTTAAGCCATAAAAAACACCGGTCACATTTCTTGTAATTGTTTTTATCGCATATTTTTTCCCATATTCATCTTCCGCATCATAGCTCTTAGTACTTGGAGGTGCAAATGTCAAATTCGGGAGGTTAATGTCATTGTTAAAAAAATCAATAACTAAATATTCTCCTAAGTCTCCAACAAGATTTTTACTACGAATAACATTTCTTTTTTTTAGTTCTTTTAAGATTTCCGAATATAATTTTATAATACTATTGGTCTCCAACTTTGTTATTTCTATGTTCATTTTGCTGATTTATTATTTTGTGAATTTTGTTTTTTAGGTAATCGGAACAGAATTATCAAAAACTGCAATGTTAAGTTAGAATATGTTTTACTAATGCAAACAATTTAGATCCTCAATCCAATTTTCTAAGTAGTAGAAAGTACCTTAATAGGGCAGCTTTCAGCTTAAAACCTGTACCAGTGTTTATAAAAACAACAAAGATACTATATTAATACGCTCATTGAGTTGCCAAAACTAATTTAATTCCGCTTTTAAAACTAAAAAGAAACAGTTTTGTTAATGTTCTAATATTGAATTAATTAAAAGAGGAAAGTAGTCAATTTTATTTCTATTAACAATCAATTCACCCAAATAGCCTCCTCAGGTATTGCCGTATCCCAACTCGAACTATAAACCGATGTGTTGAATATTGTTCCTACACCAATTATGCTCCAGCCTTTGGTAAATGACCAGGCGAAATGTGTTCCGCTGGAACCGATTCCAATAAAAGTACCTGGCAAATCGTAAAAGTTAAAGAAATAGCTTTCTTCAACAGTAAGGTCAGGTTTTAGCAGGCATAAGCCTACAACCATTTTATACGGAAACCCGTTTATCACTAAATCAACCACATATCGGATTGAATCCATAAACCTAACGGTTTCAGGATCAGCTACTACTGAACCGCCTTCCCAAATAGCCTCGGCTGTGAGGCTGCTCAAATATTTTCCGGGAACGGAAGCCGGTAAAACCAGAGCAAAACTTCCATCGGCATTTACAGCAGCAGATGCTATAACAATGCTGTCGCCAATAATGGCATTCAGAGTTGCTGCCCCATAAGGCCAGTCCACAATATTGATCCCGGTTGCATCGGTTTGCTTGTATTTTAAAGTGTCGGAAATTGTGTAGGAATCAGCGGTTACATCCGGATATTCGGAGTTGGTGCCATTGTCTTTCCGACATCCGCTCAACAATACAACAGTAAAAAGCATCAGTAAGGCTGAAAGAGGGAGAATGGTCTTTTTCATAATGCTGTTGTTCTTTGTATTATAACGGTTTTTGAAACGAAAATTATCTGGCGATACTGATTTTTACATTGCTCGCTTGATTGTTGTTACCCGAAATTCTGGCAAAATACATTCCAACCTGTAGCTGGCTAACATTGAGGGTAAAAAGGTTTCCATCAAAAGTTAACGGGACATTCAACTTATTCCCGCTTATTGAGAATAACTGCAAAATGGCATTATTATTTTGTTCCGGCAATTCGATAAAAATGTGGTCTGAAGCGGGATTTGGGAAAGCAACTATTTGAGGCTTGTTTTGAAATAACTCATTGTGAACGATATTGAAACAATTACCCGGCATATTGGCATCCAACCAATTCAGCCTGAGCGTGATCCAGTTTTTAAAATCGTTGATTTCTCCTTGGAATGTGGTTGGTATCGGCCCAATTACCGGTGTCCCGACATTCTGGCCTAAAATGGGCCAGCGCGTGTAATGCCTTTGCTGCGCTTGCCAAAGATAGGTGGCGTTGGAATCAACCCAGTTCAAAATGGTATCGGTATTCAATATGTTTGTTCTGAACAAATCCCAGCGGCAATGCAGTTCGTTCCTGAAAATGGTATCCTGAAGCAAGCGTATGTGCCAGCCCGGCGAGTTTACATCGGGATAGCAGTCGTTAACTTTATAAGCCCAGCCGCTGCCATCGGTATTGGCAAAAATGGCACATTCGTCAATGTTTTTCCATGCCCAGTCGAAATCCCAAACAGGGCCGCAATTTATGCGTTTATCAACACCATCGCGGTCTTTAAAGAAATAGAAACTCTTTTTAAAGCCATCGTTGTTGCGGGCAACTTCGTTCACTATAAAATAATCAATAAACGATTGGGCGTTCATCAGCGAATAATATCCTGCCGTAGTATCATGTACTAAAGGGTTGTAAAGAGCGGATTCAAAAGTGGTAACATAGTCCTTTAAGTATTCGCGCTGCTGTTCGGTTATTTCTTCGGGTTTGGGGTGATAATACACATAATGGATATCGAAATTCGGATGCCCGATAGGATGGAAGGGCGATTTCCAACTTGTAAAATCGTCCCAATAATCAATTTTGAAAATATAGCCGCCGGTAAGCGGTTCGCCCGAATTTTCATCGGGTGTGAGCTTGGCAATATCCACACGGCCTTCGTCACGCTTTATTTTTTCGCCGAAAATATAAATTCCGTTATAAACCCCATTTACCGTTACTTCGGCAAAACGTGTACGTGAAGCATAATGTCCAGTTTCGTTAAACAGTTTAAATGCCAGTACATTGCGCATAAAAACCTTATCGTTGTAATTGGCCAAAAGCACCCAATCGCTTTCTTCGGGAAAACCAAAAAGTGAAACTGCCGAGTCGTTCTGATTTATGTCGCGGGTTTCGATTGCATAAGGTTTCTGTGGCAAAGTTGCCGAATAGCTTCCCCGGACTTCGATACCAATTTTACCGGTATAGATATTTCCCTGATCGGTTACATGATTGATCTGCCCAGGCCCATTATCAATAATCTTCATCGTTCCCGGAATTTTTGGCTCGTCGGGAATAGGCACATTGTTGGTGCTGATAATGATTATGGGTAAGTTGCTTGACGTAAAAATCTGCGCTTGCGATATTCTGGCAAAGAGCAGGATTATGAATAGGGAAACAAAGCGGATCATGTAAATGTATGCTTCTATTTAGCTGCTAATTAATTTATTATGAAATAAAAGTTATGTTTCCGATCAATACAAAAAGCTGTTGTATGGATACCGGATTACATGCAACCTTTTCACTTCGTCGTACAAGAGTTTTTTGAATTCGTCGATGTTGGTTTTTTGCTTGGCCGAAATAAAAATGGCCGGGGCATTTACTTTTGCCATCCAGGTATTTTTAAGTTCTTCCAGGGTAATATTTTCTTTTGTTGGAGGTGCCAGATCAAAAGGATCTTTTTCCACATGCGAATAGGCGTCAATTTTATTGAAAACCATAATTGAAGGCTTGTCGGCACAACCAATTTCAGAAAGAGTTTGGGTTGCTATTTCCACTTGTTCTTCAAAAGTAGCATGTGAAATGTCAACTACGTGCAAAAGCAAATCGGCTTCCCGCACTTCATCGAGGGTTGATTTAAACGATTCAACCAGATTGTGGGGCAACTTCCGGATAAAACCAACCGTATCGGTAAGCAGGAAAGGCAGGTTTTCTATTACTACTTTGCGCACGGTGGTGTC
>CAIRHD010000400.1 GCA_903878265.1 uncultured Bacteroidales bacterium | reverse complement strand
TACCTCCGATTGAAAAACGATTGGCCAAATCTGGCGCGTTACCACGAAGAAAATGCCAAGCTGAAAAAATCTGGCCCCAACGAAAAAAGGGTTGTTTTTATGGGCAATTCTATTACCGAAGGCTGGAGTACTGTTTACCCTGAATTTTTCGCTGGGAAACCGTACATTAACCGAGGAATCAGTGGGCAAACCACACCGCAGATGTTGATTAGGTTCCGGCCCGATGTTATCGAATTGAAACCCGCCGTTGTGATGATACTGGCTGGGATTAACGATATTGCTGGCAATACCGGCCCATCAACACTCGAAATGATTGAAGCCAATATTGCTTCCATGGCTGAGCTTGCAAAATATCATGGCATAAAGGTAGTTCTGTGTTCTGTTCTACCGGCTTACGATTTCCCATGGAATCCTGGAGTTTTCCCATCCGAAAAGATAACAGATTTTAACAAATGGATTAAAAACTATGCCGCTGACAATGGCTTCTCCTACCTCGATTATTATTCGGCAATGGTTGATTCCCGAAAAGGCTTAAAGTCTGAGTATTCCTCGGATGGGGTTCACCCAAATATAATCGGTTATAAAGTGATGGCTCCCCTTGCAGAAAAAGCAATTGCGGACGCATTGAAGAATAGATGAAATTGGCACTTCTGCTTATAAAATTGGAAATAGATTTGACAGAATGATTATTTATTTTGCAAGTAATTGTATTGATGTATGTTAAGATCAATCAACCTGATTATTTGCCATATTCAATTCAAAATCAATCACCTTTTTTATTCTTCCTAAATTTACAAAATAATTGGCGCAATCTTTGCGTTACAATAGGGAAATGACTGTAAAACGAAAAAAAGAACAAGTTTTCCCATCCTACAATGATATTGTTTTCGAACATAGGAACAAGGATTATGGGGGTTATCAAATCAGGTCAACTTACCAGTACAGCCTAAAGTTGAGTTTTTTTATTGTATTGATATTCATTCTTGTAGCAACAATTATAGTCTATTTTTGGAAAATAAACCCAATTTTGGAATGGAGTGAAAAAGGTGCGAACAATACCTTTAAAAGTGTTGAATATACACACGAAAGACTCCCGCTTCCCAACCAGGTGCCTTTTTTGAACACCAACAAAACACCTACGGTAAAAACACTGGCAAAAGATATTAACGCTGTAAAACCAATTGCAAAAAGTGAAATCCATTACAAGGCGCAAAGCAAGGAATACAAGCCAATAAACCCTGAAATTGATACAAGCCAGAAAAAACTTCTTGCCGATTTGGTGCTCAGGCATAAAAACAATGTGCAGAAGGAAAAATTGATTCATGAGGATTCAATTTTATTAGTTCTTGAAAAACTGCCCCAATTTCCCGGAGGATTGCCCGCTGTACAATCCTATTTCAATAGGAAACAACATTATCCAATGAATGCTTTATTAAAAGGGGTACAAGGAAGCGTGTTAATAAGTTTTGTTGTAAACAAGCAAGGTGGAGTGGAAATGGCAAAAGTAGCCGAAGGCGTTGATCCTGAATTAGATTGGGAAGCAGTTCGTTTGGTTAATACAATGCCTCAATGGCAGCCGGGCTATTATAGAGGTAAGCCAATAGCCTGTATGGTGATAATGCCTGTTGATTTCAGGATAAAATAACCAAAAGTGGTCAAATCCTTATGGTTAGGACTAAATAAGCACTTTGGCGATTTTCAAGTGCCTTCATTCGGGGCTGTTTTTTTTGGAAAGTCCTCTTTTTGAAAAGCTATTTGAACTATCGTTTATCTGATTTGGAGATGTCGTTTTCCATAAAAAAAGGAGGGTAAATGCCCTCCTTTTCTATTGGATTATTGTAAAGCTATTCAGCCAATATTAATATTCGGTTTTTTAGCACCTCCACAACGCCACCGTTCACTTCGAAGAATTGAGTCGCTTTTTTTGAGTCAATCACTTTTACCCTGCCTTTTTTAAGGGCGGCAATCATTGGGGCGTGGTTGTTCAATACTTCGAATGAACCATCAAGCCCTGGTAATTGC
>CAIRHD010000399.1 GCA_903878265.1 uncultured Bacteroidales bacterium | reverse complement strand
TGTATCAATGCTACTCTTTGTTCCAAGGTTGATAAAACTGAAAATTGTGTTTTCGAAACAGCAATTCACTGAGCTGCTGGTTTATTCGCTTCCGTTAATGATAGCAGGATTGCCTGGTGTGGCAAACGATTTCATAAGCCGAATATTTTTCCGGTTTTTTGCGCCGGCAACTGCGCCTTGGCAAGACCAATTAGGAATTTTTAACGCCAATGTAAAATTGGCTGTTTTCATGGTTTTGTTCGTACAAATGTTCAGGTATGCTGCCGAACCGTTCTTTTTTTCGTCGTCGAACAGGGACGATATGAAGAAAGTTTATGCCGATGTAATGAAATATTTTGTGGCATTTTGTGTTTTGATATTTCTTGGCATAGCCATGTATCCCGAGTTGTTCTCGCTATTGTTAGGTAAGGAATTCAGGATTGGGATAGCCGTATTGCCAATCATGTTGATAGCGAACATCCTTTTGGGCATAGTTTTCAATTTATCGATGTGGTATAAATTGTCGGGGAAAACAAAGTACGCACTTACGATAACTTTGCTCGGGCTTGGAATAAACCTTGCGATAAATATTGCTTTTATGCCTGTATATGGTTATTTGGCTGCCGCTTGGGGCTATTTGTGCAGTTATTTGGCAATGGCAATATTCAGTTATTACCTGAGCTGTAAATATTATCCTATCCCTTATCAATGGGAAGTGATAATCCTTTATTTCGCTGTTGGAATTGGGCTTTATTTACTCAGTGTTTATGTTGCGCCGCCATCATTAATTGCAAGAATTGCACTAAACACAATGTATATTTTCGCATTTATATTTTTTGTTTTCAAAAAGGAAAAAATTGATTTTAAACGACTGATTAAGCTCACAAAACACACATAACCAATTACATAAAAAAGGAATATTTTGCATGGATGTTAATATTGTAAACCTCTCACGATTTGCTTTGCCTCAATACGCAACTGTTCATTCCGCCGGTTTGGATCTGAGGGCAAACATCGACCAATCACTGGTGATCAAACCGCTTGAACGTGTGCTGATTCCTACCGGACTTTATATTGAATTGCCCGAAGGCTTTGAAGCTCAAGTGCGGCCACGAAGCGGCTTGGCGGCAAAGTATGGAATATCTATTGTAAACACGCCTGGAACCATCGATCCAGATTATCGAGGAGAAATAAAAGTCATACTGGTAAACCTTTCGGACACAAATTTTACACTCGAACCAGGCGAGCGCATAGCACAAATGGTAATTGCCCGTTTTGAACATATTAGTTGGAACGAAGTTGAAACCTTGTCGGAAACCGAACGTGGCGAGGGCGGTTTTGGGCATACCGGCGTAAAATGACACCGGTAATTTTATGCTTCGTGTGAATGAAACTAAAACACCAATGGATTTTTATAAGCTGAAATCACCAACTACTTTTTATCATCAATAACCAATAACCAATAACCAATAACCAATTACCAATAACCATCAACCAATTGAAATGAAAAATCTTATCACCATACTACTCTTGTTAGCGATTTTGTGGCCCAATGTTGGCTTTTCTCAGAAACGCGAAAGGAAGAAAAAACACAAAACTGACGAATCTTCTGTTTCAGCTAACAACAGCGAAGTAACCAACCTTTTTATCGATGCCACCAAATACCGACTGCTTGGCGAATCGGAAAAGGCAATAAGCCAATACGAATCCATCCTGAGTAAAAATCCACGCCATTCTGCTTCAATGTACGAGCTTGCCCAGTTGTATTTCGAAGCTGGCGATTTGTCATCTGCAGCGCGCTTCGGCGAACAAGCAGCCGAAATTGAGCCAGAAAACAAATGGTATAAATTGCTTCTGGTCGAAATATATGGTAAGGCGGGACAAAAAAAGGAACTCCTCGAAACCTGTGAAAAGTTGGTGGAACAAGATCCAGGCAATCTAGATTATCTTTATGAGCTTTCGAACGCATACCTGATGAACGATGATGGCAACAATGCAATTAAAACATACAATAAAATTGAAGAGCTTTTGGGCGTTACAGAAGAAATTTCGTTACAGAAACAAAAAATATTCCTGATTGAAAACAAAATGGATCAGGCTGCTGCCGAAATAAATAAACTAATTGTGGAATTTCCTGATCAGAAAACAAGATATCTTTCGATGTTGGCCGAAATGTATATGAAGGCTGGAAAATTTGATGAAGCTGACACCTACTATCAACAAATATTGGCCAGTGATCCCGAAAATCAATATATCCATATTACATTGGCCGATTATTACAGGCAAAGAGGCGATAAAAAACGTTCTTTCGATGAGCTAAAAATCGGTTTTAACAGCCCTGCACTCGATATTGATACAAAAATACGGGTTTTACTTTCCTATTTTACCGTGGATGAAATGTATAACCAAAATAAGGCCGATGTTTTCGAGTTGGCCGAAATACTGGTAAAAACGCACCCTAATGATCCGAAAGCCCATTCGATGTATGGCGATTTTTTGCTCGACGATAAAAAGTATTCCGAAGCACGCACCGAATTCCGCGAGGTAATTGCTGTTGACAGTAGCCGCTACGCAGTGTGGGAAAGCTTGCTCAATGCCGAAATCCAGTTGGCCGATTACAATGCTTTGGCCCAGGAAAGCAATCGAGCAATTGAATTATTTCCATTGCTGCCAGTGCCTTACCTGTTTTACGGTATCGCATTACTAGAGCAAAAGCAAAACGACGAAGCAATAAAAAGTTTCAATACCGGGGTGAAGTTGGTAAGCGGTAACAATTTGTTGCTGGTACAATTTTACACTTATCTTGGTGATGCGCACAACCGGGCGAAAAATTTCCGTTTGTCGGACGAAAGTTATGAAAAAGCACTTATCATTGACCCCGAAAATAGTTTTGTCCTCAATAATTACTCTTACTACCTGTCGTTGCGGAACGAAAATTTGACGAAAGCCGAAACCATGTCGGCGAAAGCAGTTAAATTAGACCCCGAAAATGCCGCAAATATGGATACGTATGGTTGGGTGCTTTATAAACTTGGCAGGTATCAGGAAGCCGAAACTTGGGTTGAAAAAGCAGTTGCGGCCACACCCAAATCCGATCCCGATTTGATGGAACACCTTGGCGACATAAATTTTAAACTTGGAAAAACCGACAAGGCGATGGAACTTTGGCAGGAAGCGCTAAAAGCAGGGAAAGGTTCAGAGTTTTTGGACAAAAAAATAAAAGAGAAAAAAATGTATGAATAGGTTATCAGTCAAATATTTGTGGCTTTTTGCAGTGCTTTTTACAGCTATTGGCATTTCGGCATGTACTGGAAGCCGAAAAGCAGTCAGGGCGCCGATAAAGGAGCAGGGAGCTGAATATCTGGTTGGGAAACTGAAGGAAAACGAATTGAAGTTTCACCAATTTTCGGCCAAGTTTAGCGCAACTTATACTGTTGACCAGAAGAAAACCAATGTTTCGGGCAATTTGCGCATTGCTTACGACAGCATTATCTGGATCGCCATTACACCGGCACTCGGCATCGAAGCTGTTCGTTTTATGCTTACACCCGATTCGATAAAATACCTGAACCGGTTGGACAATACATTTCTGGTTCAGAATTTCTCATACATCAACCAATTGCTCAACAAAACACTCGATTACGATATGGCCCAATCTTTTTTAACGGGCAACGATTTTTCGCTTTACGAATCCAACACTTTTAAAGCTTCTGTCGAAAACCAGCAATACAAACTCAATACCGAGAACAGACGAAAAATTAGGCGTGCTGTGCGCCATAGTGAGGAAGAAATAAGCATACCGCTTCAAACTATTTGGCTCGATCCCGAAACGTTTAAAATATCGAAAGTCTTGCTAAAAGAAGCCGAACGTGATAATCGGAAATTTATAGCTACTTATGAAGGCTTTGAGGATGTTGGCGGTAAAATGATCCCTTCGATACTTGATTTTAAGATTGAAACCAGCGAGAAAAAAGTCAGGATAAAAATTGTATTCACCAAAATGCAGATTGACCAGGATCTGACATTCCCATTCAAGATACCCGAAAATTACAAGGAACTAAAAGATTTACAACCCGTTAAGAAATGAAAGGGAAAACCTTAGATAGAAACCGGTTTAATATATTCTTCTATATCGGCATTGCTATATTTTTTATATCGGCCTGCGTAACTATCTATGCCCAAAACGATAAAAACAAATTACAAAGCCGCAAATCAAAACTCGAGCAGGAAATTTCAGAATTGAACAAAGAGTTGGAGCAAACCAAGCAAACCAAGTCGGCCAACCTAAACCAACTCGTGCTGATAAACAAAAAAATAAATAAGCGCGAAGAGCTGATCAATGCCATTGAACAGGAAGTTGGCGGCATCGACAATCAGGTGAAAGCACTTAGCGATACGATTTACAAAGTTTCACTTAACCTTAAAACGCTGAAAGAAGAGTACGCACGAATAATTTATTCGACCTACCGAAATCGGGGAGCTACCAACCGATTGATGTTTATTTTTTCGTCGCGCAATTTTACCCAAGCCTATAAAAGGCTGAAATACCTTCAACAATATACCGAATATCGAAAAGCGCAGGCGAAATCCATCGGGGAAACCCAGTTATCGTTAGGGGAAAAAAAGCTTGAGTACGAGCTACAGAAATCATCAAAACTTTCGCTAAAACATTCGCAGGAAAAGGAGAGGAATGAATTAGCCAACGAGAAAAGCCAAAAGGACGACAAGGTAAAAAACTTAAGCTCACAGGAAAAAAAATTGCTTTCGAAGCTTCGCGATAACGAAGTGGCATTGAACAAGCTACAACTTGCAATAGAAGCTGTGGTAGCTGCCGAGATAAAGAAAGCCAACGAAGAAAAAGCCCGCGCCCTTGCTGTTACAGCCGAGGCAAACCGCAAAGCCGCTGCCGAAGCTGAACGAAAAGCAAAGCTAAAAGCCGAGGCCGAGAAAAAAAGCAAGGCAAAAACAGATCCTAAATTAAAAACAACGGAAACTGCCAAGCCCGAACCGATTGCAAGAGTGGAAGATGTGCGCACTCTTCCGGCAAAGACTGAACTTATTGCATCTAACAGTATGTCGGCAACGGCAGAAGAAGTGGCTTTAACAGGAGGTTTTGCAAGCAACAAAGGCCGTTTGCCTTCGCCTTTGGACAAGGGCGCGTTGATTTTTTCATTTGGCGAACATCCTCATGCCGAATTTCAAAACATTAAAATCAAAAACAACGGAATAGATTTATTATCCGTGCCAGGCGCACAGGCGAAGGTGGTTTTTGATGGCGAAGTATCCAGCGTAATGTTTATTGCAAACCTCAACTACATTGTAATTGTAAGGCATGGCGACTATTTAACTGTATATTCCAACCTTCAGGATGTAAGCGTAAAAAAAGGCGACAAAGTAAAAACCCGGCAATCGTTGGGCACCGTTTTCACAGAGCAAGGCGAATCAAAATCGAGGTTACACTTTGAGCTTTGGCAAGGCACCAATGTGCTAAACCCAGCAAATTGGGTGAAGATATAGTTTTTCGGATTATTTAACAAAGATTCTTCAATTTCAGAATCCGATTGAAGAGAAATTATTATTTCGTTTTCATTTTTTCATATAAGAAACCCCAAACCAACTTTCTGTAAAGTCGCAAAATTATTATTTTTCGCATATAGATATAAAGTACATTTGATACGTTAAAAACAACTGTATTATGAAAATCGAATTTATTGGTGCTGCCCGCGAAGTTACTGGAAGCAAGCACCTGATTACCACCGAAAGCGGAAAGAAAATATTGCTCGATTGTGGGATGTTTCAGGGCAAGGGCCTCGAAACCGATGGCATGAACCGCAACCTGATGTTCGATCCGGCCCAAATTGACCATGTAATCCTTACCCATGCACATATCGACCATTCAGGATTGATACCGTATATTTATCGGCTCGGGTTTCGGGGTTCGGTTATTTGTACCAGCGCCACCCGCGACCTTTGTGCCATAATGCTGGCCGATAGTGGCCATATTCAGGAAGGTGATGTGAAATGGTTCAACAAACGCCGCCTACAAAAAGGGATGCAACCTGTGGAACCCATTTATACAGAGCAAGATGCCCGTGCTTGCATGGAATTGTTTATCGGGGTTGGTTACGATCGCAAGTTCCGAATAGATGGAAACAATAAAGTAAAGTTCACAAACACAGGCCACATGCTTGGAAGCGGGACTGCTTTGTTGGAAATTACCGAAAATGGCAAGACTACCCGAATTGCTTATACCGGTGATATTGGCCGTCCGGTAAACCGTATTTTAAAATCACCCGACCCATTTCCACAGTGCGATTATTTGATTACCGAATCAACCTATGGCAACCGCTTACACCCACATTTACAGGAAGCCGAAGGGGAACTTTTGCGCGTTATACGAGAAACCTGCATCGAAAGAGGCGGTAGAGTAATTATTCCGTCTTTCGCCATTGGTAGGACCCAGGAAGTGGTTTATGCGCTAAATAAATTCTTTAACCAAGGCCTGTTGCCCAAAGTGAATATTTATGTGGATAGTCCGCTCGCGATAAATGCAACCGATATTTTCCGGCTTCACACCGATATGCTCAACAAGGATGTGGCAAACGTGATGCACACCGATTCCGATCCTTTTGGATTTAATTCGTTATTTTATGTCAAAAGCCCGGAGGAATCGAAACGGCTGAATTCAGACAAAAAACCTTGTGTAATAATTTCGGCATCAGGAATGATGGAAGCCGGACGGATAAAGCACCATCTGGCCAATAATATCGAAAACCCGAACAATACGATACTTGCAGTAGGTTACTGTTCGCCCATGACATTGGGGGCAAGGATTTTAGAAGGAGCCGATGAGGTTTCAATTTTTGGTGTACGGCATCCGGTAAAGGCGAAAATTGAACGTATCGAAGCGTTCAGCGGGCATGGCGACTACAGCGAAATGGCAGATTATCTAAGCTGTCAGGATGTTTCGCAGATAAAAAAAGTTTTTCTGGTACATGGCGAATACGATGCCCAAACGGCATACAAGAAAACGCTCGAACAACAAGGCTTTTCAAATATCGAAATCCCGGCAGCAGGGGAGGAGAGGGAGTTGAATTAGGGCAAAGGTTAAAAGTCAAAGGTTAACGGGCAAAAGTTAGTGGTTAATGGAAAATAGTTATTGGTTAAGAGTCGATTAGGTACAATAAATCGAAACTGCAAATAGGTTTTTAGCTGTAACCTACAACCCGTTAATTGAATGGTCTAAATTAAGTACATTCGGGAAATAAAATACTGAAAACAGCTCTTTAAAGGCTGTTTTTCAGCATATTAAACAATTAATGCACATAAAGTTTACCCTTGTGGGTCATCAGAATCTTCTTTATCCATATTGGTATAAAACTCGGTAACAATGTCTTTGGCTTGTTGCAGGTTTTCTAGAGCAACAAACACTTTCATATTAGCGGCTTCGGTTGGCATTATGTTCCACGGTAGCGACGAAGCTTGTTGGACAATGGTTTCGATGTCGTTGTCTTCGAGTATGCTTTTCAGCAGGCTGGCTTCCCAAGCCGAACCTTGGAAAACTTCGTGGGGAGCTAAGTTTTTATCTTCTTTATTCATGGTATAAAAGTAGTGAAAATGTTTGTAAACAAGATTTAATCCTAATATTTTTTGCCCATTGGTATTGT
>CAIRHD010000398.1 GCA_903878265.1 uncultured Bacteroidales bacterium | reverse complement strand
TCGTTTACCATAAAAATCAGGAAACCTGAATGGGCAAAAACATTTAAACTCAACTGCAATTTCACCGAAAAGGACGGATACATTATTGTGACAAAAGCTTGGAAAAACAAGGAAACCATAAAGCTTGAACTCGGTGGTAAACCTGATTTGAAAAAGGATAGGAACCGGGAAAATTATTTCACTTATGGTGCATTGGTTTTCGCATTGCCAATCGAAAGCAAAGAAATAATAACAAAAAAATATGCTGTCGATGGCTTTAATGACTTTGAGTTTGAACCTGTGAACCTTGTAAAATATAAGATTCCGTCGTCGCAAGAACTTAAAATATCGCTCGAAAACACTGAAGTTACTGGCGACAAATGGGAAAGCATCACGTTGAATACCAGCTTGATAAATGAAAAAACAGGCAAGCCCGAAAATGCAACCTTATTTCCATTGGGAGCAACCATTTTGCGCCAGGAAACCTTTCAGGATGAAGTAAACCCTTCGTCAGGAAGCATAAGACGTTACAACGATTTCACTTCAAAATATGTTAATCCACGCAGGGTCGATGTCTGGTTGCCCGATGGTTACGACGCAAAGAAGAAATACATTGTTCTCTACATGCATGATGGGCAGAATCTTTTTGACACCACAGTCAACACATTTAACCACCAGGAATGGGGCGTGGATGAAACCCTTGGAAGATTGATTCGCGAAAAGAAGGTAAAAGATTGTATTGTCGTTGGCATTTGGAATACGGCTCTTAGGCATCAGGAATATTTCCCACAAAAACCCTTCGAATCGTTGAACCCCGAAGAAAAAGCCATTGTTACCAAACAGTTGCAGTCGGCAGGAAGAACCACTGAATTGTTTAATCCTGTGTCTGATAAGTACTTGAAATTTATTGTTGAAGAGTTGAAACCATTTATTGACAAAACCTTTTCCACTTTTACCGACAGGGACAATACTTTCATCACCGGCAGCAGCATGGGCGGCTTGATTTCGATGTATGCACTTTGTGAATATCCTGAAGTGTTCGGCGGGGCAGCTTGCCTTTCAACGCATTGGCCAGGCACATTTT
The DNA here is from genome assembly GCA_903878265.1 of uncultured Bacteroidales bacterium. Lineage (GTDB taxonomy): Bacteria > Bacteroidota > Bacteroidia > Bacteroidales > UBA4417 > UBA4417. Next base: position 10,293 of record CAIRHD010000398.1, on the reverse strand, counting down.
CGATGGAAAACAACCCGGTACCTGATGCATTTGTCAGCTACCTGAAGAACAATCTTCCAAACCCACAAACCCACAAAATCTACTTCGATTATGGCGATCAAACCTTGGATGCCATGTATCCGCCTTTGCAGAAAAAGGTGGATGAGGTTATGAAAGTAAAAGGATTCACAGATAAAAACTGGGAAACCAAATTCTTTCCGGGAAAAGACCATAGCGAAAAAGCATGGAACGAAAGGTTCGATATACCCTTACTCTTCCTGTTAACAAAGTAAAGAGATGCAATACCTTAGAAAACTAATCACGGTTTCTGTCTGCATTGCTTTACTAAGTTGCGAAGTAAAAGCGCAAAAACCGCAAACTGATTACACCCAATTTGTCAACACGTTTATTGGAACCGATGGAACCGGCCACACTTTCCCCGGTCCATCCATGCCTTTCGGGATGGTGCAACCCGGCCCTGACAACCGCGAAGATGGCTGGAATTATACAAGTGGCTACCAGTATCACGACAGTGTAATCATGGGTTTTTCGCAAACACGCTTCAGTGGAACCGGTATAAGCGAAATGGGTGATATTCTGATGCTTCCATTCTCTGAAACAAGCGACATAACACTGCGAAACACCTATTTCAAAAATTCTGAAAAAGCAAGCACCGGTTACTATACCCTCACCAAAAAGGACATGGTAAAAGTGGAACTGACCTGTTCGGAACGGGTAGCTTTTCACCGATATACTTACCCACAGCAACAAGGTTTTTTACTTGTCAACCTGCAACATGGGTTGCGTTTCCTTACCGATAGCCTAGTACTGGAAAGCAAGGTTAGGATCGAAGATAAAAATACCATTTCTGGATATTGCCACACAAAAAACTGGGTGGAACGGAAATATTTTTTCGTGATCAAATTTGACACACCTTTCACAAAATCCGAACTGCTCGCGAAAGGCCAGAAAGAAAATGCCCCGAAATATATCCTGTCTTTTGACCTTGATAACAGAAAAGTTTTACTGTTGAAAATTGCTTTATCCACCTTGGATATTGAAGGGGCTAAACTCAACATGAAAACTGAAATTCCGGGTTGGGATTTTGAGCAGGTGAAAATAAATGCCAAGAAAACCTGGAATGATTATTTGGGCAGAATTGATATTGAAGCTGAGCCAAAACAGAAAGAAATATTCTATACCTCTTTATATCACTTGTTTTTGCAGCCTTCAAATATTGCCGATGTGGACGGGAAATATCGCGGGGCAGATGACAACATTGCCCAGGCGCCAAAAAATGAATATTATTCCACCCTTTCGATATGGGATATTTACCGTGGGGCATTCCCATTAATGCAAATTATTGCTCCCGAAAGAATCAACGGCATAATCAATACGATGCTGTTGCACCACAAGGCAGCCGGTTTCCTTCCTATTTGGACCGCTTGGGGCCAGGACAATTTCTGCATGATAGGCAACCATGCCATCCCAATGATTCTTTCGGCTTACAACAAAGGATTCACAGGGTTTGATAAAAACGAGGCGCTGAAATCAATGATCGAAACCTCCACTCAAAGCCATATCAATTCCGATTGGGAATTGTACAATAAGCATGGGTATTATCCTTTTGATAAGCTGGATAATGAAGCCGTTAGCCGCACCTTAGAAAGTGGTTACGACGACTGGTGTGTTGCCGAAATGGCATCAAAACTCGGTGATAAATCAACTGCTGAAATTTTCCGGAAACGGGCCAATTACAACAAGAACCTTTACGATACAAGCATGAAACTGTTTCGCGGCAAAGACACCAAAGGAAACTGGCGCAGCCCTTTTGGCCCTTTAGCTGCCACATCGCCCATGAATAATCCGGGCGATTACACCGAAGCCAATGCCTGGCAGTATTTCTGGACACCAGCCCAATATGATGTGGATGGAATGAAAAAACTTTTGGGTGGAACCGATGATTTTACCAAACAACTCAATGATTTTTTCACTATCGAAGCTCAAAACCCGAACAAATTCCTTGGACAGGAAGCCATGATTGGGCAATATGCTCATGGCAACGAGCCTGGACATCACATTGTTTACTTGTACGCCTTTTCGAACACTCCGAAAACCGGACAGAAGTACATACACCGCATAATCAATCAGTTCCATAACAATACACCTAGCGGAATGATAGGCAACGACGACTGTGGTCAAATGTCGGCTTGGTATATTTTGTCAAGTTTGGGATTTTACCCAGTGAATCCGGCTAACAATGAGTTTATTTTGGGTGCGCCGCAACTGAAAAAGGCAAGGCTGAATTTGAAAAACGGGAAAGTGTTTGAAATCAAAGCAAAGAGCATTTCTTCCAAAAATATTTATTCTGATAAAGCATTCCTGAATGGAAAAATGCTTGACAAACCGTTCATTACATTTGAACAGATAATGAATGGTGGTAGTCTCGATTTTGAAATGGGAGAAAAATAAAGCTAAGCAAAAGCTTCTGAAATACCGTCTAAAAAAGGGATAACTGAACCGGTTGAACATTTGTTTCCACTGGTTTATAAACACCAAATACCTGATATTTTTCTCTTAGTGCCTTGATTTTCAGGTTTGTTTTCTGTGCATAAACTGGGTCATTCGACGAAGTTGTATATAATTTGGCAAAATCAAGGTGAATTTCAGGGAAATGCAGCTTAATCAGTGAAAGGAATTTCGTTTTTACATCGCCCATCAAAAACAATATACTGGTAACCACATTGTCGATTCCATACGCTTTTGCCAGCCGGAAAACCGTTTCCAAATTCTCATCGGTATCCGATATAAGGGGAATTATCGGCATAAAACCCAGGGTCGTACTCCGGCATATTCCATTAAATTTCGCAAGCATTTCGAGCCTTTCGATGGTTGGGGATGCACCTGGTTCTATTATTTTGCGGATGGATTCGTCGAATGTGGTGATGCTGGTGGCTATATCAACCGATGTGATTTCCGACAGTTCTTTGAGAATCTCAAAATCGCGCAAAATCAGTGTTGATTTCGTTTGGATGAAAACAGGATTTTTATGCCTTTTTATGACAGAATAAATCTTTGGTAGTAATTCGTATTTTTTCTCCAAATGCTGGTATAAATCGGTAGTTCCACCAATTTTAATTTGTGAGCCATTCCATTTTTTCTGGCTCAATTCCTTTTCCAGACTTTCGGATACATTAGTTTTGACCAGTATATCTTTGTAAAAATCATCAAGCCCCAGGTATTTATGCGAATATTGGGCAAAGCAATACTTACATCCAATGGTGCATCCCCTGTATGGGTTTAAATCCCAATTGGTTGGAAATGCATCCGGATGAAAAGTCAGTACTTTTTTTGCCTGGATTTCTTTTATCAAAACGACGGGATAAAAAGGTGCCAAAACGAATCAGCTCATTTTATAGTCCGAATATACCAATTTTACTCCCCATTCCCTGTAGTTTTTGAACAACTCACATTATTGTGAGATCAAAAAAGAATGGCGATTATTACTTTTTTCTTACTGGTCTTGCTTGTTTTACCTTAAACAACCCTACAAATAAGGAGTATCCCATCAGTGCTCCAAAACCAATTTGCCTCATAACACCCAATAAATCGGTTGTTTGCCACTCCTGCATTACTTTTCCATCTTTTACTTTTCGGATAAAAATCCCATTTATTTCCAAATTCTTGTTATTTGCTGGTGCTCCCATAAATTTCCCTGTATTCACGGCAGTGGAAATGAAGCGGATAGAAGCAAGATCACCATCAACAAGAATATGTGGAAACTCCATTTTCAGGTTCGAGAAGGCAGCTTTCATATCCTGCATAAACCCGATATACTCGTCTTTAGTAAATACAAAACCATCGCCTGTATAGGTAAATTTGTCGTCGAGGAGATTGTCCAAATCATTCCAACGTGCTTCTAATATGGCCTTTGAAACTGCCAATGCTGTATTTTTAACTTGTTCTTTGTCCATTTTATTCTGTGTTTATTTATTGATTTTTAAAGTTGCAAAATTGAGATTTGTACTTTACATACACAATATACTACCCAAAATGAAAGTACTATCTATTGGGTAAGGGAAAACTAAAGACGTTTATCTTTGCAAAAAAATGAACAATGAAACGATACGAATTGGATGGCACTTTTTACTATTGTCCGGTTGACCTAACTCTGTCCATTATTGGCGGAAGGTGGAAAAGCCTGGTGTTTTGGAACTTGAGGAACGGCACCAAACGCTTTGGCGAAATAAAAAAAATATTGGTTGGAATTAACGATAAAATGCTGACCCAGGTGCTGCGTGAACTCGAAAAAAGTGGCGTGGTTAGCCGCAAAGTGTATGAGGTTATCCCGCCAAAAGTGGAATATTCGTTGACCGACGAAGGGAAAAAACTACTGCCGGTAATGCAACTTATGTCCGATTGGGGCGAAAAATTTGAAGTGTTGTAGGAATAGTTATGATAGATTTGAAAATGATTTCGGCTTATTTTTATTCCCTTTCAATAGCTTGAAAATAATTTGATAGATTTCTACTTCCTATTATCAGGCAGATGGTTTCAATCTGAAGCTTTTTAATAATTAGGCTTTTTACCAATGTGTTAACTCATTGGATTTGCATTTTTTAGTATCCTTTTGCAAAACCAATAAAAATCCAACCTTAAGCGAAGCCGCAATTAAGATATTGGCCACAAAAGTTTACTTTTGTATCAGATAAACAAAAACTTCATTATGAAGCTAATCCTTGCACTCTTAATGGCCACAACAACAGCTTTTTCCTCGGCCTGGGCACAAACCCCTTTCAATGAACCACCACCTTGGGCTAAAAACGTAATCTGGTATCAGATTTTTGTGGAACGCTTTAATAACGGCGATATATCCAACAATCCCAAACCCGAGAATATGGATGTGCCTTTTATGAATATCAAAACCCCGGAAGGATGGACGGTTACGCCCTGGACCCACGACTGGTACTCGCTGGAGGATTGGGCTGTAAAATCGGGAAAATCCTTTAACGATGCTGTACAATACCGGCGTTTTGGAGGTGATTTGCAAGGTGTTTTGGATAAACTCGATTACCTGCAGGATTTGGGCGTTACAGCGTTGTTTATGAATCCTCTGAACGATGCCCCTTCAATGCATAAATACGACGCACGTAATTATCACCATATCGATGTAAATTTCGGGCCTGACCCTATTGGCGACAACAGGATTATCGCATCCGAAAAACCAGACAACCCGAGAACATGGCAATGGACCTCAGCCGATAGAATGTTCCTTAAAGTGATTGAAGAAGCTCATAAACGCGGCATGAAAATCATAATGGATTATTCGTGGAACCATACTGGTACTTCGTTTTGGGCATTTGAAGATTTGGTGAAAAACCAAAAAAAATCGGTTTGCAGGGATTGGTACAATGTTACTTCTTTTGATAACCCGGCAACAACCGAGAGTGAATTTTCTTACGAAGGCTGGCTTGGCAACAAATATCTGCCCGAAATCAAAAAAGTTGACCTTACCACCGAACGAAGGATTGGCCATGCTTACGAAGGGAATATAAATGAGGGCGCTAAACAACATATTTTTGCCGTTTCCAAACGCTGGCTGGCTCCTGATGGCAATGCGGGCAAAGGAATTGATGGTTTCCGCCTCGATGTGGCCGACCATATTGGACTTGGCTTCTGGCGCGAATTCCGCAAAGTTGTCCGCTCCGTTCAACCCGAAGCTTACCTGATAGGTGAAATATGGTGGGAAACCTGGCCCGACCAGCTTATGGATCCTGTACCTTTTACGAGTGGCGATGTTTTCGATGCTGTGATGTTTTATCAATCGTACCGGCCTGCAAGGTATTTTTTCGCAAAAACAATTACCGAAATAAATGCAGAACAGTTGAAGGACAGCCTCCAGTTTCAATGGAAGCACCTGTTGCCAGCCAACCGATATGCCATGATGAATACCTCCTCGACCCACGATACGCCAAGGCTGTTAAGCGATTTTTATAATTCCAACAAGTATAAATTCCACGCCAACCCTAACGAGGATAAGGCATATAAAACTGGCAAACCAAACAAAGAATCATATACTCGCCTGGGTTTGTATCTGGTACACATGTTCACAACTATTGGGGCGCCACAAATATGGAATGGCGAGGAAATGGGAATGTGGGGAGCTGACGATCCAAACTGCCGCAAACCATTGATGTGGAAAGAAATCAAATTTGAACCCGAAACCCGTAACAACATACAACCCGGCAAAAAGACGTATGATAAAGTAGAATTTAACCAGGCCCAGTTTGACTTTTACAAAAAACTGATCCTTATCCGGAAAAGTAATCCAGTCCTCTCAAACGGCGATTTGAAATTTATTACAACAAAGGGCAAAAAACTGTCATACAGCCGTTTCGATTCAAAAGACGAAATTATTGTTTGTTTCAACCTTGAACCTACAGCCCAGGAATTCGACTTGCCACAAGAATCCACATGGATTGATTTGCTTACAAATAAAAAGTTCAATGGCGATAAAATAAAGCTAAAAACCCTGACCGCAACTGTTTTGAAAAGGGTGGAATAAGAGTTTAGATAACAGAATATCCGGACTATGGTTTTAATGGGTAAATGAACACTGATGAATCGACTCCAGTACCTCACAAACCATTACCACACATACCACCAACTGTTTGCAACATTTATTTAACACCTCAAAACTTCCCAGCAAATGAAATTTATACTTCTACTCCTTTTGTTTTGTGGTTTTTGCTTTTCTGCAAATTGCCAGTCAGATAATCCTAACTATGACAAATTGCTTGCTGACTCATTAGGCGGTGACGATTACGGAATGAAAACTTACATTTTTGTAATACTCAAAACCGGCCCAAATAAAATTGAAGACAAAACTGTCCTCGACAGTTTATTCAAAGGGCATTTGGAAAACATAGGCCGTTTAGCTGCAAACGGAAAGTTGGTTGTTGCCGGCCCTTTAGGGAAGAATGATAAAACTTATCGCGGTATTTTTATTCTAAATGTAAAAACAAACGAAGAAGCGAATACATTGTTAGAAACTGATCCCACAATTAAAGAAAAAGTATTGGAAGCTGAGGTATTTAAGTGGTATGGCTCAGCGGCACTACCCATTTATTTGCCATACCACGATAAGATCGAAAAGAAAAAAATGTGACCAAAAAAATTGTATAATTGCCTAGCACCCACACGATTCCTTTCAATTAGCTAGAAAGAAAGCTTCAAGAGTTGCCAGAAGGCTTCCTGCGCTGCCGCACAAACCCCTAGTGTTCATGTATTAGTAGTAGATTTATAAACAAAAGGAAAGGTATGCGGGGTAGCTGGGTTGAAATGAATAGAATAAGATTGCAAAGGCTGTGTCCTGAAACATAAAAGAATCATTATCGTAAAAAATAATCTAAAAATGGATGTAAAAGAATCCTACAATAGTTGGGCTGGGCAGTACGATACAAACCTGAATAAAACAAGGGATTTGGAAGGGCTTTCTCTTAGGGAATCACTCGCTGAAATGCATTTTTATTCTTGTTTGGAAATTGGCTGCGGAACCGGGAAAAACACAGCTTGGTTGTTTGGCCAAGCAAACGAAATCCTTGCCATTGACCTTTCAGAAGAAATGTTGCTCATAGCAAAGCAGAAAATCAATTCTTCCAGGGTGGTTTTTCAACAAGCAGATATAAACACTGTATGGGGTTTTGCAACCATGAAATTTGATCTGACCGTATTCAGTTTAGTACTCGAACACATCGAAAACCTTGAACCTGTATTCAAAAACCTTTCCGAAAGCATGCAAAAAGGTGGTTACGTTTACATTGGCGAACTTCACCCGTTTAAACAATATGCGGGTACAAAAGCCAGGTTCGAAACTGAATCAGGGACAAAAATCGTACCCTGCTTTACCCATAATATTTCAGACTTTACGCAAGTGGCAGCCCGATATGGCTTTGTTATAAAGAAAATAAATGAATATTTCGATGATAACGACAGGGCTTCAATACCAAGGATTTTGACTTTATTGTTTCAAAAACAAGATTCCTTATAAAATTCCGACACAGAAAATAAAATCAAACCCTGCCCGGAATTAGCTCCTGACAGGGTTTGGTATTTGATAAATGCCTTTATTCGATTAGCCTTCAATCTCAGTTTCCTCACCTTGCCTTTCCTTATGCAAGTTCCTTGTTAGTAGCATGATAACCGAAAGCATAATCGCCATACCAATGGAACCAAACAACAAAGAATAGAGTTGGAGTTGCAGCAAAGTATAAAAATAGGCGTACAGCATAAACAAGATTAAACCGACTATTATCCCATATTTACGATTAGCAAAAATTGCTCCGGCATACAACATTACCATCAATGTAACCACCACTGCAGCAATGGCATAAGCCAGATCGAAAAGCATGTATTCTGCCATTGAAAGCAGCAGCAAGTAAAAAAGCATAACCGCAAAACCAACAATCAGGTATTGAAGCGGATGCACATATTTTTTACGCAGCAACTCGAAGAAAAAGAAAGTAACAAATGTAAGGATCACAAATAATACACCATATTTAGCAGCACGCGTTGTGCGTTGGTATTGGTCAACAGGCATAATAAGGTTTACTCCAAAACCACCTGCCTGGTTATCAGGTGAAATACGGTCGTTATTAAACATCATCTTGGGTTGTTCTTCGCCGTTGCCAATAAAATTATCGAATCCATACTGTCCGTAATTACGGTTTAACTCCAATATTTTCCATTTCGCCGCAAAACCATCTTTGGTTACCGATTTGTCATAAGGGATAAATGCACCTTCAAAGGAAGGATTAGCCCAAGAGGAAGTGATGTTTACATTGGTTTCGGCTGCAAACGGCAAAAAAGCCAAAAGCCTGCTGCCGTTCAGTTGGACTTTAAAACTGAATTTATTGTCAATTGCCGGATTTACTACAAGCGGAATGCTTACTCCTCCGTTTAGTATATCGTGAACAGGTAAACCTGCTTTCATGCGGTAAACTGAATCGTTCCAGGCCAAATCAATGTTTTCCTTCACGCCTTTCATATCCGAAATGCCAAAGGAAATATATGCTTTATCCCACTTGATATCCAATGGTTGAACATTCAAGCCTTTGGGATTCAATGGCTTGAAATTACCTTCCAATTTTAGGTTACTGGAATACAGCACAACTTCATAAATGCTCCGGTAGCGTTTTATGGGGACTACTTCACCTGAAACGCTTAGGTTTTCTGGTAAAAAATGAAGGAAACGTGTCGTGGATTCAATAGTTCCTCCGGGAACAGATTTGCTGGTTACCACAGGAACACTGATAACCGGCCCGGCCAGCACTTGTCTGTCACCCCAGGTCCGCCAAATTTCCGAAATAGTTTCGTTACGCGTAGCTTCGCGTTCGCTTATAAGCGATTGCACCAGCTCCGACGGGATAAGCAGGATAAGCACAAAAAGACCGATTACCAGAAGTTTCAGGCTTATGGAATTACGCGCCCATTGGTTGATTTTGTTGAAAGTGGAAGAGGTTGACATTTTTGATATGGGTTTATTTAAAATCAAACGGTTTTTAAATTCCGATATTTCATCATAAATAGAAATAAAGCATTGATTTAACATTTCTTACAATAGCTAAACTTCATAATAAAAAAACGGTCAGAATTTTGAACCTCTGGAAAAGTAGAAATAGCGGATCCATATAGAAATAGCATCACATTATTTCATAAAAACAGCTTAGCTTGTTGCCAGCAGTAAAGGGATTGCCCGACTTGGAACTTAAATTTGTACCTTTGCCATTCTGAAAAGGATAGAATCTGATGAGAAAAAATGTTGATTTCCTTGTTATTGGAACAGGTATCGCCGGACTTAGTTTCGCTTTGAAAGCATCGAAGTTTGGTAAAGTTTGTATTGTTGCCAAAACCAAGGCCGAAGAAACTGCCACTAAATACGCCCAGGGCGGTATTGCTGCTGTAATGTACACTCCTGATACTTACGAAAAACACATTCAGGACACGCTTATTGCCGGGGACGACCTGAACGATGAAAAAGCAGTGAGGATTACCATTACCGAAGCACCTGAAAGAATTAAAGAACTGATAGAACTGGGCGTAAATTTTGATAAAAACGCATCCGGAAAATACGATCTCGCCAAAGAAGGCGGCCATTCTGAGTTCCGGGTACTGCACCATAAGGATCAAACCGGACTTGAAATTGAAGAGACTTTGCTGGCAAGGGCTCGCGAAGATAAAAATATAGAAATACTCGAAAATCATTTTACGGTAGAAATCATTACCCAGCACCATTTAGGCGAATATGTAAACCGC
>CAIRHD010000397.1 GCA_903878265.1 uncultured Bacteroidales bacterium | reverse complement strand
GAAAACTATATCCGGCCACTTAACACCAACTTCTACCTCAGCAAACCTTTGAACATGCCACCATCGTGGTTTAACAACGGGAATGGCGGTTTTACAGCTTCGCAGGTAAATGATGAATTTCTTGTCAAAGCGTTTTCCGGCAAACGGGAACTGAAAAAGGGTGAGGAATTGCATTTCAACTTCCGTATGCTCATTACTCCTTTCCGACCCATAAATACCGAATGGCAATGGAATACCCGTTTTTATCATTCGTTCAAACCCATTGACGAAATTACCAAAACCGGTGCCAATACCATCAACGTTCATCATGCTAATGCCATAAATCCTTATATCAACTATCCTTTCCTTCGCCCGTCCGAAATGAAGAAATATATTGACGAAGGCCATTCGAAAGATATGAAAGTGAAGATTTACTATACAGTCCGCGAACTTACCAACAAAGCACCCGAAATATTCATGCTCAGGAGTTTGGGCGACGAAGTGCTTTCGCATGGTAAAGGGAATGGTTTTTCGTGGCTTCAGGAACACCTCGATACCAATTACATTGCTGCCTGGTTTGTACCCGAACTTAAAGATGCGGCCATTGTGAACAGCGGCGTTTCGCGCTGGCACAATTTTTATGTTGAAGGCCTCAACTGGCTGGCTATTAACGAAGGTATTGACGGGATTTATATTGACGATGTAGCTTTCGACCGCACCACCATGAAACGAGTGCGCAAGGTGCTTGATCGCAACCGCGATGGTGCAATTATCGATTTGCATTCGGCTAATCAATACAATAAAAACGACGGATTTGCCAGCAGCACAAACCTATACCTCGAACATTTCCCGTATATAAACCGCTTGTGGTTTGGCGAATATTTTAATTACAATTCGCAACCCGATTACTGGCTCACCGAAATTTCGGGAATACCTTACGGATTGATGGGCGAAATGTTACAGGATGGCGGCAACGCCTGGCGCGGGATGATATTTGGCATGACAGCCCGTTTGCCCTGGGCTGGTGACCCGACTTCGGTTTGGAAAATAATGGATAACTTCGGAATTAAAGGAAGCCGGATGATTGGATATTGGGTACCGGATTGCCCGGTAAAAACAGATAATCCGAATGTGATTTGCACAGTTTATAAAAAGGATAAAAAGTCTTTGATTTCCATCGCAAGTTGGGATAAAGATAAAACCGATGTTAAATTGGCAATTGATTGGACAGGTTTAGGGATTTCGCCAGAAAAAGCAACCTTAACGGCTGTTGAAGCAAAGGATTTTCAGGCCGCAGCAACTTTTACACCTGATCAGAAAATTCCTGTTGAACCAGGAAAAGGATGGTTGCTGATACTGGAAGAAAAATAAATGCTTAGAAAATCTGGAATATGAAAAGGGGAATTTTATCTGCGTTGATTGTCATTTTATTGCAAATTATTGCAATACAGGTTAATGCATCAATGAACAAAGGTGGTGAAGCTGGTGTAAATAATACTTTTACCATACAGTCGAAAATTCTTAAAGTTACCCTCGACAAATCTTTTCCGGCTATAGCCGAATATACTTGGTTGTCAAATGGCCATACATTTTTTGGGCAAGAGGATAAACTTTCACAGGTAAAAATCAATGGTGATCTTTATACACCCAAAGTTTCCGTTTCAACAACAAAGAACTCCGCCGAATATCAGCTCGATTTTACTGAAATCCTTGTAAGTATCAAAATCCAGATCAAAATAAACGCTGCAATT
>CAIRHD010000396.1 GCA_903878265.1 uncultured Bacteroidales bacterium | reverse complement strand
CTTGAAGGTCTTTTTTCTGTGTTTTCACCTTCTTTGCTCTCGAAACGCGGAGATTTTCTTTCAACGTTTTCGCTTCGTGGCTTAAATTCGCGCGGCTTAAATGGCAGTGGTTCCATTTCTTCCATTTCTGGAGCTTCTTTGCTTCGCCACGACGGTTTTCCTTCGCGGTTAACATAATCGGCTGTATCATCAGAAGTATTTTCGCCCGTTTGGTTTTCGGCATCCATATACCGGCCTCTTTTGCTGCCTTTGTACAAATCGAAATGTTCGAACCTACATTCTAGCGGTCCGTTAAAAACAGGCAATTTGGCAGTTGGCCTAAGCCCAATAAAACCAAGTGCTTTTTGGTCGCTGCTGATAATCCACGCCTGATAACCCGAAAACTCTTGCTTTAGCGTATTGCCTATACTTTTATAAAGCCCGATAAGGTCGTTCGATCTTATCCGTTCACCGTAAGGTGGGTTTATTAAAATTATGCCCGGCTCGCCCTGTGGTGGTTTTAGGTCCGAAAATGCACTTATCGATATCTTTACGTCCTTGTGCAAACGCGCCGATTTTAGGTTTACTCTGGCAGAAGCCAGGTTTTTCGCCGAGATGTCGCCGCCAATTATCAGGTATTCAAACTCTGTTTGTTTATCCTGCGCTTCGGCAACAACTTCATCCCAAAGGTTTTGATCGAAATCAGGCCACTGCATAAACCCAAATTCTTTGCGATACATTCCAGCGGGAAAATTGTTGGCATACATGGCAGCTTCAATCAACAACGTGCCCGAACCACACATAGGATCAATAAAATGGCAGTCGCGTTTCCAGCCCGAAAGCAGGATCAAACCGGCAGCCAACACTTCGCTCATAGGCGCTTCGGCATTGGAAACCCTGTATCCGCGCTTATGCAGCGATGCCCCTGAACTATCTATCGAAACATTACAAATGCTGCCTTTAATGTGTATATTTATCCTTACATGAGGGTTTTCGGTATCAACATTTGGTCTTCTTCCATTGTTCAAAGTCCGGAAACGATCAACTATTGCATCCTTAGTTCTGAGTGCAACATAATGGGAATGTGTTAGTTCCGAACCACTGACTACCGCATCTACAGCCAAAGTCTTTAGCAACGACAAGTGGTTTTCCCATGGATAGGTATTAATTTGGTTATACAAATCGTCCTCGTCGGCCATTTGAAATGTATAGATCGGAACCAAAATCCGTAGAGCGGTTCGCAAGCAATAATTAGCTTTGTATAGCAAACGCTTGTCGCCTTCAAAACTTGCGGCACGGGTGAGTATTTGAACATTGGCACCACCCAATTCAACAAGTTCGTTGGCAAGCACTTGCTCGAGACCCGAAATGGTTTTAACAATAAATGTCTGTGGCTCTGTGCCGGTAGCTGTTAGTTCCAAAAGAAAGTATTTTAATGACGAGGGAATATTATTTACTTATCCATGAGATTATTGATAAACAACTGTTTATCTACAATATAGCGAGTGTGCTGCCCTTTTCCTATTATGCCTTTTTCATCGCTTGCCACTACTTCGAAAACAAGTTTCTTGTCGTCAATAGTTAACAGTTTCGAATTACAGACAACAGTTTTACCAAGCAAAGTTGCCTTAAAATGTTTTACTGAAACCTCGGTTCCAACACTTACAAACTCTTCGGGCAAAAAACCCGAAACGCTTTCCATGGCTGTTTGCTCCATAAGCACAATCATGGCCGGGGTAGCAAAAACCTCCACGGTTCCTGAACCAAAGGCAGTTGCTAATTTGTCTGAAGTTACCACAATTTCTTTGCGGCCTTCAATTCCTGGAATGAGGCTTTTTTCCATGAGCATTTTAGTCCGAAAAATTGAGGATGAAGGTTTGTTTTAAATCGGGGTGGAGGCTTTGGCTAACCGGACATGTATTGATTGTATGGCGGATGATGCTTTTCTCCTTGTCAGAATATTTCACTTTCGGGAAATTAAATTCCACAATTACCTCGCCCACCCTCCTCGGATCGGAAGCCATAATTTTTGTTATTTTCAAAGTTGTTCCATCCACATCAAACCCATGGGTGCGGGCAGCAATGCCAACAACCGTTATTGCACAAGCCCCAAGCGAAGTAGCAAGCAAATCGGTGGGTGAAAAAGCTTCGCCTCTGCCTTGGTTGTCGGTTGGGGCATCGGTAATAAAAATTTGACCCGATTTCACATGCATTGCTTCTGTGCGCAAATCGCTTCTGTAAGTAACCTTCGAAGTTTCCATGGAAAAAGTTTATCTGCAAAGATAATAAAGTTATTGGAGGTGATTCCATTAGAAAAAAGTCTATGATGTAAAATACTGATATACTGATTTATAAAAATTCACGAAACGATTGTCGTCTCATTATTTCCACTCAATCCCATAATATCCCAAAATCATTGTTACTTTTGAACCACAATAAACTATATCCCAATTTACTCTTGAATACCCACTTGGTGAAACTTTACGCAAACCGCTATAAATACAATACCAATTTAATGTTATTATGCCAGCGAATTTCGATTTAGAAACTTTACGCTCCAAAGCACAGTCCATACTTGAAAATAAGAGCTTGATATCCACCAATACGTATATCGCTCAATTAGAGGAGCTTATTAATGAGATAAAGCCTGGTTTTTCGCCAACCCATTTTACTCAAGATACCAATGATTTGCAAGGCTACCTCAGCAAGGCCAAATCGCGTATAAGCAGCCTATTCGACAATGCTCCTGTTGGCTGCTGCATCCTTGATACAAATGGCATGGTAGTTGCCTTAAATAACGCGTTTTGTCAAATCCTAAATTTCGAACAAAAAGATTGTATCGGTGGGGATTTAAGGAATTTTATAGATCCTGAAAGTATCGAACTATTTAATTTTCAATTAAATAAAATTACCGCTTCCAAATCAACACTGTCCACCAACCTTCAGTTTATACAAGGTGACAAAAAAGTTGTTGTCCGGTTCCAAACTAGCTATTACGCCGAAGGCAACGAAGATTTCCTGCAATGCGTTGCCACAGATATTACCGATTCCAAAGCTATTGAAACCGAACTTGCCGCAAGTGAGGCGCAGTTCCGCAACTTGCTCGAAGCCTCGCCAACCGGCATTTTGGTATTGTATAAGGGCAAATATATTTATGGAAATCAATCAGCATGTAATCTGTTCGGGTACAAAAGCCCGGACTCAATTGAAGGCATAACGGCACTGGACACGGTAGTGGATGGCCAAAAACACAAAATGAAAGACAGGATTGATCGGCTCGAAAACAATATGCCGAACACTCCAACCGAAGTAACCATTATAAGCCACAATGGGCAGCATAAGGAATGCGAATCTGTTTCAATACCGGTAATCTACAATAACAGGCTTGCAGCTTTGATAATGATTTCGGATATTTCGGTGCGCAAAAAGGACGAAAAAATCATTCGTGAAAGCGAGAAAAAATACAGGGAAATGTATCAGATGCTCAGGATGATGTGCGACAACGTACCTGATATGATTTGGGCCAAAGACCTCGACAACCAATATATTTTTACCAACAAAGCCATTTCGGAAGGCTTGCTGAATGCCTTGGGCACCAACGAACCAATAGGAAAAACCAATGCTTTTTTTGCCCTACGCGAACGCGAACGCCATCCCGAAAACCCTGATTGGCATACATTTGGAGAATTGGTACACGACACAGATTTGCAAGTGATAAATAGCAGGCAAGCATTAAAATACGATGATGTGGGCAATGTTAAAGGGGAACACTTGCACCTGGAAGTGCATAAATCGCCGTTTTTCGATAGCGAAGGGAATATTATCGGAACTGTAGGTTCGGCTAGGAACGTAACACGCAAACGATGGCTGGAAAGCGAAAATGAAAAAATGTTTAAAAAAATAACAGCTCAAACAGCCCGTTTGAATGCTGTTATGAATGTTCTTCCAGATTTGCTGTTTATTTTGAATACTGAAGGCGACTTTCTCGATTTTTTTGCATCCGATCCCACTATCTTAGCCCACGACCCAAAGCATATCAAGGAAATGAACCTATCTTCTGTCTTCGCTCCAGAAGAGGTGGAAAAGCAACTGAAAATATATAGAAACTGCATAGAAACCAAAACCGTAACTTCATTTGAATACAATTTAACCGCCAATGGCGAAACAAAGCACTATGAAGCTCGTGTGGCTCCGCTAAATGCGAACAGCGTGTTGGCTATAGTCCGCGATATTACAGATAAAAAACTGAGCGAATCCCAATTGAAAAAATACAATGCCGAACTTATTGCGGCCAAAGAAAAAGCAGAAGAAAGCGATAAGTTAAAATCGGCATTCCTGGCCAACATGAGCCATGAAATACGCACTCCAATGAACTCCATTATGGGATTTGCTGATTTGCTGAACGATCCTGATCTTGATGCCGAAGAACGGCAGTATTATACTGCTATAATCCTCAGCCGTTCCGAAGACCTTTTGCAACTCATAAACGATATTCTCGATATTTCGAGGATTGAATCAGGAAACGCCACCACCAGCAAATCGAGTTGCGACCTAAACAAATTACTGGATCAACTGCATCTTTCGTTTACCCACAAATTGAAGCTTATCCCCGAATCGCATGTACAATTGCTTTGCGAAAAGACCGTTACAGATGGCAAGTTTATTTTTGAGGTTGATGAATTAAAACTTAAACAAATTTTTGTTAACCTGCTCGACAACGCACTAAAATTTACCCTTGAAGGCTCGATTCGGTTCGGTTTTAGGATGCCCGAAAATGGGACAATAAGCTTTTTTGTGACAGATACCGGCATTGGTATTGAGCCAAAATATCAGGAAATTGTTTTTGAGCGGTTCAGGCAGGCCGAAATCATCAACCGCAACGACTATAAAGGCACCGGCCTTGGTCTGTCGATCTGCAAAGGGAACGTGGAACTCATGGGCGGTAAAATATGGGTCGAATCCATACCTGATAAAGGCAGCCAATTCTATTTCCAGCTTCCATTTTTTCAAAAGTAAATGGCATTTTAGAAGAATTTATATTAGTCAGGAATCAAACGGAAGGTAGAATGTAGAAAAAAGCAAGAATATATTGCTGCTTGTACATCAAATTACGGTTCGTCAAAAGTGCTTCTATTTGCCATTTTTCTCTCCAGCCATCCATTTCTCATTGTTTCTTTTCTGGTACTATTAACGTCCATTTCGCACAAAGATTTTCGGATAGGTTTTCAGTTCATTCGGCATTTGACCGTAAACCAGATATTCCCTTTAGTGAATTCAACCACATAAATACACCTTCCTTGTTAATGATATGTTAACGCAAGATGGAAGTTCCAATTAAGTTCCTAATTTTGAAGGTGTGAAGAAAACTACATTCCTGATAATAGTTAGCATTACCGGCTTTGCGTTGGCAGGTATCATTTTTATACAGTTTTTCTGGATACGCAATGCCATATTACTTCAGGAAGAACAATTCGACAACCGTGTCAGGCTCGCTTTAAAAGGTACCGTAAACCAGATGTACGAAAATAAATCGGACACCTGCAACGATGGATTGTTCTGTAGCCGCAACTGTTCTCATCAAAACAACTTACAAATTAATGGTTTAAACATCGAAGCTCTGAAGCGGCTTATCCGTTCCGAGTTTTCGGAGGTCGGGCTTGGAGGCCCATACATTTACGGCATTTTTAGCCCTGATGCTAAGAAAGCAGAATTTGTTTCAAAAGCGGGTTTCGAAAAAATGTTGCTACAAACCGAACACATCGTTTCCTTATCCTGTATCTATAAGAATAACCAAATGGTGCTTGGTGCCTATTTCCCCGATGAAAGGAACAGGGCCCTCGGAAGTATTTTTTGGTGGCTGTTAATTTGTTTTATTCTGTTGATAGTCCTTGTTTTAGGGTTTATTTTCAACATCTATTCGTTTTTGAGGCAAAAGAAAATCTCCGAAATGAAAAGCGATTTCGTGAACAATATTACCCACGAATTCAAAACACCTATTGCCACCATATCATTGGCCAGCGAAATGTTGCTTAAGCCCTCCATATTGGCATCCGAGGCCAAATTGCTAAAGTATGCCGGTATTATTTATGATGAAAACAACCGCTTAAAAAATCAGGTTGAACATGTGCTGCAACTTGCCCAACTCGATCGTGGCATCTACAGCCTGAACTACGATTCGATGGATATTCACCGGCTCATCAACAAAGTTGTAGTCAGCTATCAACTTATTATGAAAGAAAGGGAAGGTACAATCAAGCTGCAGCTCAATGCCACTAACCATACTGTATATGCCGACATCATTCACATCGAAAATGTAATAACCAACCTTCTTGATAACGCCAACAAATACTCGCCCTCAGCTCCCGAAATTACGCTGTGCACTTTTAACCGAAACGACCATATTGTGTTAGCTGTTGATGACAAAGGAATTGGAATAAGTGCCAAAAACCAAAAATATATTTTCCGCAAGCTTTACCGTGTACATACAGGCAACTTGCACAATGTGAAGGGTTTCGGCCTTGGCCTTTATTATGTTAAACGTCTTATCGAAGCCCATAACGGCAATGTAACCCTACACAGTGAACTTGGCAAAGGCAGCCGTTTCGAAATATCTTTGCCCTTAGACTACCTCAGTAATTTAACCAAACCCCTAAAAAACCATGAAAGCTAAAATTTTGTTGGTAGAAGATGATATAAACCTTGGCGATGTGCTGCGCGATTACCTTGAACTTCAAGATTATGAAGTGGTTAAGGCCCTGAATGGAGAAGAAGGTTTGGATGTTTTTAATTCCCAAGAATTTGATTTACTGTTACTTGATGTTATGTTGCCATTAAAGGATGGTTTTACTTTGGCGACCGAAATCAGAGAGATTAATCGACAAGTGCCGATAATTTTCCTCACCGCCCGCGGACAGATGGAAGACAGGGTAACAGGTTTTAAAGCTGGTTGCGACGATTATTTAACAAAACCTTTTAGTAGCGAAGAGCTTGAGCTACGAATTGGGGCTGTGCTCAGGCGATGCCAAAAACAAGAAAACACCATGGAAAATGTCAGCACCGATAAAAAAGATGTTTTTTCGCTCGGTAACTATATTTTTGATTCAGGCAATCAGGAACTCCGCATTGCCGAAAAACGCATCAGCCTCACAACCAAAGAAGTGGAATTGTTGAGGGTTTTATACAGCAATTTAAACCAACTTGTTACCCGCGAAAATGCCTTGAAATCAGTTTGGGGCATCAACGATTACTTTATCGGACGCAGCATGGATGTTTTTATCACCAAACTCCGCAAATACCTTAAAGATGACCCAAAAATTTCCATCGTAAATGTGCATGGAACCGGATTTAGGCTAGAAGTGAAGGAGTAATTGATCAATAATCTGTCCTTATCAACCATGACAATAGAACAACTGCAACAAACCATCGACCAATGGATTAAAACCAATGGAGTAAGGTATTTCAACGAACTTACCAATACAGCGGTTTTGATGGAAGAGGTAGGTGAAGTAGCACGAATTATGGCCCGTAGGTATGGCGAGCAGAGTGAAAAAGAATCGGATAAAAACGCCGATTTAGCCGATGAATTTGCAGATGTGCTTTTTGTTTTGGTCTGTCTGGCCAACCAAACTGGTATAGATTTAACATCAGCAATTCATAAAAATCTGGAAAAGAAAACCTTGCGTGATAAAGATAGACATAAACAGAATCCTAAACTATAAACTTTGATCCCATCAACCAATTTATAGTCAATGTTTGCTAAGGCTTGTTTCCCTTCCGAAAGTTCAAGAATTTTATAAACCGCAATTTTAGTTTGCAGATATTAGTATTGATTGTACAATCCCTTTATCTAATTTTGGCAACTTTTACAAAAACTTCTTATGCAAGGGTTTACAAAAGCTTATAAGATCCTATTTTATGCGTTTTTCGTCACCATTTTCAATTCGTCCGCTCAAACGGTTCAAATCAAAGGGCGGGTTATAGATGTAGAAACCCTTGATCCGCTTGCTTTTGTAAGTATCCAAGCCAATGGGGGCACCGATGGGTGTATTTCCGATATTGACGGAAAATTCAATCTTCGGTCTTCGGAACCCATCAAAAAAATGAATTTCAGCTATATTGGTTATGAACCACTAGAGGTTATACCTGCATCTGATGAAAAATCGGAATTGGTATTCAGGATGCAAAAAGTTGCTTACGAACTTTCGGAAATAGTGATTAAGCCAGGCAACAATCCTGCCAACCGGATAATCAGGGAGGTAATTGCCAACCGTTACATCAACGACCACGAGCATTTGCCATCCTTTACTTACACTTCGTACGAAAAAATGATTTTTGGCCCTGAATCGGATAGCATGCCTTATGTTGACAGCCTCTCGGCGGATTCATCGTACCTGAAAGCACGAGCATTTTTTGGCCGTCAGCATCTTTTTATAATGGAAAGTGTTGTTAACCGGAGCTTTAAATTCCCTTCCGAGAATTATAACAAGGTTATCGCAAGCCGGGTTTCGGGCTTGAGCGACCCTTTGTTTGTGTTCTTGATTTCTCAATTGCAATCCACTACTTTTTATAAAGAAGTGATCAAAATAATGGATAGAGATTATATAAACCCCATATCCAATGGCTGTTTCAATAAATATTATTTCAAAATCCAGGATACCATTATTGAGCCTTATCCTTATGATACCACTTTTGTTATTTCGTTTAGGCCCTTGCTGAACACCAATTTCGATGGGTTAAAAGGCACAATTTCTATCAGCACCAATGGATATGCAATCCGCAATATTATTGCCATTCCTGCCGTGGATCAAGGCATGGTTTCGATCAAAATCCAACAGTTATATAGTTTTATTGATAGCACACATTGGTTCCCGACCCAACTTAACACGGATATTATTTTCAAAAATGCTGTAGTTTCGATTGATAGTGTCAACATCAAAATAATGGGACGGGGTAAAAGTTATATATCAAATGTAAACCTTCACCCACAATTACGCCGTAACCAATTTGGGGCCATAGAGGTTGATGTTCAGCCAGATGCCTATTCGCAGCCTGAAAAAATCTGGAACGATTATAGGATTGACACCCTTAGCCAGCGTGAAAAAATAACTTATCAGGTAATTGACAGCCTTGGCAAAGCCGAGAATTTCAATAGATTTACAAAAAGGCTCGACGCACTCATGAGCGGGAAAGTTAACCTCGGTTACTTCGACCTGTATCTCGATTATCTTTTCAAGGTTAACCATTACGAAGGTTTTAGGCCCGGATTGAAACTATCTACTTCTGATAAGGAAAGTACATGGTTTAAGCTGACAGGCTATGGTGCTTATGGCTTTAAGGATAAGGAATGGAAATATGGTGCCGATGGTAGCCTTATTTTTAACCGCTTCAATAATTTTTATCTGAAAGCAGGTTTTTACGATGAAGTTGACGAAGCGGGTGCAGACCCCAAGTTCGATATTGATCGTAATTTCCTGAATCCTTCAAAGTTTCGTGATATTATGGTCGAAAAAATGGACAACACACGTTGTTACGAAGCAAAAATAAGTTCCCGCTTATTGAAATACTTGACACTTACTACAGGTGTATCGGTTTACAACAGGAATCCATTATACGAATACAGCTACAAAATCACTTCTGCAGACAATATCAGCGTAACCAACTCTTCTTTTTCCTTTACCGAAGCATCTTTTTTATTAAGGTATGCTTATGGAGAGAAATTTATAAAGAACACACGTTCAATCGTTTCGCTTGGCACAAATTATCCAATTGTTCAATTTTCGGCCATACATGGTTTCAACGACGTGTTGGATGGGCAATACATTTACAACCGTTTCGATTTTAAAGTCAACAAATCATTCTTCACCAAATACATCGGGAAAACGACTTTAGACCTTCAGGCTGGATTTATCGACAGGGACATCCCTTATGTGAACCTGTATAATGCTCGGTCATCGTACCGACCATTCACTTTTTATTCGCCTGGCAGTTTTGCAACCATGCGCATGGACGAGTTTACCGCCGACAGGTATGCAGCACTATTTATTTCTCATAATTTTGGGAAGCTTCTGTATCAATCCAAGCACTTTAAGCCTGAACCCGAATTTGTTACAAACATTGGGATTGGAGCACTCCGACATCCAGAAAATCATGAAAAAGAAAATATAAAAAGTTACGAAAAAGGCTATTACGAATCGGGAATTGTACTTAACAGGCTTTTAAGGCTCGGGCTTACCGATATCGGAATGGCCTGGTTTTACCGTTATGGGCCTTATTCGTTACCAACTCCAAAAGAAAATTTGGCCTGGAAAATAGTGTTCCAATTTGTGATGTAATATGTACATCCGACAGTAAACTATTCACACTAATATAGTTTTGCTTTTTATTGAGTATTTAAAGTGCCTTCATTGCCCAAAACGCCTAAAGTTACCTCCATTACACGACGTTTATCCATAATATTTGGCAAAAAGTCGTTAACTTTAAGCTCCAAACACGAAAAAATATTCAAAACTATTTGTGGATAGAGACTTGCAAAATACAGTAAACCATATTGGTAAGGAACTTTAAGTATTTTAGGCACTTTTAACTTTAGGCACTGAGCAGTTACTCCAACACAAATATAAATGTAATTTTGCAAACACTGTTTCCCCTTAAGCAACCAACAAAATAGTTTCCAAACCTATGAACCCGACTGAATTCCAACTATCAATCACACAGGGTTTGCCTGCCCATTTGCCCGAACCCCAACTTTACAATACACTGGTGAACCACGCCCCAATCCGCAAGGATATCCTATCTCCTACCGATAAAAAGTTGGCTATCCGCAATGCTCTCCGGTATTTTGAGACTCAACACCATGCGGTTTTAGCTAAGGAATTTGCCGAAGAGCTTAAAAAATATGGCCGTATTTATATGTACCGGTTCCGTCCGAAGTACGAAATGTTTGCCAGGCCAATCAATCAATATCCTGCAAAATGCCAGCAAGCTGCGGCCATCATGATGATGATTCAGAACAACCTCGATCCTGCTGTTGCCCAGCATCCGCACGAACTTATCACCTATGGTGGAAATGGTGCAGTTTTCCAGAATTGGGCGCAATACCTTGTTGCAATGAAGTATCTTTCGGAAATGACCGACGAACAAACACTTGTAATGTATTCGGGTCATCCAATGGGGTTATTCCCTTCGCACAAAGAAGCGCCAAGGGTGGTTGTTACAAACGGAATGATGATTCCAAATTATTCAAAACCTGATGATTGGGAGCGTTTCAATGCGCTTGGGGTTACGCAATACGGGCAAATGACAGCCGGTTCGTATATGTATATCGGGCCACAAGGAATTGTACATGGAACCACTATCACCGTGCTTAATGCAGGGCGCAAAGTTGAAAAATCGAACGAGGGCCTTGCTAGGAAACTCTTTGTAACTTCCGGCTTGGGAGGCATGTCGGGGGCACAACCCAAGGCTGCCGTAATTGCCGGGGCGATAGGAATTGTAGCCGAAATAAACCCTAAAGCTGTACAAACACGTTTTACGCAAGGTTGGGTAGATGAGGTTTTTGAAAACCTCGATGAACTTTTTACACGCATTCGGAAAGCAAAAGCCAATAAGGAAGCTGTCTCGTTGGCATATCAAGGAAACATTGTGGATTTGTGGGAAAAATTCGCCGATTCGGATATAGAAGTCGAAATGGGTTCCGACCAGACTTCGTTGCACAACCCATGGGCTGGTGGTTATTATCCGGTTGGGATTAGCTTTGAGGAATCAAAAAGAATGATGGCTTTTGAGCCGGAAAAGTTCAAGATAAAAGTTCAGGAAACACTGCGCCGGCACGTACTGGCTATTAACCGATTGACTGCTAAAGGTATGTATTTTTTCGATTATGGAAATGCTTTCCTCCTCGAAGCCTCGCGTGCCGGTGCCGATGTTATGAAAAAGGATGGCACTTTCCGCTATCCATCGTATGTTCAGGATATTATGGGGCCAATGTGTTTCGATTATGGGTTTGGACCTTTTCGTTGGGTTTGTGCTTCGGGCGATCCATCCGATTTGGATACAACCGACTTGATTGCCATGAAAGTCCTCGAAAATCTGGCTTTGGAATCGCCACCGGAAATTATGCAGCAAATGCACGACAATATCCGCTGGATCCGCGAAGCCAAACAAAACAAACTCGTTGTTGGTTCGCAAGCCCGCATCCTTTATGCCGATTGCGAAGGCCGCACCCAAATTGCATTGGCATTTAACGAAGCAATAAAGGATAGGAAACTAAAAGGGCCAGTGGTGCTTGGCCGCGACCATCACGATGTTTCCGGCACAGATTCGCCTTACCGCGAAACTTCCAATATTTATGATGGGTCGAGCTTTACGGCTGATATGGCAGTGCAGAATTTTGTTGGCGATAGTTTCCGCGGCGCAACTTGGATAAGCCTCCATAATGGTGGCGGGGTTGGCTGGGGCGAAGTTATAAACGGCGGTTTTGGGATGTTGCTCGATGGCAGTGCCGAATGTAACCGCCGGATAAAGTTGATGTTGCATTGGGATGTGAACAACGGCATATCGCGCCGAAGCTGGGCACGAAACGATGGTGCTGTTTTCAGCATTAAAAGGGCTATGGAAAAGGAACCTCTCCTAAAAGTAACTTTACCACAAATGGTTGAAGATCGGCTTCTAGAAAATCTTTTTTAGCTAAACATCTAATATCCAATTTTTAAATAATAAAAAAGCCCGGTCAAAACCAGGCTTTTTTGTTTTAAAAGCATCATAACAAAATACTTTCCTACTTCTTGACAGTGATTTTTTCGGTGAAAACCTTTGTTCCGGCAGTTAAGCGTATGGAATAAACACCGGAATTCAGTTTGCTGCAATCCAAGGAAATTTCATGCTGTCCACTTGCAAATTCTTGTATTGGTAGGTTTATTACAAGTAAACCTTGCATATTGTAAACCTGCACATTAACCTGTTCTTTCGCAGCATTTGTGAATGAGATTGTGGCCTTTTGCCATGCTGGATTTGGATAAACTGAGAATGATGCAGCATCAGGTTCGGTTAAACCAACATTGCTAAGCGAATAGAACTGGGCTGTTTGCGAACTTCCAAACGCGGTTCCGGTAGCAATTGTTGCTCCTCCGCTCGATAATTTGAAAAACCCAATGCCATTGGTACAGCAAACACCATTTCCACCTGCATCATAAATTGTAAATTCGTAACAAGTACCAAAATTAAGGTCCACATTGGTGGAATAGCTATGTGCCGATTGTGTGTAAGGCCCGCCGTTTGCAATAATATTTCCTTGTAAATCCTTAACGTGCCAAGTCGTTTCGCCTGGGTTGTTATCGGTTTTAACCAACACCGTTGCTGCAAGGGTGGATTGTGTGGCCATGGAAAAACTATAGAGTATCGAATCGTTTTTTCGGTACTCATCGGCAACACCGTTTACAGTTACCCCAAATATTTTCAATGTATTGTTGTTCTGTATATTGAAGTTGATAGTTGGCAAATTGATGGTTGTTTTATTTAGAAAACCGAGGTTGCCCGCATATTGGTATGTAGCCAAAGGTTCGTTGTTAACCTGGTATTTTATTTCAGCGGAGGTTAAAGGTACCGAACCGTTGTTTTGCAATTGAAATTGTGGTGTAAACGAAGGCTCGCAGTACGATGGAAGCAGGTTTTTCAAGCTGGAAAGTTCCAAATCGTTCTGATAAACCCCTGTAATTGGCATGGCACTTGTAATTGCAGCCTGATGTACAGCTTTTGTTTGTATGTCCTGTATAAAACCAACAACACTCAATTCGTTGATATTGTAAACATTGGCAAGTTTCCAGGCAAATTCCATCACAAAATAGTCGCCAACCTGAAACGACGATGGCAAACTGGTTCCTGCTGCCGATGGAAGCATTTTTTTCATCACATTATAAAAATCTTTTTCGCCATTGCTGCCTGGAGCCGAGGTAAAATGGATATGTTTTTCAATCACAACGCAATGGGCTGTCAATAATCCGGAAATGGGTGCGGTAGCTTTGCCGAGCATGGTAATATGCAAAGTATCGTTACCGGGGCTAAGATGTTGATTTATAGAAAGGTCGAAAGCAGATGGAACAGCATATTCGGCATCAATTTTAGCTTGGTTGGCATTTGATGGTGCGCCTAAGTAACTGCCACCTGCAACTGGGGTTCCATCCAACACGGCATACGGAACACCGGTAACCCCATAATATGCAACACGTGCGCCGCAATCGGTAGGGTTGTGGGTGTACATGGGGTCGGTGCCAGGCCAACTTGTGTGGTATTTTATCGAAGTGCATTTATTGGCATTGGCTGTAAGCAGGATGTCGAAAGCCGGATTCTGCGCTGCGCAAGGGCTGCAACTGGCATTAGTGAATTCTTCAAACAGCACAAAACGCTGCGATTGGCTAAATGCTGAAACAGATAAAGCAACAAATATGCTGATTATCAGGTAGATTTTTTTCATGGCTTTACAATGGTTAATTTATTGGCAAATATCAGTATAAAAACGATTCATTGGTTTAATTGATTCAATTTACCTGAATCTTTATTAAAAATTTTCTAAAGATTGCTTAATTGATTCAATTTGAACCTATCTTTGCACAAAGATTGATGCCATTTTTAATACAATGATTAAACCCCAAAAAGCATGAAAAAACTTATACTTTTCGCTGTTTCCATACTGTTTGTGTCGGTATTGGCTGCCCGCCCGGTAACCATGCAGCACTTAATTTCGGATTCAAAGTACATACTCGCAACCGACACCCTTGAGTTGTACGATACACTAGGCAAAAAAATCAATAACAGCACGATTAAAATCTCAGGTAGCAACCCCTCTGCTGACGTGTTGGTTGGCTATATGTGGATTAAAAACACCACCAATACCGAAATGGCCAATGTGTTTGTGCGCCGTGTGGTAAACTATGAGGTTCCTGGAACATCAAATTCATTCTGTTTCGGTGTATTTTGCTATGGCCCAATGACTAATGTGTCAACATTTCCGGTAACCTTAGCTTCTGGGGTCATCGACAAATCATTTTATGCCGACTATTATCCTGACGGACATGGTGGGCTTAGCTCAATTACTTACGAGTTTTTCGATAATGTAAGTTTTGGCGTTCCGGTTGTTGCTAAAGCTACCATCGAATTCCATATCAGCGCAAGCGGTGTTGACGATAATAAATTGGTTTTTAAAGGTCCTTACCCAAACCCTGCTTCACAGAATGCCACTTTCGAATACAACCTGCCTGCAAATTACAACAATGCCCAACTTGTTATTCGCAATATGCTTGGCGTAGAAATCGATAATTTTACTTTCGAGAACCGCTCAGGCAAAAAATCTATTGATGTAAGCAACTATGCATCAGGAATTTATTTCTATACTATTATTGTTGATGGTAAAACAATCCAATCCAAGAAAATGATTGTTAAGCATTAGGATGCTTTTATCGGAGAATCTAGGGCTATTTATTAAAGTAAAGAGCTGAAATTATACTTTTGAAGCCGTTCCACCCCATTCACGTAAGCAAATAACCTAACAGTCGATCACCCGTGCAGTTTACCCTCAAAAGGAACTGCGCGGGTTTTTGCTTTTTTGCTTTTACCAATTTGCCTCCTATTGGATTTCGTTGAAATAGCTGGATGTAGAACTTGAATAATGTAGATTAGGTATGAGCAGCTCGCTACTACCATGAAAAATACTTTGGGAAGGGTATGAGCAGCTCGCTTCTACGATAAAAAAAACTTGGGATAGGGTATGAGCAGCTCGCTACTTGACTATAATAATACGCAATCCCAGCTTTGGCTTATATAACAATTGATATTCCAAAATAATGCCTGATTGGTTTTTGCGTCATGGTGCAGGTGCAATGCTTGGTACAAAAAGTTAATATGGCCGGTATTAGCAAATCTTAACAACCACATTTTAAACCTTAATTGCCTCTTGACCGGTTTTTACTTTATCTTTGTACCGAAAAAACATATTCGATGAAACGCAACCTTTTTTTGATCATTGCCCTTTTGGCCTTTACAGCCACCACTTTTGCCCAAAAACCTTCTGCCGAATCTATCCGCAAACGCATGAGCCTTGGCTTCGGAGTTTTTAACGATTTCTGGATGAAAGTCCCCGATTCTATTAATCCAAGAACTGTAAACCAGGGGATTGACGTGTTTATCCATTATACCTTTCCTATGGATAAAAAGGGGCATCTTGCTTTTTTTATTGGTGGTGGAATTGGTGCACATAATTTTTATAACCAGGCGCTTTTAGGCGTGGGCAAATACAATATCTACGAAAAAGAATTGACAGATAATACAAATGAGTCTTATTTTTATAATGCACCCGCAAAATTCAAGGACAAATCAATAGATGTAAAAAAGAGCAAACTCTCGATAACGTATATCGATATCCCATTTGGTTTTCAATTTAAAGCATCGAGTAAGATACACGCCACACTTGGTTTTAAAGTTGGTTGGAGCATTGATGCGCACACAAAATACAAGGGCAGCGATTTAGCTGGCAGCGGATACACTGTAATCGAAAAATCGTTGAACCTGCGCAATATCGACAACTTCCATTATGGCCCATTTGCCGTTATTGGATACAAATGGATTGGGGCTTCGGTTTTTTACCAAATGTCATCGGTATTCGAAAAAGATTTAGGCCCTCAAATTTATCCAATTTCCGTTGGCCTGGTTTTTAAACCATACTAATCAGATAAAATAAGCAATAAAAACAATTACGCTTACGCCTGCAACATAGCCTAAATATATTTCGGCTTGGTTGTGGGCGTTTTGCTTCAAGCGCGCATAACCAACCAAACCCGCTATAAGCACCGAAACAACAATTGGCAACAGAAGCGACATGCCTATCCGCAGCGAAATGCTAATTAAAGTTGCCGACAACGCCCCCCAGCCAAGGGTATGCAGGCTGATTTTATAAATTAAATTTATTAGCAAACCAATAAGTAGAGCAAACGTGGCCGAATAAAGCATATACAGGAAAACAGGCGGGAAATTGGTGGTTTTCAACACATAAAGCAATGCCATAAACGAAGTACAAGAAATAAGCAAAGGAACTGTCCTTTCGGAACGATCTTTCATTTCAACCGATTGTATGGCATTTACTTTCAACAATATAAACATCCCTATGGAAGGTATAGCCACCGTAAAAATAAAAACAACGGATATAAACCAGATTTTCAGCATGTTTGGCAACACAATGGAATACAAATTGGGCCATAGCATAAGCGTTGATATGGCAAGGTTAGGAATTAAAAGCGGGTGGAATATATAGGATAGTATCCGCGACAAAGGAAAATCACTTGTTTTCATGGGGATGGTTATGTTATAAAAACCCTTTCGGAAGGTTTTTCGAAAGGGTTTGCACAAATACTGGCGATATGATAGTTGTAAAAATTAATTCCAACAGATTGATAGTTCCAACAATATGATTATTTCATTTACATCACTTTACGAAGCCTGGCCACAGAAATATTGAGCAATTCGCGGTATTTTGCAACGGTTCGACGCGCTATCGGATATCCTTTTTGTTTAAGGATGGCAGTCAACTCTTCATCGGTGAGCGGTTTGCTCTTATCCTCAACTACAATGCAATCCGAAAGTATTTTCTTGATTTCCCGGGTAGAAACTTCTTCGCCCTGATCGTTTTGTATCGACTCGGAAAAGAAACTCTTTAACAAGAAAGTACCATAAGGCGTTTGAACATACTTGCTGTTGGCAACCCTTGAAATTGTTGAAATATCGAGGCCAACCTGTTCGGCTATATCTTTTAATATCATTGGTCTGAGCCTGGTTTCATCGCCTTCGAGGAAATACTTGTACTGGTAATTCATTATCGCTTTCATGGTAATATAAAGCGTATCCTGCCTTTGTTTTATGGCATCGATAAACCAACGGGCAGAATCGATTTTTTGTTTTATAAAGATAACCGCATCCCTCTGTAATTCGTTCTTCTCCTTTTTGTTTTTGTTCTCGCTATAGGTTTCAAGCATTTCGGTATAAGTGCGGCTAAGCCTGAGTTCGGGCATATTGCGCTGGTTTAGCGACAGTTCGAGGATGCCATCTTTATTTTCGATGATAAAATCGGGGATTACATATTGGCTTCCTGATGGCGACGATCCGAAAGCACTGCCAGGTTTAGGGTTGAGCTTTAATATTTCACTAATGGCATCCCTTAATTCATCTTCCTCCGAATGGGTACGCTTGAGTATTTTATCGTAATGTTTCTTGGTAAACTCATCAAAACAACGGTCTAAAATGGTAACTGCCAACTTTACCGCTGGAGAAGGATCGGCTCGTTTGAGTTGCAGTATCAAACATTCTTGTAGGGTTCTCGCCGCAACACCTGCCGGTTCAAAACCCTGTACAACTTTTAGCATTTGCTCGATTTCTGCCAAATTGGTCGTAACGCCTTGCGTAAAAGCCAAGTCATCGACCATGGCAGTTAAATCGCGCTGAAGGTAACCTGCCTCATCAAGGTTCCCAATTATTGTCGTTCCTATAACCTGCTTATGCAAAGGCAGGTTTTTGATGTCGAGTTGCGAAAGCAGCGACTCAAGAAATCCGGTATCGGCAGCCATCGGGATTTCCTTATGTTCATCATTAGCGGAGGTGTTTCCAGCATTCAGCCTGTATGCCGGAATGTCATCATCGTCCAGATAATCATGGATATCCACATCGTTTTGAGAATCATCGGTACTTTCTTTTGCAGAATCTTCGTAATCATCGGTTGTGTTTTCCTCCTCCTTATCATAATCTTCGTCAATTTCAAGAACCGGATTTTCTTCTATTTCCTGTTTGATCCGTTGTTCGAGTGCCATCGAAGGAATTTGTAAAAGCTTCATCAGCAATATCTGCTGTGGCGAAAGCTTTTGGAGCAATTTCTGTTGAAGGCTTTGATTGAGCATTTCTAGTGATTTTTTGTGTAAAACATTAGTTCAAAGGTAAATTTTTTTCACTAATAAAGAAAATGAAAGGTGAAACCTTCACGAAATTGAGTCAGGATTAAAATTCAGCCGTTTGAGGGGTACGTGGGAATGGGATAACATCGCGGATGTTGGCCATACCGGTAACAAAAAGCAGGAGCCTTTCGAAACCTAAGCCAAAACCTGCATGTGGGGCAGTGCCGAACTTTCGTGTTTCGAGGTACCACCACATATCCTTTTCAGGGATGCCAAGCTCATGGATGCGGCCCATCAACTTTTCGAGGTTTTCTTCGCGTTGCGAACCTCCAATTATTTCACCGATGCGAGGAAAAAGGACATCCATCGCCCTTACCGTTTTCCCATCTTCATTTTGTTTCATATAAAACGCCTTGATATCCCTGGGATAATCGGTGAGGATAACCGGTTTTTTGAAAACTTTTTCAACCAGGTAGCGTTCATGTTCCGACTGCAGGTCAACGCCCCATTCGACAGGAAACTCGAATTTTTGTCCCGATGCCATCAGGATTTCGATAGCTTGTGTATAGGCAAGCCTTTCAAATTTATTGTTTGTAACAAAGTTGAGCCTTTCAATCAGCTCGTTATCATACATTTTCTGTAAAAATTCGAGGTCGTCATAACAATTATCAAGGGCATAACGGATCAAATATTTCAGAAAATCTTCTGCCAGATCCATGTTGTCTTCAATATCGTAAAAAGCCATTTCTGGTTCTATCATCCAAAACTCGGCAAGATGGCGTGGCGTATTGCTGTTTTCGGCCCTGAAAGTAGGCCCGAAAGTATAAATTTCGGATAAAGCCAAAGCCGCCAATTCGCCATTGAGCTGTCCCGAAACGGTCAAGTTGGTGCTTTTCCCGAAAAAATCCTGGGTGTGGTCAATTTCGCCAGTTTCGGTCTTAGGCAAATTATTCAAATCCAAAGTTGTTACCTTAAACATCGCGCCAGCGCCTTCGGCATCGGAACCGGTGATAATAGGCGTGTGGACATAGTAAAAGCCTTTGTCGTTGAAATACTTATGAATAGCATAAGCCATATTGTGCCGTAAGCGAAAAATAGCGCCGAACGTATTTGTACGCGGCCTTAAATGCGCAATTTCGCGGAGAAATTCAAGAGTGTGGCCTTTCTTCTGCAAAGGATAAATATCGGGGTCGGCACTGCCGTAAACCTCAATATGCGTAGCATGAATTTCCACCGACTGCCCTGAGCCTGGCGACTCGACCAACGAACCACTAACCGAAAGGCAAGCACCTGTATTGACTTGCTTCAGCATTTCCTCGTCAAAATTTGCCAAGTCAACCACCACCTGAATGCTATGGATTGTTGAGCCATCGTTGAGCGCAATAAAAGCAACATTTTTGTTTCCTCGTTTGGTGCGGACCCAACCTTTGATGGTGGCGCTGTTTCCTATTCCTGTTTTTTCAGGTGTTTTGAGTAAATCTATTATCTTAATCCTCTTCGATTCCGACATAAAAGCTTTGTAATTAGATTTTTCCTTTTATTAATGGTCTTCCAAGGTGCAAAGATAAGGAAATATTCAAGCGGTAAGTCCCGATAATTGATGAGCGAAGAATAGAAAGAAACCATTTAGCAAAGTTTTATTGTATTGAAACCATGCTAATCATGAATACAATTTTCTTTTAAACAGATAGTACAAAGCCTTTTTTAGGAAACAAATTGCCATCGGAAATCAATGAAACAAGAAAAATATTGCATGAAGTATTCACTAAATCCAATAAATTTTCGAACAAATTAGAATGAATATAAATTGACATCTATAACAAACAGATTCATTCATTTAGCTTTACCTTTGTTATGATTTTAAACCATAAAAAATATGAAAAAAACATTTGCTATTGCCATTCTTGCGATTATGGCCTTTACTTTTGGCTGTAAGAACACCCAAAACAAGGAACAATCTTCTAGCGTTAGTGCCGATTCAGTTTTGCTGTTAGCTAAAAACATGTATCAACCTTTGCCCAAAGAGGCTTTAAATGCCGACAATGCAGTTACTCCCGAAAAAGTGTTGCTTGGAAAAACACTTTACTACGACAACAGGCTTTCGAAGAACAATACCGAAAGCTGCAACACCTGCCACAATATAGCAACCTTCGGAGTTGATAATAAACCAACCAGCCCCGGCGACAATGGAAAGTTAGGTACTCGCAACTCCCCAACCACTTTTAATGCTGCTTTACATTTTTTGCAGTTTTGGGATGGACGGATGAAAGATGTTGAAGAACAAGCCGGTGGCCCGGTGATGAACCCGGCAGAAATGAGCATGCCCAACGAAAAAGAGGTAATTGCCCGCTTGACGAAGAACGAAAGATATAAGAAAATGTTCGAAGCGGCTTTCCCTAACGAAAAACCAGCAGTAACATTTACCAACATGCGAAAAGCCATAGCTGCTTTTGAGCGCACACTGCTTACACCAGGCAAATTCGATGTTTTTCTTGGTGGCGACCTTACAGCTCTTAACGAAACAGAGCTGAAAGGACTAAAAACATTTATTGAAACTGGTTGTAATGCATGCCATATCGGCCCTTTGTTAGGTGGAAATATGTTCCAGAAATATCCGCTTTTCGGCACGCACAAGGATTTGACAGGTAGCACTGTTGACGACTTAGGCAGGATGCAGTTTACTAAAAACGAAGCCGATAAATATATGTTCAAAGTGCCAACACTCCGCAATATAGCCGAAACATGGCCATACTTGCACGATGGCAGCGTGAAGGATCTTGATAAAATGGTGCCGTTGATGGCAAAAGCACAATTGAACAAAGAACTTACAACAGAGCAAATCAGCGATATTACAACCTTCCTGAAAGCACTCACCGGCGAAGTATCTGCCGAAGCTAAGCAAGTGCCTGTTATGCCTTAACCACATTCATTAAATAAAAAAACCCGCTCGTGATTTACGAAGCGGGTTTTTTGTTTTGCAAAAAAGCAGAATCAATATTTGGCATGTTTATCCTTCCACTTTTTTAGCTTTTTCCCAATAAACATCCATTTCGG